>JANOIQ010000331.1:0-3076 GCA_031407835.1 Chitinophagaceae bacterium
TCCATTCTGCCACTGTTTTTGTTTCGATAAATTCATTTGGTGCAGTTAAATTGGAAGCAATGCAAATTCTTGTTTTTGGATTGCATGTTTTCAGGATAGTTTCGAGCAGTTGATTATTCCGGTACGGTGTTTCAATAAATAGCTGCGTGCTTTCAAATTTGGCAGAGAGGTCTTCGAGCTGATTTAATTTCCGTCTGCGTTGCGGTTCTTCAATAGGCAGATACCCAACAAATGCAAACTGCTGACCATTCATTCCACTAGCCATCAATGCCAATAAAATAGAACTCGGTCCAACCAATGGTTTAACAGTTGCTCCCTGTTTATGAGCCGCTTCAATCAACACCTGTCCTGGATCAGCTATACCCGGGCAACCGGCTTCACTGATAATACCAACCGTTTTATTCTGCTGCAGCTTTTGTATAAACTGCCCCTTTACCTGTGCTTCTGCTTTATGAATGGTGAACCATTCATGATCATCAATCACAATGGCCTTATCAAGTTTTTTTAAAAAACGTCTGGCTGTACGTTCATTCTCCACAAAAAAAACAGTGCATTGCTTTACAGCATCCAGTACATAAGCCGGAATGGATTGTAAACTTTCTTCATCTAACGGAGCTGGAATAAGATAAACGATTGCCATTACAGATGATCATTTAGGTTATAAAGAGATTTGAGGTATTACAAATTCGGGTTCGCCGTATTTTAACCAACATCAAATGTAAACATGCTGTAACTTATTACGGGTTTTCATTTTGATGATACAAACTTAAAGTAGCTGCAACAACTGCATAAGCAGGTGCTAAAATCCAGCCGGCAACAGGAATGATATGCAAGAGAAAAAACACCATACCGTTTCCAATAGCTAACCCTTTTCTATTGCTGATAAAAGCAATACTTTGTGATGGAGAAAGTTTATGCCGCTCTGTACTGTAATCGAGCATGGAGAATCCATAGTAATAACATTCAACCATAAATGCAATCAGCGGACTGATCCATCCCACCACAGGAACCAAAGAAAATAACAAAAGAGTGATGGTATATACAGTTTGCCATAATGTATTCCGTAATGCCAAACGGATACCACGCCAGATATCATGCAGCAATTGCTGCATGCTGAATGGATAATCTTTTCCTTCCAAAATATTTTCTGTTTTCTCACTCAGGTAAGCAAACAGCGGCGAACCAACAATGAGGAATAAAAATTTGAACAGTGAAAAATAAAAGAACAACAGGATCAACCTGAATATAATGGTACCGGTAATGAACAGGAAATTAAGGAAGCTGTTGTTCATCGCTTCGAGCCAGGTCTTAATACCAACCACGTTAAACAGCCAGTCAAGAAAATCAGTACTTGAATTCCAGAATAGCCAAATGCCCCCCATGAACATGAGCATATAAATGAAGCCGGGAATAAAAATCCATTTCCATAACTTGTTCTTCACAATAAACTGATGAGCTTTGAAGTAGGCCTGTATTGCTATGACGAGTTCTTTCAGCAAGCGTTGTAAGTTTTAATTGAATGACCGATATTGGCGTTATTTACAGGCAGAGGCGGCAAAATACAACAAAATGCAAAAGCTCAGCAATGATTTTTATTTGCGCAATGATGTAGTGCAGATTGCAAAAGATCTGTTAGGTAAAATTATTGTCACAAAATTTGATGAAATCTATACTGCCGGACGCATTGTTGAAACAGAAGCTTATGCCGGCATCATTGATAAAGCATCGCATGCTTACAACAACAGGAGAACTAACCGCACAGAGATTATGTTTGGGAAAGGTGGTGTTTCGTATGTGTATCTCTGTTATGGCATTCATCATTTGTTTAATGTGGTGTGTAATACAACCAACAACTCCGATGCAGTGCTGATACGTGGTATTGAACCATTGGAAGGGATTGATACAATGCTCCAGCGTTATAATAAAAAACAATTCGATACTTCTATTGGCCGTGGCCCCGGCAATGCAAGCAAAGCCCTGGGTATTTTTACAAAACACAGCGGACTCAGTCTGCAAAGCAAAGAGTTATTTATTGCAGATGACGGCACAACAGAATTTGATATCGCTGTTTCCAAACGCATTGGTGTTGCCTACGCAGCTGAACATGCAAAGTGGTTGTATCGCTTTTTTATTCATGGCAATCCGCATGTGAGTAAGCATGTGTTTAATAAGGAAGGAATACTGTTGCTTTAAATACGGGTGCCGGGAAGGCGGTAAGATGGGAAGAAATACAATTAAAATAAACAGCTTACCTCCTTCACGACTTACCGGCCAACTATCCTGTTCAGCATATTTTGAAAAACATCAAGGCTAAAGCCAATCAACTATACCTTTCATTTCCCCCGACTAAAGTCGGGGGTTATTGATTAGTTCCAACATACAAAAAATAGTTTCATCTAATTTACAATAGCTGTATTGCCGGGAAGGCGGTAAGACGAAAAAAAAACAACTTGACTTCTTACCTCCTTCCCGTCTTCCCGGCAAATCAAATTCATTAACTTTCTTCCCCTTGTTAAAGTCGGAGGCTATTCATTATTTTTATCACATGGAGTGGATCAAAAAAAACCAATACTGGCTTGCCTTTCTTTCAGGGGTCGTGTTATCACTCACCTGTTATTTCTTTAACCCGTTTTCATTAGATGCCAACGCCAACAAAGCTGTTGCTGTTGCTGTTCTCATGATCACCTGGTGGATCAGTGAAGCATTACCCATGCCTGCTGTTGCATTGCTGCCACTGGTATTGCATCCTCTTTTGAAAATAGGAACCATTGAAGAAACCACCAAGGCTTACAGCAACCCCGTGATCTTTTTATTCATGGGTGGATTTATGATTGGCCTGGCCATTGAAAAATGGAACTTGCATAAACGCATTGCATTAACAATCGTTAAACGCACCGGCACAAGTGGCGACCGAATCATACTTGGTTTTATCATTGCAACAGGTTTTCTAAGTATGTGGTTGAGCAATACAGCCACCACCATGATGATGTTTCCTATTGCACTCAGTGTAATAGCTGTAATGAAAGAACATGAACAGCCCGGCAGCAGTATGAAAAATTTTTCGATGGTGATGATG
>JANOIQ010000340.1:0-18612 GCA_031407835.1 Chitinophagaceae bacterium
TGCCAATGCAGCCTGTTTTTGGGATCTGGCAGAAACCTTCAGTTCCATAGATGTCCCCAGCACATTTTCATAATGAGAAATATACGAACGGGGGACTTTTTTTGACTTTACTCCGGAATTTGCTGAAACAATACCTGCGAAAAGGAAGATAGATGAAAGCACAAAGGCTGCAACTGATTTCATAGAAAAGAATATTATAATAATTAGGGATAAATGTAAATGTTATTTCGTTTGGACGATGTTTGGAAATAAAATTTGCGGGGGAGGTTAAAAAGAATGTGAAGTGTGGGTGTAAATCCAGAATATTAAGATAAAAGCTCCTTGCTTCAGTTCTATGAAAATAAATAACTTAAAAAAGATGCGAATAGCACGGATATTAAAAGTGTTGCGAACATTTTATTTTTATCAATAATGAATACTTCCCTGATATTTTCTTTGGTCAAAACATATAGTAGTCCTATTAAAAAAATCAATTGGGGAATTAACTTTATTGGATCAGGTCTTGGAAAAAAGTTACTAAGCTCACCAAAGTTCGACTGTTTCCAGGAAAATGAACCAATCAGTGAGCTTAATACCGAAACGATAGAAAATATCAGGAAAATAACTAAAAGCGTCCAGCCAATTGATTTTCTTTTCCAGAAGAAAAAAATACCTGTTGGGAAAAATAAAAAAGTTAGGAGGTATGTAATGCTATCAAATGGAAACCTGTGAATATCTCTTATATATGAAAGGTGTATCCAGAAATCTTTTATGAGTCCATAAAGAAATAGCCCGCCAAAAACAATTACAATTAATCGTATTGTCTTTTCTGTTGTTGGTATTTCTGATTGAATCGGGTTTAACGTATCAAATAAAGTATTGCCTGTAGTTATTACTTTTTTTTCAATAGCCTTTACTTTTTGTTTCTGTTTTTCGATTTGAATCTGTTTAGCAATTAAAGATTCTTTTGCTTCCTTAATATCCAAATCAGTAAGTTGTCTGTTTGAAAACTCTTTCTTAGCCGCTTCAATTGCTAAAGGTTGATAACCGTCTGGGTTATCAAGAATACTTAACAGTTCTGTATTACTAATTGTTTTGTAGTATTCGGTAAAGTCGTTTGATTTAATCATATGTTACAACTATCTCAATATTAGATTCAGTAATAGCAATGCTTAAGTGTTTACCCAAACCACTCACTCAACTTCTTCAAATCAACATTACCACCTGATAAGATGATACCTGCTTTTTTACCGACAAAGAGTTCTTTGTTTTTCATCAGTGCAGCAAAGGGAACAACACAGCTTGGTTCAACAATTATTTTCATTCGTTCGTATACAAGTCTTAATCCCGCAATAATTTCTTCATCGGTCACTGTAAGAATATCTGTTACATATTGCTGAATAATTGGGAAGGTAATATCGCCGAGCTTAGTTAATAATCCATCAGCAATGGTATTTACATAGGGAGCGGCTTCAATCTTACCACTTTTCAATGACAACACTGCATCAGCAGCACCTTCGGGCTCACCAGCATATACTTTTGTTGCAGAAGAAAAATAATGAGCACTCAATAATGTTCCGCTGAGTAATCCACCACCACCAACAGGAGCAAGAATCATATCAAGATCAGGAATTTCCTCAATGAGTTCTTTAGCGCAGGTGGCCTGCCCGGTAATAACACGTTCATCATTGTAAGGATGGATAAATTCAGCACCTGTTTGATCAACTATATTCAGCAAAGCTGCTTCTCTTGCCTGTTGATTGGGTTCGCAGAAAGTTATTTCAGCACCATAGCCTTTCACCGCATCTACTTTTACTTTTGGTGAAGTGTTGGGCATAACAATATATGCTTTTGTGCCTACCTGTCGTGCTGCATAGGCAATTGCCTGTGCATGATTGCCCGATGAGTGTGTTGCAATGCCATTTTTCAGTTTCTCTTTTGGTAATGTCAGCACGGCATTCATTCCTCCACGAATTTTAAAGGCACCAATCTTTTGAAAATTCTCACATTTAAAAAATAAATCAGCACCTGAAAAAGTATTCAGCGTTTTTGAAGTGAGCACTGGAGTTTTATGAATGAATGGTTTGATCCGTTCATGTGCTTCTACGATCTGTTCTTTGGAAATGCTCATTGAGTTACGTTTATTGGTTGAAGCAATAAGTTCATTTGTAGCCGGAAAGACGGGAAGGTGGTAAGTAATGATAAGTGTATTCGTAACTTCCTGTATTTCTTACCGACTTACCGGCAAACTTTGTCAGGGCTAAAGCCGGCTTTCTTGTTTTTTATAACTACGGCCTAAGGCTGTGGTTATTGTGTAAAGAGCGAAGAGCTTTAGCCCTGATAAAATAACTATTCAGCTAACGCAGCAATACAATCTATTTCAATACCGCAGCCATAGTTCAATTGATTACAGGGAACAACAATCCTTGCAGGACGATGATCGCCCATGATTTCTGCAAACACCTGGTTGAATTTTTGCCAGTTGCTGATATCGGCAATGAATACATTCACTTTTAAAATATGCTGCAGGCTGCTTCCGCTTGCTGTTAATATCGTTTCAATATTTTTCATGCATTGCCGCACTTCATCTTCAATATTTGCAATTTGCGGTTCGCCTTTTTCATTCAGTGGTAATTGTCCGCTTACATACACCGTATGATTGTGCACAACAGCAGGAGAGTAGTAGCCTTTGGGATAAGGCATTGATTCGGGATAGATCTTTTTTATTTCCATGATTCGTTTGATGAAAGATTGGTGATCCATTTCAGGCAAACAGGTTTGGAAATTTTAATCCGCTTTTTGGTGTCATCGAGCAAACCTGTTTTTTTATCTATTCTGAAGATAACGATTTCGTCGCTGTCACGGTTGGCTACCAGTAAATAATTACCATCGGGATCAATGATGAAATTTCTTGGATGAATCCCCAGTGTTGGTTGAAACCCTGCAACCTGTATCAACCCTGTTTGCTGATCAATACTGAAGATGGCAATGGAGTTGGCATCGCCTCGGTTGCTGCAGTACAGAAAACGTCCATCTGGAGAAACATGTATATCAGCTGATCCGTAAGCTCCATTAAAACTCATGGGGTGAGAAGAAGTGTTTTGCAGTAAGCTGAGTTTTCCATCATCGTATGCAAATACACTTACAGTTCCTGAAAGTTCTTCCATGAGATAGGCAAATTTTCCATTGGGATGAAATTCAAAATGCCTTGGGCCTGCACCGGGCTTTACATCAATGAATGGTTGCTCTGCAGCAATCAATGCGCCACTTTCGGAAGCAACTTTATAAATCATGATTTTATCAATGCCCAGATCAGATGCAAAAAGATATTTATAATCGGGTGAAAAAACAGTGGAATGCACATGCGGTTTTTCCTGACGTTGTTTATTGATGCTGCTGCCTTTGTGCTGAATTACCTGTCGTGGCTGACTGATTGATCCAATAAAATTAATTCCTGAAACGGCAATGTTTCCGCTGCTGTAATTTCCAACCACCACATTCTTTCCGTTTTTGCTGATGCTGATATAACAGGGGTGTGCACCAGCACTTGTTTTTTTATTCAGCAGGGTTAATGTGCCGGAGTCTTTGTTGAAACGGAAAGCAGAAATTCCACCGGGATCATCTTCATTCACCGCATACACAAATTTTTTGTTGGGAGTTACAGCCAGGTATGAGGGGTTGGATGTTTTTACAGAGCTGACGATTTTGCTTTCGCCTGTTTGCAAATTGAATTTCGATACATAAATGCCATCACTTCCTGCTGTGGTATATGTTCCAATAAGAAGATAAGCCTCCTGTGCATTTACTGAAAATAGGGAAAGCAATGCAAAGGATATGGCTAAGACTATTTTGTTCATGCGGCAAGTTAATTGATTAATGGATATCCCATTAAAGCCTGCCAGAAAAGTAATGATATAAATAAAAAATAAACAAGTGAAAGTAGGTTGATCTGCAGTTTTGTTTTAGCAAAATAGTAACCAATTAAAGGCAGCAGTTGCAAAGAATGCATGCCAAAGAAATGAGCTATTCTTAAATCGCCATATGATTTACTCCAGTTGAGAATTGGCAAACCTTCACCACCATCAGCAGCGCCAATTGTATGATGCAGCCGGGCAGCCATTAACCCTCCTTCAAAAGCAAAAATGACAAAAAACAACATACCCCAGCGTATTCCCCATTTGTAACCATCACTCATCCACAGCGGAAATTCTTTTTGCCTGAACAGCAGAATAGCTATGTACAAAGCCCATAAAGTAAAAACAGTAATTATAATGCCCATAAAACTGAAAAGCATACTGTATAAAGAAGTGCTGATATTGAAATGAGATAATCTTCCATTGGCCGCCTGCCAGGTAATTATGATCATTTCAATGAGCATAAAAATTACGGTTCTCACGGAGAATTTTTTAACTGCCTTTTGCTTCTGCACATAAACCAGCAGCCAGCTGAATGTCCAGCTGACAATTCCAATAGAGATATAAAATTTCATTGGCTTGATCCATGCATTAATACCAAGAACAATATTACCCGGATCAAACTGAATCATGGCAGCACAAACAATCACCATCAGGAAGTTGAACCAGCCAAACCAATAGAGTAATGGGTTACGGCTTTTTAACCGTAAAAAGAATGCTTTTAAAGCTGAAGTATTCTGTGGAGTATTCAGTTTTATATCTTCCATGCACAAGTTAATTGTCAGCGAAATATCGTTTAGTTTTCAGCAAACGGATGATAAAGTATAATAATAAACCTACCGGCCCAAGCATAAACGTAAACAATAAACAGGGAATAATAACCCAATGCTTAATGCCATACTTTTCTGAATTCTTTTTAATCCAGATACCGGTCATTAAATCAAAGGCGAGGTAATGCACCCAACCGGCAGTTACTGCAGTTTTGTTGGTAAACAATTCCATTACTCCATTCAATGTGCTGAACTTTTCAAAATCGCCGGGATGAAAACTTTGTGCAATTAACCATGCATACACAATTGCAAATAAAGTGATAATGATACCGATCAGTAGTTTATCCGTTTCAAACCAGAAAGGACTTACTATGATCAGGATCAACCAGCCTATCATGGCAATACTGCTGCAGATGCTGAAAATAGAATCGGGAGTCATATTATAATGTTTGAAGTGTACTGATGATTCGTTCTTTTGTTTCCTCATCACCCAAATCCTGCGGTACAAATTTTTCACCGATCACTTTTTCATACAGCTCAATGTATCGTTTGCTGATTGTGTCAATCCAATCTTCACTCATTTCAGGAACGGTTTGTCCTTCTTTACCCATAAAATTATTTTTAATGAGCCATTCACGTACAAACTCCTTACTCAATTGTTTCTGACGTTCACTTTTTTGCTGACGGTCTTCAAAACCATCAGCATAGAAATAGCGGGATGAATCGGGTGTATGAATTTCATCCATTAAATAAATGGTATCGCCAATTTTTCCAAACTCGTATTTTGTGTCAACCAGTATTAATCCCTGTTTGGCTGCAATTTCTTTTCCTCTTGCAAATAACTGCAGTGCAAAGCTGCTCAACTGTTCCCATTCAGCTTCGGTGCAGATTCCATTAGCTATGATATCTGCCGGAGAAATATCTTCATCATGTCCGGCTTCAGCTTTCGTTGAAGGTGTAATGATGGGGGTGGGGAAATAGTCGTTCTCCTTCAAACCATCGGCCATAACGGCGCCGCACAGCTCTCTTTTACCGGAAGCATAAGTTCTCCAGGCATGTCCAACCAAATTACCACGAATCACCATTTCAATTTTAAACGGAACACATCGTTTGCCAATACTAACGTTAGGAGCAGGCACATTCACCAACCAGTTGGGGCAAATATCTTTTGTTGCGTTAAGCATGTACGCAGCAATCTGATTTAAAACCTGTCCTTTATAAGGTATAGGTTTGGGAAGAATGACATCAAAAGCAGAAATACGGTTGCTGGCGATCATCACCAGCCAATTGCTGCCAATGCTGTATACATCTCTAACTTTGCCTTTATAGTACTTGGTTTGATTGGGGAATTGAAATGAATTCATGCAGCTAATGTAAAATCATAAACAACAACAACCAAGTTTTTTGATATTGGAACAGTATTTCAAAAAGGTTGTTCGAAAGATTATTTTTGAAATCTTGAAACAATTGCTATTTTGCTATGTTTATTCACAAAAAAAACCACTGTATATGATGAAAAAACTATCAGGTTTAATCCTGATGTTAACGGCTTGCTTGCTATCAAATACTTCATTCGCTCAGTCCGTAACAATCAGGGGCAATGTTAAAAATTCCGGCTCAAAAGAATCAATCCCTGCCGTGTCGGTTTCAGTTAAAGGCACCTCGTATGGTGTATTTACCGATGAAAATGGCGATTTCAGTCTTTCTATTGCAAAATTTCCAACCACATTGATTATTTCTTCTGTTGGTTATGAATCAAAAGAAGTACTTGTCAGTAATGCCTCAGCCATTGTGCAGGTTGATTTAAAAGTCACATCCACCCTCGGACAGGAAGTTGTTGTATCAGCAACAAGGGTGGCAACGAAAATCCTTGAATCACCTGTTAGTATCGAACGGGTAAATGCAGTTTCGATTCAGAGTTCACCGGCTGCCAGTTATTATGATGTGATTAATAACTTTAAAGGGGTGGACATGATGGCTTCCTCACTCACTTTTAAAACAGTTACTACCAGAGGTTTTCTTGGAAGCGGAAACGTACGCTTCAACCAAATTGTTGATGGTATGGACAACCAGGCACCGGGCTTAAATTTCTCAGTGGGAAGTGTGATTGGTCTTTCTGAATTGGATGTTGACAATATGGAATTATTACCAGGCGCATCTTCTGCACTTTATGGCCCGGGTGGTATGAATGGCACATTACTGATTACAAGTAAAAGTCCATTTAAATATCAGGGGCTTTCCGTGCAGGTTAAACAGGGTATCATGCATACCGATAAAAAATTCAGAGATGTTTCGCCCTATTTTAACTGGAATGTGCGCTGGGCAGAAAAAATTAACGACAGACTTGCGTTTAAAATAACAGCAGAGTTCATTCAGGCCAAAGATTGGTTGGCGGCTGATTACAGAAATTATGATAAAGCTACCGGCAACTTTATTGCTGGCGACAGGATTACGAATGCTGATTATAATGGCATCAATGTTTATGGTGATGAGACCGGAAGAGACATTCGGCCAATCATTAATAATTTTGCGGGCATTCCCGGTTATGCAGCCTTGATTGCGACACTGCCTTCAAAAATGCCTGTTTCAAGAACTGGTTATTCAGAAAAGGAGTTGATTGATCCCAACACAGTGAACGTTAAATTAGGCGGTTCAATCAATTATAAAATCACGAATAATATTGAAGCAATTCTTAGTGGGTTTTGGGGTGCGGGGAACACAGTTTATACAGGAAGTGACAGATACAGCTTGCTTGACCTGAAAATGGGACAGTATAAATTTGAACTCAACAGTAAGAATTGGTTGTTGAGAGCCTACACTACCCAGGAAAATTCAGGTAATTCCTATAACCTCACTGCAACTACTTCATTTTTTAACGAAGCATGGAAATCAACACAACAGTGGTTGCCAGAATATGTAGCTTCATATCTTAACAGCAGACTTTCATTGGGTATGAATGATCAGCAGGCACATATTACGGCGAGAGCATTCGCTGACCAGGGACGGCCTGTTGCTGGAACGACGGCATTCAGAAGTCTTTTTGATTTTATTAAAGGTGTTCCCATTGGTAAGCCGCAATCAGGTGCTCCATTAGGCGGAGGTCGCTTTCTGGATAAGACAAATTTATATGTTGCAGAAGGACAATATAATCTCACACATTTACTGAAAGGTTTTGCAGAAGTAATTGTTGGAGGAAATTTTAAAAACTATGTTTTAAATTCACAGGGAACATTGTTTGCAGACAGCACCGGAACAATTGGAATTAATGAAGTGGGTGTATTTGCACAAATTGGAAAAGAATTGTTTTCAGAAAGAGTAAAATTGACCGTTAGCGGACGTTACGACAAAAACGAAAACTTCAAAGGCAGATTTACACCAAGAGCTACTGCACTGATTCGCATGAGTAAAAACAGTAATCTCCGTCTTTCTTATCAAACAGCTTACCGTTTCCCAAGTACACAAATGCAATGGATCAATTTATTTGTAGGAAATGATTACCTGTTAATTGGCGGGCATAAAAATTTCAGATCTTATTATGGCCTCAACAGCAATCCCGTTTATGCTGTTGTAAATGATTTGCCCACATCTACTGTGGTTACTGTAGGGGATTTGAAACCTGAGTCAGTAAATTCATTTGAACTTGGTTACAAAGCATTGGTTTTTGGCGATAAACTGTTGATTGATGCGTATACCTATTACGGGGAATACAAAGACTTTTTAACCCGCAGACTGGTGATGCAGAATCCTGCAACAACCAAGAAAAAATTCTCCATTCCTCTCAACTCAACAACAAAAGTGAAAACGTATGGTTTTGGGCTTAGCCTTGATTACAGATTCGGAAATAATTTCCTGATTGGAGGTAATTTTTCAAGCGATGTAATAACGGATGTTCCTGCAGGATATCAGGCTTCTTTCAATACACCCAAATACAGGACAAACATAAAACTTGCGAATACTGGTTTTGGAAAAGAGAAAAGATTTGGGTTTAATATTGTTTACAGATGGATGGATAGCTACAAATTTGAAAGTGATTTTATTAATGGCATAGTGCCAGCTATTCATACACTTGATGCGCAGCTTAGTTACAAAATTCCATCTACTAAATCTATGTTCAAAATAGGGGCTAACAATTTATTAAATCAGTATTATGTGCAAGGCCCGGGTAATCCTGCCATTGGTGGTTTGTATTATGTAAGCTTTGCCTATAATGTATTTTAATTCATCCTCTAAACGATCATTCAATGAATCAGATAATTAATAAAATAAAAACGCTGAGAATTGTGGTGCTTTTCTCAATCGTATTAACGGTATCGTGTAATAAAATATATGAGCCTGTTGCGGGAACACCTTACAGCCCGGGAGACCAGGCTAATACAGTTGCAAAAAAGATTGCAGCTACAAGCACGTACTCCATTTTTACTGCAGCTTTAAACAGAACAGGATTATTTGCTGTTCTTGATCAGGCCAATGCAAGCTTTACCGTGTTTGCACCAAACGATGCTGCATTTACAGCTTCCGGTTTAAGCTTGGCAATTGTTAATGCAATGCCTTTAGCCGATTTAACTGCAGCTATACAGCATCACATTATTCCCAATGAAAAGCTGAGTGCTGCATTAATTGCTTCAACAGTTCCTAATACGGAAAAGAAAAGTGCATTAAATATTACCACCGTTGCATTTGTTGCATCCATACCAACCACTGCTATCCCCATCAAAATGTCTGTATTCCCGTCAAAAAGAGCTACAGGTGCATGGTTAAATAATATTCCTGTTGCTGCAACCGATGTTATTACAGGTTCTAATGGAGTTGTACATACTATGGCAGCAGTAGTTGCTCCACCAACAAGAGTGTTATGGGATACATTAAACCGTGATCCTGACTATGCATACTTTGTTGCTGCAGTTCAACGTGCTGATTCAGGTTATGCTGCAACATCTTCATCAAATTTGCAAAATGCCGCATTGTCTCAACCCTTTGCAAGTCTTACTGTGTTTGCTCCCACAAATGTTGCTTTCCAGACTTTGTTAACCGGTGCAATTACACAGGCCTTAGTTTTACAGGGAGTACCGCTTGCAACAGCACAGGCACAGGCAACAGCACTTGCATCTTCGCCAACAGTATTTTCAAATCCGGCTCTTTATCCGGTATTGACGGCTCAACTAGTTCGTGGAATTGTAGTTTACCATATCATGGGTCAGCGGTATTTCTCTGTTAATTTTTCTTCAACAGCTGCGAGTTACCCAACTTTACTTAATGGTGCTATTCCAACTCATCCAGGACTTTCCATCTTTTCTACTTTGTCGAGTAATTTTGGAGTTGCTTTATCAGTAAAAGGTGCTGCCAATGCTACCGCTGCTTCGGCAATACCGGGTTCAGGTATTTTTATTGACCGACCTACTGTAAATGGAGACTTGTATAAAATTAACCAGGTATTGTTACCTCAATAATCTTTCCTTTCTTAATTTTTTGAAAAGGTTGCCGGATACTACGGCAACCTTTTCTTTTTTAAGGAATCAGATTGATTTAGTTTTGTGCTCCTTAAAACAACTAATTGAATATCGTTTTATTTGATACAACAGATCGTAATACGCTTTATCCCTTCACTGCCATCAGGCCGGTTGCAGAAATCCGTACGGGCATTTTCACAGTAAGAGAAAGATGGGAACAGATCATGATGATCAGTGCATATACCTTAACAGAAGACTATCTGCAAAGCAAATTCCCTTCCGGCAACTCTGATGATCAGTTATATATTAATGCAAAACTCATCCCAACAAAAAAACTGGCGGACAATATCAGGTCATTAGCAATCGGCAAAGGAATTAGCAGTAAGGGCAGAATACTTGCTGTTCGTACAACGGATCAGTTTTCATTTGGTTTTTCAACAGCTGATTGTTCAGCAGTTGAATTTCTGGAATGGCCCGAAAAGATTCAGTTGCTGCAGTATCCTTTTCAGATCAATCAATGGAATGAGGCAGCTATCCGCAGTGATTTTGTACAGGCCACTTCCGGCAGATTTTCACAGCCCATTTCAACAACCAATAGCGTTTCATCACCCGAACAGATTTTTATTGAGGAAGGTGCCGTGGTTGAGCATTGTATTTTAAATGCATCTGCCGGGCCTATTTATATTGGCAAGAACAGTTTGCTCATGGAAGGAAGTATGATTCGTGGCCCGTTTGCTGTGCTTGATGATGCAGTTGTAAAAATGGGCAGTAAAATATATGGAGCAACAACAATTGGCAAAAAGTGCACAGTGGGAGGTGAAATAAAAAACGTACTGTTCCTCGATTATTCCAACAAAGCACATGATGGATATCTTGGCGATGCAGTGATTGGTGAATGGTGTAATGTTGGTGCAGGAGCATCCTGTTCCAACATAAAAAATACAGCAGGTGAAATAAAAATTTGGAATCAGCCATTGCATCAATGGATCAGTACAGGCAATAAATGCGGCGTAATGCTGGGCGATTATACAAAGGTTGCCATCAACTCATCACTTACAACAGGAATGGTGAGTGGTATCTGCAGTAATATCTTAACAACAGGGCTGTCTGTAAAATATATCAAAGACTTTACCTGGAATATTCATACCGGGGAAAAATATGTGTTTGAAAAAGCCATCCGTGATATTGACAACTGGATGCAGTTAAAAAGCAAATCATTTACTGATGCCGACAGAAATATTCTGCAGCATCTTTATTTTAATAACCCATAAAACAACAGATCATGCGTAAACAAGTAGCAGCGGCAAACTGGAAAATGAACTTAACCTATCAGCAGGCGGAGCAATTAATCACAGACATCATCAATACACCACATACATTAGCGGCTCATCAGCTGGCTGTGTATGCTGTGCCATTTCCATATTTGAAAATGGTTGTTGATAAAGTAAGCGGAAAAACAGGTGTTGGCGTAGCAGCACAGAACTGTTATACACAAAAAGCAGGAGCATATACAGGTGAAACTTCCGTTGAAATGCTGCAGTCTGTTGGAGTGGGCTATGTTGTGCTTGGGCATAGTGAGAGAAGAGAATACTTTAACGAAAGCAATCAGATGCTGACAGAAAAAGTAAACATCGTTTTATCATACGGCTTAACGCCCATTTTCTGCTGTGGTGAAGCATTGAATATCAGGGAAGCGGGAACACAGAATGACTATGTTGGCAATCAGTTAAAAGAAAGCTTATTTCATTTAAGTGCAGAGGAGTTACAGAAGATTATCATTGCTTATGAACCAATCTGGGCAATAGGTACAGGGAAAACAGCAACATCAGAACAGGCACAGGAAATGCATGCACATTTACGAAGTGTACTTGCAACTCAATATGGAAAAGAAGTAGCTGATAACATTTCCATTTTATATGGTGGAAGTGTAAAAGGTTCAAATGCAAAAGAAATTTTTGGTCAGCCTGATGTGGATGGCGGACTGGTTGGCGGTGCTTCCTTAAAAGCAGATGAGTTTGTGCAGATTATTAACGGTTTGAAATAATTCAGTGAAGAGAGATAAAACTCTTTACCCACTTTCGCATCAGCATCACAACGGATTGATGGCTGTTCTTTTATTAAAGAAAGGAATAAGCAAGCAGGCTGATTTGAAAGTGATGAGTGATTTTATTCTTACTGCATGGAAAGCAGAACTGGAAGAACATTTTATTGCAGAAGAGAAGGTACTTGCGCCTTCTCTTCTGCATTTACCACAGGTACAGGATTTATACAACCGGATGCTGAATGAACATGAGCAAATCAGAACAATCATTACTGATTTGCAGCAGGGTAAAGAATCAACTGAGCTGATAGAATCATTTCATATATCGCTTGATAAGCATATCCGTTTTGAAGAAAGGCTCCTGTTTCCCTATATTGAAGAAAATACTAGGAAAGATTTTTTAAACAAAGCAGGTGAAAAGCTGAGTAATCTTCCAAATGGCAACTGCAGCAATTATCCTGTTAAATTCTGGGAATAATTACTTCATCAGAAACTGCGCCCTTTCCAGCCGGTCGTTAAGGGCTCTTCCCAAACCCTCATTCAGTAAAGGTTCTGCAAGAATTACATCAGCTTTCAGTTTATCTGCTTCACGAAGAATACGAAAGAGGTTTTTTGCAGCTTCATCAATTGATCCGGATGGTGCAAGAATGAATTGCTGTTCTTTTGGAAAATCGGGATGATAACTTTTGAAGTTAATGAGAATGATTTGCCGGTCTTCAAACCTGCGCATCATTTCTTCTGCCTTTCCCATATACAAAGGTGTATGTGTTGCATAGTGACTTTTTAATTGTCCGGGTGTTTCAGGATTCTCTGTTATTTTTTTACTGATGCTGATTTTTTTTCCCAGCACTTCTTCTATCTGTTCAACAGAAATACCGCCTAATCGATATACTTCCAGATCATCCTCTTCATTCCAGCCAACAATGGTTGATTCAACTCCAACAGTACAATCACCACCATCTAAGATGTAGGGGATGATGCCGGATAAACCTTCTTCTACATGCTTGGCAGAAGTTGGACTTACATAACCGGATGGATTAGCGCTTGGTGCTGCTAATGGAAAATCTAACTGCTGCAATAAGGTTAGTGTTAATGGATGGTTCGGCACACGGATTGCTACACGCTTGCTTCCTGCAGTAACCAGATCAGGAATATTTTGGTTCTTATCAAACAAAATGGTTAAAGGGCCGGGCCAGAAAGCATTGGCCAGTTTGTTGGCTTCAGGTAAAACATTTTGAATAAACAGTTCTGCTTTAGGAAAAGATGCAACATGAATAATCAACGGATTGAACTGCGGGCGGTCTTTTGCAGCATAAATTTTCAAAACTGCATCTTCATTCAATGCATTAGCAGCAAGACCATAAACTGTTTCAGTAGGAATGGCAACAAGTTGTCCCTTGCTTAAAAGCACAAGGGCTTTTTGAATATCTGCTCCTGTTTCTGTGATCATCATTAAATATTTACAGGAAGGGTTGCTTCATGATAACTGTCAATTTTATTTAAGTGCAGCAGGGTAGTGCTCTTATCTTCACTTGGTTCATACATCATGTCAAATTTAGCACCGTACACTAACTCATCGGCAGTGTAGGAACCCCTGCTTACAACGATATTGGCATATTCTTCATCATAGCCTTTTACAAAAACTAAAATTTCTGCCTGTGCATCTTTTATTTGTTGTCTTGTTAAATTGTGAAGGGGGCTTTCTTCATTTACAGGATGCACAAGTGTCCAGTTACTCACCAGTGTATTGGCTTTTGACAATTGCAGATCAAGATTAAAAAATGAATTCTTTTGTTCATTATTGGCATCAGTTAACTTTAATACAAGTGTTACTTTCACTTCTACATCTGTTAGAAAATGATTTTTATAGGGAGCAAAGCGCAGCATTAATGCATAACCTTCTTTAAAGGGCGAGAATAAAGCTATACTACTGAAAACAATATAGGCTTTGGGATTTGAAAAACGTCCATACATTAAACCGGTAGCCAGCGCAAACATCAATAAACCGGTGATGGATTCAAATGCTGCAATAGAATTAGCTGTTAAGGAGGATGGATACACATGGCCATATCCTACAGTTGATAGTGTTTGAGCACTGAAAAAGAAAGCTTCCCAGAATTTCCCATACATGGTTTGCTGTTCCATACCACCTAACTGATCAACCCCGATCAAAAAATAAATAGAAGCAAAGAAGATATTTACAATTACATAAGCCAGCCCGATAAATGCCAGAAATTTCCAGGAAGGAATTTTCAGCATATACTGGTAGATGCTGAATTGTTTGAAGAAGGGAACCCCCTTAAATTGAACATTAGGCCGGCCTTCCTTTTCAAAAAAGCGGCCGCCACTTTGGTTGCTGCTTACACTCAGCCCGGTTTCCTTATCTTCTTTTGCTTTCCGGTTGATGATATGTCGTGTTGAAGCCATAGATTGAAATATCGGTAAAAATAATGAAATCCCTGCTGATGTTTCATCTGGCTAATGACAGATATTTAGTGATTCAGTGTTATCGTTGCCGGGAAACTGTAATCTTCCTGAACAAAAAAAACAAGATCCGCTTCTTGTGGGATGATGATTCTTTCCAGCACATTGATACTTGTAACCTTATAAGAAATATACTTGTTTGCAAAAAGGGTTTTGTAAATAGTTTCAATCTGTTCATTATACATTGATAGGGTAACAGCTAAAACCTCAATTAGTATGATTGGTTTTTGTTCAGTTATTATTTTCATCATTCCCTTCAATACATTTACTTCAGATCCTTCCACATCAATTTTAATCAGGTTTATTTTTGGCAGGTTGTATTCTATAACAGCTTCATCAAGTGTTAGACATTTCACTGTTTCGCTTTGCCCTGAAAAATTTTCAGCAGTTCGTAAACCCGACATACCACTATTATCATCAGCAGAAATATAAATTGTTGTGCTGCCGGAAACGTTACTGATGGCAGTCTGTATAGGATGAATAACTGTAAATTTGTTGAGAGAAATATTCCGTTCAATTTTCCCCAGGTTTTTTGTAACCGGTTCGAAACTGTAGATACGTCCAGCAGTAACCTTTTCAGCAGCCATTAAAGAGTAATATCCAATATTGGCTCCAATATCAACAACCACTGAATCAGCAGTTAGCAGTGCCTGCATCGTGGTCACTTCCTTCTTTTCATAAGCACCATACCAGAAGAGATATTTTTCAATATGATCATTGGCTGATACTTCCATCAACAGGCCATTGGGCAATTTCTTTACAAACCGTTCTTTATGCAGGTTAAATCGTTTAAGCAATGACTCAAAATATTTTAATCCTTTGTGCGGAAAGGGGAGGTGAAGACTGTACCAGCGAATGATATTGTATAGTTGCGCTTTCAATTTGTTTATCTGAGAGCCGAATATATCTATTAAAGCCCATTTCATCAAACCATCATTTTCTGCCTGTTCGATAAATTATGCTGAAAAAACGGGGGTTCAGTTTATATTTGAAACGGAATGAAATTAGCAAAGGCATTTACAACAAGTATTTTGTGGCGGGGATTTTATTTCCTGTCAGTCTTGCTGTTGAATATTCTCGTTGCAAGACATTTTGAAGCTGATGGAAGCGGCCAGATTTTCTATATTACCAATCTTTTTGCTTTGGCTGTTATGCTTATCAGTTTTTGCCTCGAAACTCCCATGGGTTATTATTTATCACAAAAAAAATTAACTGAAGCACAGCTTTCTGTTACTGCAATAGGCTGGAGTATTTTGGTGCTGGTACCTGCATACTTCGTCATCAGTTATTTTGCCGGAACAAAAGGAATCCCTTTTGCACAAAATGATTTCAAAATTTCAGCCAATGCATTTCTTGCCGGCAATCTGCTTATTACTTTTTTTGTAGCCTTGTTTTATGCCAAGCTCGATTTTGTATTGCCGAATATTTTGCTTGTACTCGTTAATCTTGTTTTAATTGGGTTGCTGCCCAATAATGAATTCATAAGAAATTATTTTAGTAACAGTACATACATCACCATTTATTTTATTGGTTTTTTTGTACAGGGATTGTTGCTGACGATTACTTTTTTTATCCGCTATTTTAAATGGAAAGATCTGCAGCTTTTTCCACCTGAATTGATTAAACCATTTTTTTATTTTGCTGCTGTTGCTCTTGTTACAAATTCAATGAGTTTTCTTATATACCGGATTGACTACTGGTTTGTAAATAAATATTGTTCCCCGGCTGATTTGGGAAACTATATTCAGGCATGTAAACTGTCACAATTATTTTTTGTAATTCCATCTATACTGGCCGGTGTTGTTTTTCCGATGACAGCATCCGGCAGAAGAATTGAAATCAACCAAACAATTCAATTGCTTTCAAGGGGTATGATTCTTATGTATGGGCTTGCCTGTGTTGCTTTAGTATCGGTAGGTTATTGGTTGTTCCCGTTTGTTTTTGGTGATACATTCAACAAGATGTTTTGGCCATTCCTCTTATTGGTTCCTGCCATACTATCATACTCAGTCATTCATTTACTGGCTGCTTATTTTGGAGGAAAGAAAGTTTTGAGTATTGGTTTTTGGGGGAATGTGATGACGCTTGCATTAATCATTAGTGGTGATATTTTATTTATTCCGTCTTACGGAATTAAAGCGGCAGCCATTGTGAGCAGTACCGGTTATATTTTTCTGTTGTGTTTTATGGTGATGGCACATATCCGTGAATACAAAAGCAGTTTTTCTGATTTTCTGTTCTTCCGAAAAAGTGATTGGGTATTACTGCAGAAAACATTTACCCAGGCAATTTCTTCACGCAAACAGGATGGGCTATGAAAATACTCTGGCTTTGCAGTTGGCATCCTCATTCCACAGATCATTTTGATGGCGATTTCATTGAGCGCCATGCAAAGGCTTTGTCTGAATTTCAACAGGTTGATGTAATTCATCTGGTACAAAACACCAGCCTGCTTACAAACGAAGCATACAGAACAGAAGAGTATACAGAAAAAAATCTGCATACGAAAATTGTGTATGTTCCTGTCCCCAATACTCCTTTTTCCACTCTTACTTCAGCTTTATTTAACCGGCGTTATTACATACAAATGCTGGATACAATAAAAGAATATATTCATCAGAAAGGCCTTCCAGACCTGGTACATGTGCATGTTCCTGTAAAAATGGGTGCAGCTGCTTTATGGTTAAAACGGAAATTCAACATTCCTTTTGTTTTAACAGAGCATGCAAATATTTATCATAACAGGGAAGGGGAAGAAAGTTTTTCTGCCTATTCTCCCTATTTCCGTTTTATTGTAAAGCGGGTTATCGACAAAGCCGATCAGCTAATCACTGTGAGCGATTACCTGGGCAAAGCAATCAACGAAATTGCAGTTAAAAAAGAGTATTCGGTAATTCCAAACGTAGTAAACACTTCGATCTTTCAGTATGCAGAAAAAAAAACAGATCATTCCATCTTCCGTTTTCTGCATGTAAGTAATTTATACCCTGTAAAAAATCCGCAGTTGATGCTGGAAGCAATCAGCTTGTTTTTGCAGGAAGATCAATCAGCAGAATTTATTTTTATAGGCAATAAAACAAAAGAGTGGGATCGGAAAGCTGCAGCGCTGGGTATACCTAAAAAAAGTATTCAGTTCATGGGTGAGATCCCGTATGAAAAGGTGGCGGAGGAATTTAAAAAAGCCGATGCACTTTTTTTATACAGTAAAAGCGAAAGCTTCAGTTGTGTTACAGCCGAGGCATTATGTTGTGGCTTACCGGTTGTATCATCGAATGTGGGAGCTATACCGGAACTGATAAATAATACAAATGGAATTTTAACTGAACCGGAAAATGCACGGGCACTGGCAAATGCTATGCTTTCCCTGAAAAAAAACTACGGGCAATTCAACCGAAAAGAGATTGCCAAACAGGCATCAGCAAAATATAATTACAGCATTGTTGCTGAACAATTACTTTTAGTTTATCAAAAAGTGCTGAGTAAATATTAAGATTTCAGTTTCGCTACAAGATCAATATAATCCTGCATTGCCTGTTCTTTTGATTTCCCCTTTAATGTTTCCCAAGCTTCATATTTTGCTTTGGCTACAAAATCAAATGGGTTGGAAGGAGCTTCAATATTAATATCGCCTTCACTTCCCTGTTTAAAGAAAGAATAGAGTTGTAACAATGTGTCGTTGCTTGGCTTTTCGCTGAGTGTTTTGCTATCGGCAATGGCCTGTTCAAATAGCTGATGTAAATCCATAAGTCGTAAGTTTTGGCGAAATTAAGGTAATCCTGCTAAATCGTTTTTTCAAACACCGCAAATTCGAGTTTTTGTAAATGCTGCCCTGTTACATCATCTTCAACAAAGGGTTTTCGTTCACCTGTATCCACATAGCCATGGCGTTTGTACCAATCGATCAGTTCTGTACGCACAGATATAACGGTCATATAAATCATGCTGCAATCAACCTCCCTTGCATGATCTTCAGCAGC
>JANOIQ010000350.1:0-2431 GCA_031407835.1 Chitinophagaceae bacterium
GCATTACCGGCTCACGGACATGAGCATTAAAAAGCATCATCCTCCATCTCTTTCTCTAAAAGAGAAGGAGCGGTACTTTAGAATAAATCCAGGCAGATGGTTCTACCACATCGATTGTTAGCAAAGCTGAACAATGAATCAAGCGTACAAGAGTGCGACGCAACAAACGATGATAGTAGTAATAAAGCTGGGTACATAAAATAAAAACAAACCGATGTTAAACAGAATCATACGATTTTCATTAAATAACCGGGTGCTGATTATAGCTGCATCAATTTTACTATTGTTGACAGGAACATACACCGCTACCAAAATGGAAGTAGATGTATTTCCCGACTTAACAGCACCTACCGTTGTAGTATTAACGGAAGCTCATGGCATGGCTCCCGAAGAAGTAGAACGGTTAGTAACCTTCCCGGTGGAAACTGCAGTGAACGGTGCAGGTAATGTAAGACGGGTAAGGTCATCATCATCTGCAGGCATTTCTATTGTGTGGGTAGAGTTTGAATGGGGAACAGATATATACAGGGCAAGGCAGATCGTAAATGAAAAAATAAGTGTGGTATCAAGCCAGTTACCGCTAGGTGTCAACAATCCAGTGATGGCTCCTCAATCTTCCATCATGGGAGAAATTATGCTGATTAGTGTTATCGGAACTACAACAAGTAAAATGGATACCCGTACAATCGCTGATTGGAATATACGTCCATTGCTGCTTTCCATTGGTGGTGTTTCACAGGTAGTTGTCATTGGTGGTGAATACAAACAGTTTCAGATACTGGCTTCGCCACAAAAAATGAGTTACTACAATGTATCACTTACGGAATTACTGAAAGCATCGGAAGAAGCGAATAGAAATGCAGCAGGTGGTTTTATGAGTGAGTACAGCAATGAATATATTGTTAGAGGTATTGGAAGAACAAGTGATTTGAATGAACTCGGCAGGTCATTGATAAAAACAGTAAACGGAAGCCCGGTAAAGATTGAAGATGTGGCTGAAATCAAAATCGGTTCAGCTATAAAAATTGGTGATGGTTCATTGAAAGGTAATCCTGCGGTAATAATGACTGTAATGAAACAACCGGGGATAAATACATTGGAACTGACGGATAAAATTGATAATGCACTTGCCAATTTAAAGAAAACCCTGCCACAGGATTTAACCATTAATACAAAAATATTCAGACAGGCAGATTTTATCAATGCATCAATAAGCAATATCAACAAAACATTGATTGAAGGTTCCATTTTTGTTATCATTATTCTCTTTTTATTTTTGATGAACTGGCGGCCTACATTTATTTCGCTCATTGCAATACCGGTTTCATTAATAACAGCAATTCTAACTTTGAAGTGGCTGGGCTTTACTATCAATACAATGAGCCTTGGTGGTATGGCCATTGCTATTGGTGCATTAGTGGATGATGCAATTATAGATGTAGAAAATGTGTTTAAACGGTTGAAACAAAATGCAGCTAGACCGGAAGCAGACAGAAAAAATAAACTTGATGTAGTATTTGATGCTTCGGTAGAAATAAGGACATCCATTATTAATGCCACATTTATTATCATCATTGCTTTCGTTCCACTTTTCTTTTTATCAGGTATGGAAGGCAGGCTGTTAGCACCGTTAGGTATTGCATTTATCGTTTCACTTTTTGCGTCGTTGATTGTGGCGATTACGATTACTCCTGTTTTGTGCAGCTATCTGCTAACAAGTGAAAAAATGCTGAAAAGGCAACATAAAGAAAGTTGGATAGTCCGCAACCTTAGCAAAGCTTATGAAGCTGGTTTAAAAAGAGCAATGAATTTTAAAAAATCACTCATAGCCATTGCAATAGTATTGTTCATTGGTGCATTAATATTGCTGGGTACATTGGGCAGGAGTTTTTTACCAGAGTTTAATGAAGGCTCCTTAGTAGTGAGTGCTACCAGCTTACCGGGTATATCATTGGAAGAAAGCAATAAAATTGGTGCAAACGTTGAAAAGACTTTGCTTAACATTCCTGAAATAACAATCACAACAAGAAGAACAGGCCGGGCAGAATTGGATGAACATGCGCAGGGAGTAAATGCTTCGGAGATTGATGCACCCTTTGTATTGAAAAAACGAAGCAGGGAAGATTTTATGAAAGATGTGCGGCAGAAATTAGCAGGTGTTTCAGGTGTAAATATTACAATAGGTCAGCCCATCGGTCACCGTATAGACCACATGCTTTCGGGCACAAGAGCCAATATTGCCATCAAAATATTCGGAACTGATTTAAACAAACTCTTTACTATCTCTAATCAAATTAAAAGTACAATCGAAAGCACAGAAGGCTTGGTTGATTTAAGTGTAGAGCAACAAATACAAATTCCGCAGGTACAGATAAAAGCCAACAGGGATATGCTTGGTAAATACGGCATCACCATTGGCGAATTTGCCGAG
>JANOIQ010000371.1:0-1555 GCA_031407835.1 Chitinophagaceae bacterium
GCCTTAAACCGTCCTGCAGCCAACAGCCCTTATTTCTACGAAACAGATCAGCATCCATTTGGTGTGTTTTACGATTTTAATCACAACACAACTGCAACGAAATATCATGTATCAAGGTTTATCCGTCATTGGCTAACGGAATATAAAATAGATGGATTCCGTTGGGATTTGAGTAAAGGATTTACCAATCAAAATTGTGCAGGCAATCAAGGTTGCTGGGATGCATTTAACCAGGATCGCATTAATATTTTGCAACGGTATTACGACAGTATGCAGGTAGTGTCAATCGGTTCTTATTGTATACTTGAACATTTTGCTGCTTCAACCGAAGATGCGGAACTGGCAAGAAGAGGCATGTTGCTCTGGGGAAATATGAATTATAATTTTACAGGAAATGTAAAAGGAGTTTCAACTGAAGCAGATATTAACAGTGCTTTTTGGATTAACCGCTGGGGCTCAACTAATCTTACTGATAAGCCGGGCTTAATAACTTTTGCTGAAAGTCATGATGAAGAAAGAGTGATCTATAATACGCTGAATAGTGCCACTACAAATACATCCAATTCAGGAGTACATAATCCTAAAGATCTTACAACGGCAATTCGAAGAGCAGAAGCAATGGCTGCCATTTTAATGGCAATACCCGGTCCTAAAATGATTTGGCAGTTTGGTGAATTGGGGTATGATTATTCTATTAACTCGAATGGTGGAAGAACAAATCCCAAACCGATACGTTGGGATTATTACCAGGAATTGAGCCGCCGGCGTTTATACGATACCTATTCAGCGATGGCAAGATTGCGTCAGCAAAAACCAACTGCATTCCGCACATCAGCGCTTGCAAGTGGAACTAATTTAGGGAGCAGTTTAGTGAAAACTGTAATTGTGGATCATGCTGATCTGAAATATGTTGTTGTTGCCAATTTTGATGTAGTTCAACAGTCACCGAATGTTGTGATTCCTCCGGGATTTGCTACATGGTACAATTATACACAGGGAGGTACGATCAATGTAACAGGGTCAACGTATAATGTAATACTTCCTCCCGGTGAATACCGGGTATATCTCAACCAGAATATAACCGGAGGTAATGTAACAACAGCCATCAGGGATATTATTGCTAACAGTAATGAATTTAAGTTGAGCGTTTACCCAAACCCTGTTCAACAAACTTCAACAGTTAGATATGAATTGCCAAAGAGTGGAAAGGTGAGTATTCAGCTGATGAATATTCAGGGACAGATTGTGGCATCGAAAAATATGGGATTTCAGTTAAAAGGACTGCAAACATATGAATTGAGCAGAACCAATTTCGCAGGTGTACGTTTAACATCAGGACAATATGTATTACAGGTACGGGTAGATAATATAGTGCGGTATGAAAAGCTGATGGTGCAGCAATAGAATATAAATTATTGTCTTGAAACAGGATTTTTATAATTGATAAAGTACAAAGTCAGTGTTAGAACTGCTCACGATCAGCAGTAAAATTTAGGCTTTGTCTTTTGATCACTATAATTTGTGAATTCTTAAAATTAAACTATTGATTATGATC
>JANOIQ010000403.1:0-6419 GCA_031407835.1 Chitinophagaceae bacterium
TTCGGATCGTTTCTTCATGCAGCGGTATCAATACTTCCTTGCCGTCAATTTCTAATCTGCATAAAATCTGCAGCGGCTGTTCAATCACTTCCAATACATTGCCCAATTCTTTTTTACCATCAATCATCAGGTAACCAATTAATGAAATAGCTGCCGCTTTACCGGCATGCTTATGAAAATCTTCTTCCCGCAGCCATACTTTTTTTGGCGAAATGGTTTTGGCGGCCTCTTTTGTTGTAATACCATCAATTGTAAGATAAACTTCTGCATCATTCTTGATCTTGGTTGCTTTGATGAAATATGGAAGAAACTTGTCTTTCCCTTCTTCAATGAACAACACTTCCAATCCTTTCAGTGAAGTCTTTTTACCAAGATTGTGTTTAAGAACCACTTCTCCGTTCAATCCGAATGTGCCTACAATTTGTCCGATGCTGAAGTATTGTTCCATTGTGCAAATATAGGACAGAGCAGCCCCCTTCAACTCCCCTAAGCCCCCTTCCGACTTCCCCCAAAGGAGGAAGCCATCAAAGCACAGCCCATGCTATTCAAAAACTCTGATATTATTAATTTCATTAAAATGCAACGGACATATTGAAAATGTTGAAATGCTTAATTTCAAAAGATGAATAGGAAAATAAAGATTGGCCCCCCTCTCCTTTGGAGAGGGAGCGAGGGTGAGGTTAAAAAAAATCCCCCGAATAATCGAGGGATCTTTTATCAAGAGTAATGTTTAATTATTCTCCTTGAGCTGGCGCTTCACCTTCCGGTTTCCTTGGTGTTGGAGTGTAAGGTCGGCGCTGATAGTTACCACCACTGCGTTGTTGAAAACGGCTACGGCGTGCTTCATCTCTTTTCTTAGCTTCAGCAGCTTCATGCTCAACATGCCATGCCTGGAATTTCTCCATAGCAGCAGCCTGATCGAACAAACCGAGAGTTACACCACGTAACAAATGTTTCAGGTACAATACACCCTTGGTAGAAAGGATTTTGCGAACTGTATCAGTTGGCTGTGCTCCTTTGGTTAACCACTCCAGTGCTTTCTGACGATCGATCTGGATCACAGCAGGCTCTGTAACAGGATTGTAAGTACCAATTTTCTGAATAAATTTTCCATCTCTTGGGGCTCTTGCGTCGGCCACTACGATGAAATAGAAAGGTCTCTTCTTAGACCCGTGTCTTTGCAGTCGGATTTTAACTGGCATCGTAAATTAAAATTTAAATGCGTGAATAATTAGGTTATCTTAAATAAGGACTGCAAAAATAATGGCTGAGCACCAGACTTCCAACCCAAAAAATATTAAATTTTATTTACGGCCCAAACCAGGCATCATTCGACCCCCCATGGGCATTTTGTTCATCGTGCTCATCATTTGTTTCATTTGCTCAAACTGCTTCATAAAAGCATTCACCTCTGCAATATCCTTTCCACAGCCTTTAGCAATGCGCTTGCGGCGGCTCTGATCAATTAAATCAGGATTACTTCTTTCCTGCAGCGTCATTGAATTAATGATCGCTTCCACACCTTTGAATGAATCATCGCTGATATCAACATCCTTCATCGCCTTGCCCAGTCCGGGAATCATGCCCATCAAATCTTTCAGATTACCCATTTTCTTTATCTGCTCCAGCTGTTTCTTGAAATCTTCAAAATCAAACTGGTTCTTCCGGATCTTCTTCTCTAATTTCTTTGCCTCTTCTTCATCATACTGTGCCTGTGCTTTCTCCACCAGTGAAGTGATATCACCCATGCCCAGAATTCGCTGGGCCATACGTTCAGGGTAAAAGACATCCAGCGTTTCCATTTTTTCGCCACTGCTCACAAACTTGATCGGTTTGTTCACCGTGTATTTGATGGAAAGTGCCGCACCACCTCTTGTATCACCATCTAATTTCGTTAACACAACACCGGTGAAATTCAACCGATCATTGAATGATTTAGCTGTATTCACTGCATCCTGCCCCGTCATACTATCCACTACAAACAAAATCTCCTGTGGATTAACAGCTGCTTTAATGTCAGCAACTTCTTTCATCAACACTTCATCAATAGCCAACCTACCTGCAGTATCAATAATAATAACATTCTTGTTTTTTGTTTTCGCTTCTTTGATGGCATTCTGCACAATGGCAACCACATCTTTGTTTTCACGTTCGCTGTAAATATCCACACCAATCTGTCCGGCCAGTATCGTTAACTGATCAATCGCTGCCGGGCGATAGATATCTGCTGCTACCAGCAAAGGCGATTTCCCTTTCTGTGTTTTGAGATAATTGGCCAGTTTACCGCTGAAGGTTGTTTTACCACTACCCTGCAAACCGGCGATAAGAATTATTGCCGGGGATCCTTTAATGTCGAGTTCACTTTCTGAACCACCCATCAGTTCCGTCAATTCATCCTGCACAATTTTCACCATCTGCTGACCGGGGTTCACTGCCAACAGTACTTTAGCGCCCATTGCCTTGTCTTTTACCGTGTCGGTAAACTCTTTGGCAATTTTATAGTTCACATCCGCATCAACCAATGCACGACGGATATCCTTAACCGTTGCTGCAATATTGAGTTCGGTAATACGGCCTTCGCCCTTAATATTTTTAAACGCACTCTCTAAACGTTCTGATAAATTTTGAAACATATTCCACTTTATTTCGGGTTGCAAATGTACACCCCTATCCCCTAAAGGGGACAAATACAATGAAAAACTTTATGTAACCGGCGCCAGTGCTGGCATGTGCATCTGTTGCGTCGCACATTTCAGGGTTCAGTAATCCTTTTGCTCATTCAGATAGCTGAATAACTTTCAAGCAGCTCTTACTTCGTACATCGTACTTCTTACATTGTACATAATATTATCTTTGCCCCCTCAAAAAAGCTTCCCCGCATGTTCAACAACAAGAAAGTAGTCGTGGTTTTGCCGGCTTATAACGCAGCAAAAACCCTGGAGATCACCTACAATGAAATTCCTTTCGATATTGTGGATGAAGTGGTATTGGTTGATGATGCCAGTAAAGATGAAACCGTACAGAAAGCAAAAGAGCTGGGCATTAAGCACATTGTCAGCCATGAAAAGAATAAAGGCTACGGTGGCAATCAGAAAAGCTGTTACAAAAAAGCACTGGAGCTTGGTGGGGATATTGTGATTATGCTTCATCCCGATTATCAATACACCCCGCAGCTGATCCACGCAATGGTAAGTATTATTGGCAACGACGTTTATCCCGTAGTATTTGGTAGCCGCATTCTTGGTAATGGAGCTCTGAAAGGCGGCATGCCGATGTATAAATATATTGCCAATCGTTTCTTAACTTTTTCACAGAATGTATTGCTGAATCAAAAGCTATCAGAATATCATACCGGTTACCGTGCATTCAGCAAAGAAGTATTAAACAGTATAAAATTTGAAGCCTGTAATGATGATTTTGTTTTTGATAATGAAATGGCCGCACAGATCTTTTATAAAGGATTTGAAATTGGAGAAGTTACCTGTCCCACCAAATATTTTGAAGAAGCCAGCAGCATTAATTTCAGCCGCAGTATGAAATACGGATTGGGTTGTTTACAGGTTTCCATTGTGTACCGCCTCTGCAAATGGGGGCTGATGAAGAGTAAGCTGTACTAATGCTTTGCTTTTTCATTTTGTGTGATTACTTTAGAGCTGCAAAATGAAACAATGCCTTTCCATATTTTTTATCAGCCTTTTCTTTCTTTCCCAATACGGAAAGATGCTTGCCTATATGGAATGCCGCATTACAGCAGCAATCGAATCAAAAACAGATTGCGATTGCGGCAATACTCTTCAAACAACAGATACAGATCAGAACTCTTCCCAGCCACTGCATCAGCATCACCTGAAAAATTATACAGAAGAATTTTTCGATCATGAATGGCTGGTCAAGGAAGAAATGCCCGGCAGAAACAATCTTCCCTTCACAATACTATTCAACCAGGATCAATTACCCGGCTATCTTCAGGGTATTCTTCAACCTCCACGCAGTTAAATTTCTATTCAATCATTTGGTGTACAATGAAAGTTTTCATTGTGCATGTTCTGTTGTTCTGTATCACCATCTGGTTCTCTTTTATTGATACTTGCATAATCATGCATGCATTTCTTCATTTAATAACTTTTACAATGAAATCAATCTTCATATCCATACTGTTTGCAGTTGCTGCAAACTATTTATTTGCTCAGCCTCTTAATCAAAAGACAAAAGACCGAAATGGAAACGAAATGCTCATCGGCTGTTGTACCCGGGAAGCTTTGTTAATGGAACCTTTTGCATCTTGGTTTGTTCCAAATTATAACAATTACAAAGTTGATCCTGCAGTTGCCGAAGAGATTAAAAAGAATATTGGCAATAAGCAGTTCCTGCTTTTTCTTGGTACATGGTGCGGCGACAGCAAACGGGAAGTACCACGCCTTTTTAAACTATTTGATTACTGCAATGTAAAGCCTGAACAGATTAAACTGGTGCTGGTAAGTAATCATGACAGCGCATACAAGCAAAGCCCCACTCATGAAGAAAAAGGAATGAATATATTACGGGTACCCACATTGATCGTTATTGAGAATAATAAAGAACTCAACCGCATTGTTGAAAGTCCCATTCAGAGTTTGGAAAAAGACTTGTTGAAAATCCTCACTGGGAAAACCTACCTGCCTAACTATGCAGACATACAAAGTTTGCGGTATCAAATTTTAAATGTAACCGGCAAATAAAATTATGCAGTGACTTTAAAAGAGACAGCCCCGCAAAATGCGGGGCTGTCTCTTTTATTTTATTTTCTTTTGTAAAACACAAACCCATTTTTCTCGTACAGTATCTGCAACACATCTCCATGATCTTTCATCACCTGCTCTTTAAATGTATTTTTACTGATAAAATAAGTGGGCTTATCAACCGCACCTGTCAGTAACCAGTTCTCATCTTTTGCTTCTTTCCGGTTACCGGGTTTTATTTTAGTATAGAAATATTGTGCATAGCTTTTATAACCCAGTGTTCTTACATACACATCCTTCCCCTCCAGGCTTTGGTAAAATTCTATCGCCGCATTTTGTGAATATTGTTCAATACGTGGAGCAAACAAAGTGAGCAGTACCTGCATGGCAGCAATACAGGCAATTAATAAAGTAAAAAATGCACGCTGAAATTTCTTTTGCTGCAGCCAGATAAAGACGGCAATCATTGCTAGCAGAAATAATATGCCGGGAATCATGAGAGTATAGTTCCAGGTAACTGCTGCCTCCATATTTGCTAAAGCAAATGGATCTTTTTGCAGCAATGGTTTCAGCCAGTGGATATTTTTACCAACCAATGGCAATGCAATAAATAACACACTCCAAATTAAACCGAGAAACAGCAATCCAAACTTCTGCCAGTTTTTTATCTGGGCTGTACGGTTAACGATCCCATACACGGTTGCAGCAGCTAAATATCCTATGGGCAAATACGTAAAGGAAGAGTAGTGAACAATTTTCGTTTTCACAATTGTAAATACAATAAGGATCACAATCAATGATGCAATCATCAATTTCCGGAAAATCTGCTGATGGGTATTTTCATGAATCTGGTTCTTGTATCGAAAAATGAGCAATGATGCAGGGAAGCATCCAATCAACACTACTACAAAATGATACAATAAGAAACCGCCATGTCCTGCATCTTCCGTTTTTGCCAAACGTATCTGGTAGGTAATAAATTCATTTACAAACCACCAGCCATGCTGTGCAATCTCTAATCCAAACCAGAAAAGGGTTACAGCAATAACACCGAGCACCCACCACAAATAATGTTTCAATGCGGCAATACCTTTGCCACGGTTAAAGAAAAGAAACAACCCATATGCAAGTAATACAACCAGCATTGCAACCGGGCCTTTGGTTAAAATGCCCAACCCGGTAAACAAAGCAGACAGCAACAACGGTTTCAGCAATTTCTTTCGCTCTTCTTTTGCAGCTAAAAAACTTCCCAGAAAATAAATGCCCAGGAAAATAAACAGGTTGAACCAGGGATCAATAATGCCGCTTTTGAAATACATATGCGGCAGGAAGGTTCCTGCATAAATCAACACCCACCAGAAAGCAAACTGTTCATTGTGTAATCTTCTGCCAAGGGCAAACAAAACGAGCAGGGTAAGAATGCCGCAAACAGCATTCGGCAGACGGGCAGCAAACTCATTCACTCCAAACACTTTCATACTTGCTACCTGCATCCAGAAAAATAACGGTGGCTTTTCCCAGAAAGGCTCATAATTAATCTGCACCTGCATATAATTGTCGGTAGCAATCATTTCTCTTGCACTCTCGGCAAAATTGATTTCATCCCAATCAAAGAGATGTACTTTCCCCAATGAATGGAAAAATAAAATGGATGCTGCTGCAAGAATAACGAAATAAGATACGAGCCTGTTCATTTGTGGT
>JANOIQ010000405.1:0-2161 GCA_031407835.1 Chitinophagaceae bacterium
TGAAACAACAAAATACTGATGATCAATATTTACGTTGGCTGTATTCATTTTGCCAACAGTTACTTCAACCGGATCTTTCATATACTTACGGCTCACCTTACGGATTTCAGCAGGCATGGTTGCGCTGAATAACCAGGTGCTTTCTTTCTTGGGTGTGTTCTGCAGAATAAATTCAATATCATCCTGGAAACCCATGTTCAGCATTTCATCTGCTTCATCCAATACCACGTATCGGATTTCTCCAAGATTAATTGCTTTGCGTTCAATCAAATCAATTAAACGGCCGGGAGTAGCCACTACAACCTGTACACCTCTTTTAATGTCACGGATCTGCATACCGATGGATGTTCCGCCATACACAGCTACTACGTTTACCTGCTTCATGTGTTTCTTGAAAATCTCCATCTCTTTTACAATCTGTAAACAGAGCTCACGGGTAGGGCATACAATTAATGCCTGTGGAAATTTTTTGTCTTCATCCAGTAATTGCAAAAGGGGTAAACCAAATGCTGCTGTTTTACCTGTACCCGTTTGGGCAAGGCCAATTAAATCCGTTGTTCCGCTTAACAAAACGGGGATCGCTTTTTCCTGTATTGGGGTGGGGGTTGTAAAACCGAGGTCATTAATCGCTTTCATCAATCTTTCGTCCAAACCAAGCGCTTCAAATGTGTTCATAATACTATACAAAATTTGCGGCAAAGGTAAGGTATTAAGGGCAGGAATGAGGGATTTAAGGCTCTCAATTGCCGTCCTGTCTTACATTTGCAGGCAAAACAGATTTTGATGCGTAAACTGAGTATGGATGAACTGAACCGCAAGTCAGTAGATGAATTCAAAGAAGCGGAGAAGAACAAAGTAATTGTGGTGCTGGAAAATATCCGCAGCATGCAGAATGTGGGCTCTGTATTTCGTACAGCTGATGCATTTTTGGTCGAAGCTATTTATTTGATAGGATACACACCTCAACCTCCACACCGTGATATTCATAAAACAGCATTGGGAGCAACAGAAACTGTGAAATGGAAATATTTTCAACGGACATCACATGCGATTGCAGAACTGAAAACAGCTGGTTATAAGATCTTTGGGATTGAACAAACGGAAGGAAGTATATTGTTACAGGAATATAAAAAAGCAGAGGAGGAACAGATCGCCATTATTTTTGGTAATGAAGCAGAAGGAGTGGAGCAGGAAACGTTGCAGCAATGTGATGGGTGTATTGAAATACCACAGTTTGGCATGAAGCATTCGCTGAATATTTCTGTGGCAGCAGGGGTGGTGCTGTGGGAAATAACCCGGAACAGGATTGTAAAAAACTAAAGCAGCTGGAAAGGATGACTAAAGTAAAAAATTATTTAAGCCTCATTAAATTTTCGCATACCATTTTTGCATTACCATTTGCATTGATTGGATTTACATTAGGTGTTATTTTGAATGAGTCTAAATTAAATTCTGCCCCATGGTATTTGCGATATGGGTTTTCTTTTTTATGTGTTATTCTCTGCATGATCTTCGCCCGAAGTGCAGCCATGTCTTTCAACCGTTATTTAGACCGGAACTTTGATGCAAAGAATCCACGTACTGCTATCCGTGAAATCCCTGCCGGTATCATTTCAGCCAACAGTGCATTGCTGTTTACGATATTAACAAGTGTGCTGTTTATCATCACCACTTTTTTTATTAATTCACTTTGTTTTTATTTATCGCCGGTTGCCTTACTGGTTGTGCTGGGGTACAGTTTCACTAAACGCTTTACTCCACTTTGTCATTTGGTATTGGGCTTGGGTTTGTCATTGGCGCCAATCGGTGCATACCTTGCTGTAACGGGAAAGTTTGCATTCTTGCCCATTTTATTTTCATTCACTGTTTTATTCTGGGTAAGTGGTTTTGATATTATTTATGCCTTGCAGGATGAAGAGTTTGATAAGAAATATGAACTCAAATCGATTCCTGCCTGGCTGGGCAAAGCAAAGGCATTGCATGTTTCAGAAGTATTGCATGCATTTGCTGCACTATGTGTAATTGCCGCTGGAGTTTATGGTGGTTTCGGATGGTTGTATTGGATCGGTGTTGCTGTGTTTGCAGGTATGCTTATCTATCAGCACTCCATAGTAAAACCTGATGATCTTCGGAAAGTGAATATAGCTTTCATGACGGCAAA
>JANOIQ010000406.1:0-4544 GCA_031407835.1 Chitinophagaceae bacterium
CATTTACCGCATGGGATAAAAAAGGAACTGCCGACAGTAAAGGCGCTGCTATCTTTTTATTAAGCTATCTGCACCTGTCGAAATCACTGGCTGGTAAAGCTTACAGAAAAATCAGTAAAGCAGAAGCAGTTGAAACATACAAATACGTACTTGATTATATGATGAGCAATTTCGGCAAAACTGATCTTGCTTTAGGTGACATTCAAAAGCTGGTGCGGGGTGATAAAGAATGGCCGCTCTGGGGTTTTCCTGATCTGCTCTCTCCTCAATGGACGGCACCATACAAAGATGGAAAATTGAAATCAATTGGTGGCGATGGTTTAATTATGTTCATTCGCTTTCAGAAAGAAGGATTACCCATTATTGAAACAGTGAATATGTATGGCGCTTCTGCAAAACCCGGCAGTAAACATTTTGACGACCAGGTTGAAATGTATTTGCAACAGAAGACAAAGAAAATGACGTTGAATAAAGAGGAAGTATATCAACATGCAGAACGGATCTATCACCCGGTGAAATAAATCTGCAGCTAAAGAAGAACTAAAATTAATACACTGATTTCAGTGAGCCGTTCACCCAGGTTGCAAAAGAATTATTTGTTTCATACAACTTCAGCTGGGTAAGCTTCATTTCAGCAGGTAATTCGTTCCTGATAATACGTTGCATATAAAGCAATAAATTTTCAGCTGTTGGTTCAGCTTCCCAGAGAACTAAATTCTCCTGGGTTTTAACATGCGGATGTTTTGCAAGATACCCTGTTGACAAAAGCAGCTTATGATCAAATATATCTATCACAGAAGTATTAACAATACTTTTCAACTCTTTAAAATCAAGTATAAAGCCGGGTGCAGGAATAAATTCATCTCCCTGATCATCTGACCCGACAGTTACATGTAATTCATAGGAATGACCGTGGATGTGTTTGCAAACACCATCATAACCATCAATGGCATGGGCCATTTCAAAATGAAAAATTTTTGTTAGTAATAACATCGCTGATAAAAGATCTAAATGAAAAGCAAAATTATCTTTAATTCTGCTGAGAGTTCAGCCAGGACAGAAGACATTCATTAGTTTTTCAGCTAATTATGGTCAGGAAAAATGAAGGGCAGATAACCATCTGCCCTTCATTCCATCGTAAACTGAGTGCTCTTTTATTTTATCCATTTGACTGTTCCCATTTTCACATCTCTTGAATTGCCGCCAATCATCACCTGGAAATCGCCGGCTTCCCAATCGTATTTGAGGTCGTAATTATAAAACTTCAGGTCATTTGGAGTAATGCTGAAACTGACTGTTTTTGTTTCACCGGCTTTGAGATTAATCTTCTGAAATCCTTTTAATTCTTTAACAGGTCTTGTTACAGAACCAATCACATCACGGATGTATAGCTGAACAACTTCTTTGCCATCAACTTTTCCTGTGTTGGTTACGGTAACAGTTGCAGTTAGTGTTTGATTTCCTTTTAATGAAGTGCTGCTTAATTTCACATCACTGTAACTGAAACTGGTATAACTCAATCCAAAACCAAATGGATAAACCGGTTCATTACTTACATCTAAATAATTACTTCTGAATTTTTCAAACCATTTTCCTTCTGTTAACGGGCGGCCTGTATTTTTATGATTGTAAAAAATCGGCACCTGTCCTATATTCTGCGGAAATGTAGTACTGAGTTTTCCTGAAGGATTTACATCACCAAATAACACATCAGCAACAGCATAACCTGCTTCACTGCCCCCAAACCAAACATTTAAAATAGCAGGCACATTATCATTCTCCCATTTCAACGCTAATGGGCGGCCGGTGAACAATACAAGTACAACAGGCTTTCCTGTTTTCAATAATGCTTTTAATAATTCCTTTTGTGCTTTTGGGATTTCAATATCAGTTCTGCTTGAAGATTCACCGCTCATCTCTGCACTTTCACCCAACACAGCTACAATTACATCACTTTGATTGGCGACATCAACGGCTTCTTTCATAATCACATCAGCAGGGCGGCTGTCTCTATGCAAGGATTTACCAAACATACCTGCTCTTGCTTCAAACAAACTGTCGCTATCCAGATTAGAACCTCTTGCTGTTAAAATTTTTACTTTATCACCCAGTATTTCTTTTAAACCGGTTAACACTGAAGTTGCTTTTGAAAAATCAGCAGCCACACTCCAGGTACCCGGCATATTTTCTTTGTTATCTGCCATTGGCCCGATCAGGGCAATGGTTCCTGATTTCTTCAATGGCAAAATATTGTTTTGATTTTTCAGCAATACAAAACTTTGTGCAGCCGTTTCTCTTGCAGCTTTACGATGTTCTGCTGTGAAAATTTCTGCCTTTGCTCTTTCAGGATTACAGTAACGGTAAGGATCATCAAACAAACCCAGTTTATACTTTGCTTCCAGTATTCGTCTGCAGGCTGTATTAATCATCTGCATAGTAACTTTTCCTTCCTTCAATGATTGTTTCAATGTAAGTAAGAACCCTTCACCAACCATATCCATATCTATCCCAGCATTCAACGCTTTTCCTGATACTGTTTTCAAATCACCAATACCATGTGCCACCATTTCATTGATGCCGGTATAATCTGTTACAACAAATCCTTTAAAACCCCATTGATTGCGAAGCACTGTAGTCATTAACCATTTATTGGCAGTTGCAGGAATTCCATCCACATCATTGAACGAAGCCATCACACTTCCTGCACCTGCTTCCACAGCTGCTTTGTAAGGCGGAAAATATTCATTGTACATTCTGTAACGGCTCATATCGGTTGTATTATAATCTCTTCCTGCTTCGGCAGCGCCATATAATGCGTAATGTTTTACACAAGCCATGATGGTGTTATTCAATGAAAGATCTTTCCCCTGGTATCCATACACCATTGCTTTAGCAATTTGTGAACCGAGATATGCATCTTCACCACTTCCTTCTGCAATCCTTCCCCAGCGTGGATCACGGGCAATATCAACCATTGGGCTGAAGGTCCAGTTAATACCATCTGCACTTGCTTCAACAGCTGCAATTCTTGCACTCCGTTCAATTAAATTCATATCCCAGCTGCAGCTTAATCCAAGCGGAATAGGAAATACCGTTTCATATCCATGTATTACATCCATACCAAACAGCAAAGGAATTTTTAAACGACTTTCTTCTACTGCCACTTTTTGTACGGCACATATTTTTGCAACAGATTTAATATTGAATAATCCGCCAACTTTTCCTTCCCTGATTTTTTTTCCGATATCTGAATTGCCTGCCTGCCCTGTAACAATATCACCAGAGCCGGGTAAATTCAGCTGTCCAATCTTTTCATCCAGTGTCATTTTCTGCATTAATGCATCAATGAACAGTTTCATTTTTGAATCGTCCGGTTTTTGTGCGGCAAGAAATACCAATGCAAATACTACGGAGAATAAGGCAAGCTTGTGTAAGAATTTCATGAGTCTGTTTTTTTATTTTTCTAAATATGGTGCAATGATTTTTTTCCAGATAGCATAACCCTTTGCATTCATGTGCAGGTTATCTTCTTTAAAAATATCAGTCATTGATGACCCATCCGGCATGAGCATGGCATGATAGACATCAATAAAGGCTGTTCTTGTTTGTTTTGATAAATACATTTTGATTTGCCGGTTGGCCTCTTCATACTTGGGCATCAGTTGTGTACGGCTGGGGCTCGGCTTCATGGAAACATAGGCAAACGGAACCGTTTTATATTTTGCACGGATCAATGAAAACAGTGTTTTGAAACGCTGAAGAACTATCTCAACAGTAACGGTGTCACTGGAAGCAAAATCATTTTCTCCGCAATACATCACGACTTGCTTTGGCTGATAAGGATAAATTACATCATACCTGTACCGGATAAGATCAACCAGCGTTGAACCCCCGAATGCACGGTTGAGAATTGGTTTTGACGGAAAGTATTCCTGCACATCCTTCCACAGGGTAAAAGAAGAACTGCCAATAAATAATATCTGGCTGGCAGCAGGAAACTTTGCACTGTCAATTGATTTTAACGCCTGTACTTCTTTCCAGAAAGGAAGTTTTTCCTGTGCCTTAACTGTAACGGCCAGCAACAGAAATACAATCAGCGTTTTACTTATTTTCTTTATCATATTAATCAACTTTAATAAGGCCTCACCCTCTTATCCCTCTCCATCCCGATAGCTATCGGGAGAGAGGGACGGTGCTTCCATATTTCTTTTAACAATTTTAACTTCCACATCAGCTTTCGTATTTCACTCAATACTTTTTTCTAATTACTCAGCCTTAATTATGTTTGTTCTTTCGCTTGTACCATTTTCATTAATGGATTCAATACAGTAGTAATATGCTTTTTGTGAATCCATTGCTTTCATCCAGTATTCATTGTTTGAATGAACCATGATACTGGTGTATAATTTATCAGGATGTGTACCGTAATAAATATTGTAGGCAAATGCATTATCCACCGGCTTCCATTTAATAAAAGCACTTCGCTTGTCTTTCTCTGTTCTTAATACAATGAATCCCTGCACAGCATCGGGTTTAGTACCATT
>JANOIQ010000419.1:0-2710 GCA_031407835.1 Chitinophagaceae bacterium
CCGCCAAATGCACTTTCAGGATCACCGGATAATGCAGCATCCCAGCTTTCCTTTACTATTGCTCTGACAGCAGCACCGCAAACATTGGTATGCTTTATAATGGCAAATACGGCCCCCCCACCCCCCAAAGGGGGGATTTGGGAAGACTCTAAAAATTTTGAGATCTCTTTTTTTGAAACATATTCGGTTAGCTGGCTTTGTGTGTTGGTAAGCCCCTCCTTTGGAGGGGTTTGGGGAGGCCATTCTCCGATTAACTGAATAGCTGCATCAACATCAACTAAATTATTATAGCTTAATTCTTTTCCGTGTAGTTGAGAAAATAATTCTTCAAGATTACCATAGAATCTTGCAGACTGATGCGGGTTCTCACCATAGCGTAAAATCTTTTCTTCTTTGTTAAAAGGAGTTTCAATGGCTGACTGGTGAAAATAATTGGAGATGGCAGTATCATAAGCCGTGCATACATCAAATGCTTTGATGGCAAAACTGCGGCGTTGATCAAATGTTGTTTCACCATTTTGTGCACGGATAATTTCTTCCAGCACGGCATATTCTTTTTTAGCTGCAAGAACAACCACATCTTTATGATTCTTTCCGGCAGCACGTATCATGGATGGTCCGCCGATATCAATTTTTTCAATGATGAGTTTTTCATCTGATGTGGAAGCAACAGTTTCCTCGAACGGATAAAGATCAACAATCACCAAATCCAGTTCGGGAATATTGTATTCCTTCAGTTCTTTCTGATGGGTTTCATCATCCCTTTTGCCGAGGATGCCGCCAAATACTGAAGGATGCAATGTTTTTACACGACCTCCTAAAATGGAAGGATAGGTTGTGAGACTTTCAACAGGAATTACAGGTATGCCCAGCTTTTCAATAAACTGCTGGGTGCCGCCTGTTGAATAGATGGTAACTTTTTGTGCATGCAATAATTGTACGAGTGAATCCAGCCCGTCTTTGTAAAAAACTGAAATGAGAGCTGATTGAATTTTTTTCATAAATAATAAGAGAATTTGAATGCGCCACGAAGACAGTATTGCAAAAAGCCTGCCTGCCGTCAGGCAGGGAACACGAAGAAATCCTGTGCTTCTTTCTGTCTTTGAGTCTTTGCGGCAAACCTTTTTTGGAAGCCGCAAAGGTAGGGTTCTACAAATTCATCACAAAAGCACCCTGTTCACTTGTGCAGAAATAGTTCAAATGAAGTTTTTCACAGTCTTTTTTCCAGAGATTGACCTTCCATAGCGGATTGGAACCATCAAAGACAAGCAACTTACAATCAATCGTTTTCATGAGATCAGTGATGTAAAGCCTGGGATTTTTGGAAATGATCACAACATCTGCTTTTATTCTTGCCGAAACTGAATCGTAATGATAAGACTGATTGATTAAAACAATCTTCTTTCCGTTAACTGTAAAAGAATTGCTTTGGGTTGATGGGCTGTAAATAGGTGAGTGATAAGTGCGATAGAATATTCTGGAAGGTTTGAGATGAAAATTACGGAGAAACCCATCCTGCAGCAAGACTGCATCACCTTTGAAGAGATATTGATTGCCCAGCATAAAATCAACAGCTGTTTGCTGCGAAAGATTATAAACAATGAGTTTCTTTTGCTGCCGGGTTTTGTACAAAGAGAAACTTTGCAGCATGAAGAACAGTGCAAGAAAACCCAGACTCCATTTCAATGCCTTTGCTTTTTTCTGTAATAACCAAATGCCTGTTGCGGCAATGAAGGCGTATAATAAAATTGTTTGAAGTGGATGATGCTGAATGCCATCAATAACTGCAAAGGAAAAATGATCAACCCAAGTAATAAATCCGTTCATCCATTTTAATAAGTAACTGAGCAGCGAACCAATAAAAGATGCAAAAGGAGTAAAGAAGGCAACAGCAATCAGTAATATTTCTCCGAACAAAATTAAACTGCTCAACGGCACAGCCACAAAATTGGTAATGAGAAATAAATTCGGTGCCTGGTGAAAATGATACATACAAAGCGGCAGCGTTAATATCTGTGCAGATAATGTAACTGCATTCAGCTGCCATGCTTTATCCAGCAGTTTGTTCTCAATTGAAAACCAGTGATAGATCGGTTTCATAAACAATACAATACTTAATACCGCTGCGTAAGAAAGCTGAAAGCCAACATCCCATAAATAGAAAGGATTATAGCAAAGCAAAACAAAAGCAGAAGCAGCCATACTGTTGTAAATATTTCCTTTCTTGTTAAACAGATCACCAGCTGCAATGGCAGTAAACATGATCGCTGCTCTTAGTACTGAAGCTCCTGCACCTGTTAGTAAACTGAATATCCATAAAAATGAAAGAACGAGCAAAGGCTTCAACCATTTGATGCGTTTGTACTTATCCAATGGTTTAAAGATGAGGAGCAGCAACCAGTAGATCAAACCCAAATGCAAACCGCTGATAGCAATAACATGCACCACACCGGTATTACTGTATGCCTGCACCAGATCCCTGTCAAGATCGTCACGGTAGCCAATGAGCAATGCTTCAGCTACACTTATTTCCTGTTCACCTTTAATTTGTTTGCGAAGTGTACTAAGTATATAAGCTTTGGTACGATACATCCACGACCAGAAAGGAGATGTTTTCTTTTGATTTAATATAACGTATTCCGTTTTCTTTAAGAACAACTGGTGTGTAATGCCATTGAATAAAGCATACCGTTTGTAATCGAAACCACCG
>JANOIQ010000439.1:0-2918 GCA_031407835.1 Chitinophagaceae bacterium
GTTTCTTTTTCTTTTGCGACAATTGTTTGATCCATGTTTAAAACAAGCAGCACCTGTTCTGCCAGTTGTTGCTGAATCTGCAACAGATTATTGGTGCTGTTAACGCCATGCTTCTTTTGTAATTTATAGCCAATCTCTAAACGTTCAGTAATAACCTGTATTCTTGCTTCATCCACACTGATTGCATTTTGCAGATGATCAAGTTCATTAGCAATATCATTCAATTCTATTTGTGCAGATTGCAAACGTTCTGTAACGGATGTTAAATCACTTTGTACATCTTTATACTGCAGCAATTTCAGCAGCAATGATTTTAATTGCTGTACAAGAGGTGTGTCACTTTCTTTCAGCAGTTGAACGGCATCGTTGAGTACTGTGGAGATAGCACCGGCATTATTCAGGAGGTTTAATTCCTGGTCAATTTGTTCCAGTTCATTTTCTTTGAAGGATGCCTGTTCCAGTTCATCAAGTAAGAACTGTTTGTAGTCCTGTTCTTTTTTTGCCTGCAGCTGTTCTTCCTTCAGCAACTGTAATTCTTTCTGCAGTTTGGCGAATTGCAGAAATCTGCTGTGATATTGTTTTACTTCTTTTGTACATCCACTTAATGCATCCAGCACTTCACGTTGAAAATTTTCATCGCCCAGTTCAAGTGTATCAAATTGTTGATGCAGGTCAACGAGTATAGAAGTAAGTTCTTTTAATTGTGTTAGATTAACAGGCGTATCATTTACAAATGCTCTCGACTTTCCGCTTGCTGCAATTTCCCTTCGTAAGATCAGTTCATTTTCTTCATCCATTTCCTGTTGCCGCAGCCAATCTTTTACTTTTGAATAATTTCCTGCAGAGAAGAATGCTTCAACCACACATTTTTTTTCTTTGTTCATCAGCACACTGCTGTCGGCTCTGTTCCCCAATACCAATCCCAAAGCACCCAATAAAATAGATTTGCCAGCACCTGTTTCTCCGGTAATAGTATTTAACTCCGGCTGAAATTCAACAGACAGTTCGTCAATAATGGCAAAGTTCTGAATGGAAAGTTTTTGCAGCATATGCAGTTTCAAAACTAACTTAAATGAAGGATAAAGATAAACGACACAGAAAAATTAATCAATAAAAAAGGGCACTTGCAAGTGCCCTTCAATTTATTTCTGAAACAGATTAAAAGTCAATTGAATCATTCAGGTCAGTGTCAACCAGAATGCGACCGCAGTTTTCACAAACAATGATTTTTTTATGCTGTTTAATTTCGCTTTGACGTTGAGGAGGAATGGTATTGAAACAACCACCACAGCTTTCTCTTTCAATGGGAACAACAGACAAGCCATTACGGTAGCTGTTACGGATACGGTCAAAGCTCGCCAGTAAACGTTCTTCAACTGATTCCCTGGCAGTGTTTACCTGTGCTTTCAGCTGATTCTCTTCTTTCTCAGTATCAGCAACAATTTTATCCAGTTCACCTTTCTTATGCTCTAAATTCTTTTCTTTTCCTGCAATTGCTTTCTTCGCTTTCTCCAGCACTTCACTTTTTTCAATCAACTCTTCGTTAGCATCTTTAATATGCTTCTCAGCGAGTTTAATTTCCAAACCCTGCATTTCAAGCTCTTTGTTGATGGCTTCAAATTCACGGTTGTTTTTTACATTCTCACTTTGTGTTTCGTATTTTTTTACGAGTGCCTGAGAATCTTTGATCGCCTGTTTACGGCTTTCCATAAATTCCTGGATGCCATTAATCTCTTCTTCAATACGGTTCTTACGGGCATTCAATCCTTCAATCTCATCCTCCAGGTCTTTTACTTCCATCGGTAATTCACCTTTCAGAATCTGAATCTGATCCAGCTTGGTTTCAATTTTCTGCACACGAATAAGTGTCTTCAGTTTTTCTTCAACGGAATACTCTTTTGTACTAGGCATATTTAATTTGAAATTTTTAATGTTTAATCCTCCCCGGCTTTCGCTTGGGGTTTAACCAGCTTTCCCTCATTCTTCATCTGTTGTTGCGTCGCTCTCTTGTACGTTCTGTATTTCTATTCTTCAAAAATACCTGTACAATTCACTGATTCACTACTAAAACAACTCATTTGAAATACGCAACCGGGTTGGTCTTTACACCGGTTTTTAGGACGGCAAAGGTAGGGAATTTCCTGCTCAAATGATCGGCCAAAAGATCAATTGTGAACTGTTCGCTTTCCCAATGACCAATATCTGCCAGCAACAACCTGCCATCAGCATCAAAAAACTCATGATATTTTACATCTCCGGTTACATAAACATCTGCCCCGGCAGCAATGGCTGTTTTAGTAAGAAAGCTCCCAGCTCCGCCGCAAAGTGCTACTTTTTTAATCTGTTTTTGCAGAAAAGAGGTGTGGCGGATGACCTCTAATTCAAACTGTTTTTGCAGTAATTGCAGGAATTCTGCTTCAGAAATCTGGTTGGGTAACTCCCCAATCATACCCGAGCCAACCGACTGAAGCTGATTATCCAGTGAAACAATATCGTAAGCCACTTCCTCGTAAGGATGCGCTTGTAAAAGAGAACTGATGATCTGCTCCTCAAGCCATGCTGGAAAAATCACTTCTATCTTTAATTCTGCTTCTTCATGACGTTTGCCTGGCTCTCCAACAAAAGGATTGGTTCCTTCCCCGCCGTTAAAAGTCCCGGTGCCGGCTGCATTGAAACTGCATTCACTATAGTTCCCAATATTCCCACCGCCTGCTTCAAAAATGGCTGAACGAATTGCTTCTGCCTGGGCAATTGGTACAAAAGTGTACAATTTCTTTAGTGTAGAGCTCTTTGGCTTCAGGATTTTGCAATTGATCAATCCAAGCTTTTCAGCCATTTTCCCATTCACTCCTTCCATTACATTGTCAAGGTTGGTATGAATTGCATAGATGGCAATATCATTTTTGATGGAACCAATG
>JANOIQ010000440.1:0-24845 GCA_031407835.1 Chitinophagaceae bacterium
CGGGTTTTTTATTATCCAATCATTTATACACAATCATTCAACATTGCATTAAACTATTGTTATTATTAATCATCTATTATTAATTTCATTACTTATACACTTAAAACACATTCATGAGTACAACAACCGCTGCAACAACCATTGTTTCCGGTCACTTTGGTTTTGCTGAAATTCATCAGCTGTCCGGATCTGATCATCAACTGTTACGATCCACACAAAGCTACCAGCCAAACGATGTTATCTGCAGCTTCGGTTCAAGTGTTATTCATGATCATCCTTCCAAATACACAGTACAGGTTTCAGAAGAGAAACATATCATTCTTCATCCTGAATTTCTGCAATACATCAATCACAGCTGCAATCCCAATGCCTTCTTCAACACAACAACTATGGAGCTGGTTGCATTGCAAACCATTGAACCGGGTACGGAGTTTACCTTCTTTTATCCATCAACCGAATGGTTCATGGCTGAACCATTTCATTGTTTATGCGGTGAACCCAATTGCATTGGAACAATAAAAGGAGCAAAAGAGTTACCTGCTGATGTATTAGCAAAGTATAGATTGACTGATTTTATTCAGTCTAAAATCAATCAATTAAAAGATTAATCTTTTACATTTACAGTATGCTTTCGAACCCGTTACTTTCTCTTCCTGCTACTGAGCATCCTTTGTTTATATGGGTACTGGCACCGCATCTCCAAACAAACGATGCCAATCTTGATTACTACTACGATTTTACACAAAGCATTGACGAATACACAAGAGTTTTTGAAGAATTAAAGATCGATTGGAAATGGCAACCGGTAACACAGGAGAACTTTAAAGAAATCATTGATACAATAGCAGCCACCACTTCTTTTCAAACTCCGTTGGTATTGAATTTATGTGATGGCGATGAAGTAAACGGAACACCCGGCATATCCGTTATTCACTATCTCAAAGAAAAAAAATTACTGTTCACCGGAGCTGATGCTGCTTTTTATGATAACACTACTTCCAAAATCGTAATGAAGGAGTTGTTTGATAATGCAGGCATTGCTCATGCAGGATGGGTTCCCATTCATCATGCCAAACAAAAACTCACCGGTATTTGTGAACGTGTTGGCACACCCATGATTGTAAAGCCTGCTGTTAGCGGCGGCAGTATGGGATTGGGTGTAAAGAATGTGGTACATACCGATGAAGAATTAAAAACCCTGGTAAAAGAATTGTTTGATGGTTACCATGGCTGGGACTTTTCATTCGGCGGATTGGTAGCAGAACAGTTTATTAACGGACCTGAATACACCGTCTTTATTTCAGGATCGCATCATTCACCCAGAAGCAGGAAAGTATATGTTCCTGTTGAACGCATTTTTCATAAAGATTTACCTGATACAGAAAAGTTTTTATCCTTCGACCGTTTATGGGAAACCTATGAAAAGGAAAAATCCATGGGCGAAGAAGAAGATTTTTATCAATACCACCTGCCTCCTATCAACTTACAGAAAAAGATCATGGACCTGAGCTGGAAAGCTTATTGCGCTGTTGGCGGAACGGGTTACGGAAGAGTGGACATAAGAATGGATAAAGCGACCGGCCGCATGTATGTACTGGAAGTAAATGCACAATGCGGATTGAGTGAAGATGAAAATTATACTTCCATTGGTGCTATTGTTCGGTTGAGCAATCAGAGTTATGCAAGCCTTATCTTACATATTTTACAGGATGCGATGCAGCGCCATAAACAAAAACAAAAAAAGGCAGTGGTGGTAAGATAACTGCAACCGAATTATGAAGATTTGCGTTTTACAACCCGATTACTCCACTTCCGCTGTTGATTATCAATACTACGATCCTCCACGCAACTTATCGCATTTGCTTCCTGCAGTTGAGTTTGATCATATATCGTTGAATAAACTCACCACCTATAAACAATTGCTGGAGTTGAGTAAAAAAGGTTACGATTGTTTTGTGAATTTATGCGAAGGCTATCTTGAATGGGAAGTACCTTCTATTGATGTGATGTATACGTTAGAATTATTGAATCTTCCTTTTACAGGGCCAAATACATTGTTATACGATCCGCCAAAAGAATTGATGAAGTATGTTGCTTATACCGAAGGTGTGGCAACAGCCAATTATGCATTGATTGAAACAGTAGATCAGTTAGAGAAACAGGTAAAGCATCTCTCCTATCCTTTGTTTGTAAAACCTGCAAAAGCTGGCGACAGTTTAGGGATTGATGAACATTCTGTATGTAATAATTTGGAAGAGTTAAAACACAAAGCCGCAACCGTTCTTTCCTCTTATCCGCAGTTACTGGTTGAAGAATACATTGCAGGCCGTGAGTTTACTGTACTGGTTGCAGCCAATGCAAAAGATGAAAAGAAATGTTCCGTTTTTCAACCTATTGAATTTATTTTTCCTGAAGGCAGAACCTTTAAAACCTATGCACTTAAAACATCTGAACTGCATCCTGAAAGTAATATACCGGTTACCGATCCATCTATCAAACAACAATTAACAGAAGCTGCTCAGCGTATTTTCAGAAGCTTTGGTGGTGTTGGTTATGCAAGGATGGATTTTAGAATGAATGATGCAGGAAAGATTTTTTTTCTTGAGGTAAATTTTACCTGCTCTGTTTTTTATACCGATGGCTATGAAGGCAGTGCCGATTATATCATTAAAGCTGATGGTATTGGCCAGGCTGGTTTTCTGCAGCATATCATTGAAGAAGGAATTGCCCGCCACAAACGCAGGCAAAAGAAATATATGATGAAGGGCAACTCCATTGCCGGCTTTGGTATTTATGCAACCCAATCAATTCCTGTTGGTGAAGTGATCTTTAAAGGTGAAGAACGGCCGCAGCGCATCGTTACTAAACGCTTTGTTGATGAAAAATGGCTGCCGGAAGAGAAGCTGTTGTTCAAACATTATGCAGTTCCATTAAGCAGTGAAGTGTATGTTTTGTGGGATAATAACCCCTCCGAATGGGCACCTCAGAACCATTCCTGTAGTCCAAACACTGCTTACTTTGGCCTGAATCTGCTGGCAATAAAGCCAATTTTACCGGGCGATGAGCTCACCATGGACTATGCTAATCTTCTCGATGAAGCAGCTGAAACATTTGATTGCCAGTGCGGTGCACCTGATTGCCGGAAAATAGTTTCAGGCAAAAAAGGGAATTCTGTCACCCTCCGTGAACAAAACTTAAGTAAGAGTTAACCTACGCCCCAACTTCTTACCGCTTATCTTTGCTTCACCCTTACTAATCCATTCTGCCGGAAAAAGAAAATTAACTCTTTCACTAAACTCCGGTGATTCTGCACAGTCTATCTTAAGATTTTTAAAAAGCAAAGGAGTTGTTTATGCCTGGGAAATGGGTTGTTCAAACGATTGTTCAAAAGCACAAGTATAAGCTATTGCTCACCTATAGTTTATTTGCAGTTGAAATGCTGGGTCTTTTGATGCGTCCTTACTTTTTGGGAGAAGCAGTGAACGGATTGATCAAAGGTTCTTATCATGGTTTGATTTACCTGGTTGCCGCACACTTAGTATGGGTTGTTACAGGCACTATCCGTCACCGCTACGATTCCAGAACCTATTCTGATATCTACACTTCCTTAGTTGTGAAGATGGTAAGCCGCAATAAAAGCAAAGAACTTTCCAAGCTTAGTGCCCACTCTACTTTATCAAGAGAATTTATTGATTTTCTTGAGTTCGATCTCAACTATGTTATTGAAGCCGTTTACAATATTGTTGGGTCCATGATCTTACTGTTCTTTTATGATGCCCAGGTTGTACTTCTATGCTTGCTGATGCTGATACCTGTAACCGTTACCAGTTATATTTATGGCAAACGGATGCGTAAGCTGAATAAACTCCGTAATGATGAACTGGAACAGCAGATTGATGTACTGGCAACAAGGAATACCATCCGTGTTAATGATCATTACAACAAACTCCGCAAATGGCAGATACGCATCAGTGATCAGGAAGCATGGAATTTTGGTGTGATGGAACTACTGGTGATGGTGATCATTACAGCATCACTTATCATTTCTTCCAGTATGAATGGCAAAACATTACAGGCCGGAGACCTCATCGGCATCTATACCTATATTCTCAAGTTTGTAAGTGGATTAGACACTGTGCCATATATGATTCAGCGGATGGCCTCTTTGAAAGATATTCTGCACAGGGTTGAATTGCAATCGGAAGATGAAAAAGAATTTGAGCCTGAACCGGTTTTATCTTCTGTTGCATAAACGCAGAGTCCTATTTTTCGTCATTCACTTTCAGTTCCGGCAACAACGTCATTACCAGCAGAACAACAGAAGCTGCAAAATAAACATACAGCCCGATTTGCCTATCCGGGCATTCGCCGTTTCGACAGGTGGAAAGTAACAGCAGATTCCTTAATGCCCATGCAAAATTGATTGCCCCAACAAATGGGTTTATTCGTTTGGCCCATATCTTCGGAATCAAAAAGAAAGTAATATTGATTACCAGGAAAATGATGTTCATCAATACAGGTTTACCAAACTTGGTAACTGTATCAGATCCAAAACCGGAAACAGATGCCTGAAGCGATGGAATATAAATCCAGGGGAATGTTGCCGCAATCACCATCACAATTCCAGCCAGTATACCAATATAATTGGAGTAACGCATAAATAATCAATTAAACAGAAAAGCGTCAGTTAAGTTCTGACGCCTTTCAATTTCGGAGGTCCCGAGCGGATTCGAACCGCTGTAGAAGCTTTTGCAGAGCTTTGCCTAGCCACTCGGCCACAGGACCATTTTGTGAGTTCCGCCTATCCGCCAACCGGCGGACACCAGTACCAATTTGTGAGGGGCAAATGTAGTATATTCGGTTAAATTCACCCAAAGAACTATGCAAAGAATTGCAGAAAGCGAACTCATTATTAATAATCGGGGAGCTGTTTATCATTTAAATGTAAGTCCGGAAGAATTAGCTGCTACTATCATCACTGTAGGAGATCCGGATCGTGTTAAGGAGGTCTCGAAACACTTCGACAGCATTGAGTACAAAAATCAGCACAGAGAATTTATAACCCATACAGGTTTCATCGGCAAAAAAAGAATTTCAGTTGTTTCAACAGGTATCGGCCCCGATAATATTGATATTGTGATGAATGAACTGGATGCTCTTGTGAACATTGATTTTGATGTAAGAACCATCAAACCAAACCTTACTGCACTTCAGATTATTCGGCTGGGTACATCAGGTGGTTTACAGGCCGATATTCCGGTTGATGGATTTGTTGTTTCAACGCATGGGCTTGGCGTTGATAACCTGCTTCATTTTTACCGGCATACAAACAATGATGAAGAGAAACAATTGATCCAGGCCTTCGTTACACATACACAGGTGCAGGATAACTTATCTCATCCTTATATTGCAGGTGCAGGTTCACAATTGCTGAAACATTTTGTTAAAGGCTATCATCATGGCATTACCATTACAAGCCCGGGTTTTTATGGGCCTCAGGGAAGAGTACTTCGTTTAGGACTTTCAAACCCTTCCTTTGTTGACAGGCTTACACAGTTTCAGTTTGGTCAGCACAGAATTACTAATTTTGAAATGGAAACATCGGCCATTTACGGTTTGGGTAAATTAATGGGTCATCAATGCTTATCCATCAGTGCCATTGTTGCCAACCGTGTAAAGAAAGAATTCAGCAAAGATGGCGGTGCGGCCGTTGAAGCATTAATTAAAAAATCGCTTGAGATTATTTCTTCTATATGAGAATTGATTTTTATAAATACCAGGGAACCGGTAACGACTTCATCATACTCGACAATCGACCAGGTAATTTTACGCAGTTAACCAGCGTAGAAATAGCCTTTTTATGCGACAGAAGATTCGGCATAGGAGCCGATGGATTAATGCTGCTGCAGGAAAAAGAAGGTTATGATTTTGAGATGGTTTATTACAATGCTGATGGTGCCCTGGCAAGCATGTGCGGTAACGGAGGAAGGTGCCTGGCAGCCTTCGCCAAACGAATGAATGTTATTGACAAAACGGCCAGGTTCCTTGCTACAGACGGATTTCACGAAGCATTGGTAAAAGAAAATGGCTGGGTGGAATTGAAATTGAGGGATGTGGATGAAATTGAAAAAAAAGCGGATTATTCGATCCTGAACACAGGTTCTCCACACTATATTAAGTGGGATAATGAGGTACAAAAAACAGATGTTTTTACGGAAGGAAGGCTCATCCGTAATTCTCCCCCCTTTCTTAAAAATGGAATCAATGTTAATTTTGTTCAGGTTCATTCCACGCATCTGAGTGTACGCACTTACGAACGGGGAGTTGAAGCAGAAACTTTTTCCTGCGGAACCGGGGTAACAGCCGCAGCAATAGCAGCAAGTGATGACAAAATAGGAACACAGGAAAAAAAAGTAGTGACACCGGGAGGTGAATTGAACGTAAAATTTAATAAAAGATCGGATACATGCTTTGAAGACATTTGGCTTTGCGGACCTGCAAAGTTTGTTTTTTCCGGATCAATTATGTTGTAACCTATATTAATTTTAATTCAAACCCTAACAAACACCCAATGATCGCAAAACGCTATCATTTAAATAAGTTTCAGATATTGAATCACGCTGAAAATACCATTGAAGATATTGTAAAACAATGCCGTCAATTGGAAGCTCCCTTATTTTTTTATAAATCCGAACAATGGTCTGTTGCTGAAAACCTCGAACATCTTTCTCTCAGTATGCATAGAAGCTGGCTTGGATTAGTTGCCCCGAAATTCTTTCTAAAATGGAAATTCGGCAAACCAAAACATGCATCTTTAACGTACGAAGAACTGATTGAAATCTATTACAAAAAAATAGACGAAGGATTTGAAACAGATAAGCGATATGAACCCGTTATTAAACAGGAGAAAGACGCTAAGGAAAAATTAATCACCCGTTTTGAACATATTGCAAAAAAATACCTCGACCAGATACGTTATTACTGGGAAGATGAAAATGTAGATGATTACCAGGTACCCCATCCTGTACTGGGAATGATTACTGTAAGAGAGTTGCTTTATTTCAATCTATTCCACAATACGCATCATTACAAAACCATGCGCAGCAGAAAAAACGAAGCGCAGGAATTTTCAGTCGCAGAATAAGGTTCAGCTCGTTACCTTTGCGCCGCTATGCTGCAATATTTTAAAAATGAAAACGGTCACACCCTCGCAATTGAAAAGCCTGAAGCAGGTTCATGGATAAATATTGTCCCCCCGTTAAAGCAGGAGGAGTTTTCTGAAGTTGCAGAAGCATTGGATATTCCCCTTGACTTTCTTTCAGATTCACTGGACATTGACGAACGTTCACGCTTTGAGGTGGAAGATAATGTGAAGCTGATTGTCATTAAAACTCCAACGGAGAATAATTCCTTCAACGACAGTGATGCCTTTTATATCACCATTCCTATCTGCATCATATTAACCCATAACCAGATTGTAACGGTTAACTCGTTTGATAACGGAGCAATCAAAAAATTCCTCAATACGTTTCAAAACCGCCATCCCGATAAGAAGAACCTGATGGTGCTGAAGATTTTTGAAAAAGTGGTACAGGCTTTTATGGAATTCCTGAAAGAAATTAACCACAAAAGAAACCTGCTGGAACAGAAACTTTATGATGCCAACCGTAATGAAGAACTGCTCGATCTGATGCGGATTCAGAAAAGCCTTGTTTATTTTGTTACTGCTTTGCGCAGCAATGAATTATTGCTGATGAAATTACAGCGTACACATTTTCTTGCCCTTAATGAAGATGAAGATGAAATTTTACAGGATTTGATTGTAGATACCAGCCAGGCCCTTGAAATGGCAAATACGTATACCAATATTCTCGTTTCATCGCTGGATGCGTTTGCCAGTGTGATCAGCAATAACCAGAACAATGTCATGAAGCGGCTGACTTACATTACAATTATGCTGCAGTTGCCAACATTGGTGGCAAGTATTTATGGAATGAATGTACCAATACCCGGACAAACGTCGAGCTTTGCCTTTTACTTCCCGATTTTATTGTCGGTTATTATGTCCCTCATAATTGGTATTTATTTCATGCGTAAAAGAAAGTTCTGAGCCATTAACCCACTGAAGTTATCATTCAGAGTTTAAAAACCTCAAGGGGAAAAAAATCAATCATCAAACAGCACTAAATAGCATCATGTTTAATATAAGAGTATACGGAATTGTTATTACAGATAATAAACAGGTATTGGTAAGTGATGAATTTATCCGTGGTGCATATATCACCAAATTCCCCGGTGGTGGCTTAGAGTTCGGCGAAGGAACAAGAGATTGCTTAAAACGGGAAATGAAAGAAGAAATGGATCTGGAAGTTGAAATCGGCGATCATATTTATACCACTGATTATTTTCAGATGAGTGCGTTTAATCCTGAACACCAGATCATCTCGATTTACTATTTTGTAAAACCCTTAGAACCTTTTACCGTATCCTTCAAACAAAAACTGTTTGATTTTGAACCACATCAAATTGCTGATCCAATGGGTGAATCAGAAGTGTTCCGGCTAATTAACTGGGCTGAGTTTAATGAAGATGCTGTAACCCTCCCTATTGATAAAGTGGTGGCACGGATCTTAAAGGAAAAACAATAACTTATTCAGCCTGCATTGCTGCTGTTTTCATTTCAGCAGCACGTTCATGACCAAGATATTTTTCGATTCGGTTATGTACAAGATAAATGACGGGTGTGAGTAACACAGCTACAATAAATTTGTAGATATAATTCACAATTCCAACTGCGATAAATAAACTGAAAGGCCATACAAAATCATTGCCCTTACTGTTCACTCTTGTGCCAATATAAAAGGCGATGAACAACACTACAAAACTATCAATGAACTGAGAAATCAATGTGGAGCCGGTAGCTCTTAACCAGATGTTCTTCTCTCCTGTTGACTTTTTGATTTTATGAAAAACAAATACATCCACGAGCTGACCCAGCAGAAAGGCCGTTAAGGAGCCAATGATGATAAATCCTCCCTGCCCCAATACACTGTTATACGCTTTCTCCATATCAGGAACACCACTGCCCTGTTTACTCGTAATAAAAAAATCAGCGGGAACAAGTTTCATCGCAAGCAGGAAGATCAGAAAGGCAAAAGCAATTAACCCCGCTGTTAAATAAGAAAGGAACTTCACTCCCTTCATACCATAATATTCATTGATGATGTCGGTCATGATAAAAACAACCGGCCATAAAAGCACACCTGCTGTAAGATTCACCGACAATATATTCCCGAACAATTTGATATCCATCGGCGATAAACCAAGAGTTTTCTCCAGTGAAAATATCTTCACACCAATAATTTCTGCAATCAGTGCATTGGCGATAAAGAAACCAGCGAGGATGATAAACAGTCTTGTTGATTTGTCTTTGATGATTTGATGAATCATAAAAAGAAGTAAAGAAGTTGAAAGATAAATACTGCCGAATTAAATAAAATCATCCAGTTTGCCTTGACTTTATTTTCCTTTTTAACCAGCAGAGTTAATAACCATCCGGCAACCAAAAGGTTCACCAAAAAACTGAGAAACCAACCCGCTATCACAATCAGTGAAATCAATACCTGGGATGTTACAAGTGGCTTAAACCGCAGGAATAGATAAACAAAGAAGAGCAGATTGAGAATAAAAGACACCCGGCTGAAAAACAAAAATCGTTTCATCTGTTAAAAATGCTGTCAATCCCCCAAAATACCATTATTTTGCCTCACTGAAACTGAAAAATTTTGCACATGAACTTTGATTTTAAAAAGCTGATACCTCACGCCATTGCAGTGGTTGTTTTTATTGTGGTTGCACTCATCTATTGCAAACCCGCATTTGAAGGAAAAGTATTAAATGCACACGATAATATTGGCTGGAGAGGAATGGCACAGCAATCATTTGAACAGAAAGAAAAACTGGGTCACTTTCCCAAATGGACCAATAGCATGTTCAGTGGAATGCCTACCTACCAGATTGCATTGGAAGGAACACATAAAGTATCCTTCTATTATGTGAGTTATGTATTAACACTCAGTTTACCCAAACCTGCAAATTTCTTTTTTCTTGCCTGTTTATGTTTTTATTTACTGGCATTGGTGTTGGGAATTAATCCATGGATCGGTATGATGGGTGCGTTATCGTATGCCTACTCTACCTACGATCCCATTATTATAGGAGCAGGACATGATACAAAAATGCTGGCGCTTGGTTATGCTCCATTAGTGATTGCCGGATTGTTATTGCTGTTTAGGAAAAGCTGGTGGCTTGGCGCTGCGGCTCTTGCAACGGGGTTGGTACTGCAACTGGGCACAAACCATTTACAGATTGTTTATTACACACTGATTATCCTGGGAATTATCACTGTCGGTTTCTTAATTGACAGTTTTAAAAAGAAAGAACTGGCAACTGCATTCAAAGCCATTGCCATTGCAACAGTGATCGGTATCATTTCATTAGGAACGAATGCACTTGGTTCTTTAACTACCTGGGAATATGCAAAAGAAAGTATGAGAGGCGGTGTTAGTGAATTAAAAGAAACAAAAGATAAGAATACTACAAGCGGTGGACTGGATAAAGATTATGCGTTTAAATACAGTGTTGGTTTAACGGAAACATTTACCTTATTGGTTCCCGGAATTTATGGTGGAAGTAATGGAGGCAACGAATACAAAACATCCAGGTTTGCTGATAAGCTTGTTGAAGTAGGATACCCTGAAGATCAGGCATTGCAAAATGCCAATGGCATTTCTTATTGGGGAAAACAGCAGCCAACTTCCGGCCCTGTTTACTTTGGCGCAGTGATCATCCTGTTATTTGTATTTGCCATGTTCTTTGAAAAAGGCTGGTTGAAATGGAGTTTGTTTGCAGCCGGTTTGTTTGGAATCATCCTTGCATTGGGCAGCAATGTTGACTTCATCAACTATTTTCTGTTTGATTATTTACCACTGTATAAAAAATTCCGTGCACCTTCCATGGGGCTGGTGATGCCTCAATTATGTTTTGTAATACTGGCAACTGTTGCAGTAAATAAAATTTTGTTTGGGAATGCAGCTACTGATGCTGTAAAAAAAGCATTTAAGCAAACAGCTATTACAGCAGGTGTTCTTGTTGTAATTCTTGCCTACTTATATTTTACGTTCGATTATATTTCACCTAATGATGCAAGAATAAAAGAAAATATGAGTGGTGCCATGCTGCAGCAGGCCGCACAGGGCAAGCAACCTACTCCCGAAATGCAGCAACAGGCTGAAACATTCGGAAAAAGTTTTGTTACAGCTATTCAAGCCGACAGGAAAGGATTGTTTGGGAGTGATCTTATAAGAACCATCATTCTGTTTGCACTTACATTGATTGTAATCTGGTTAGCATCAAATAAAAAGCTAAAGCCTGTTCCGGTGATGGCAATATTGCTTGTATTGAGTTCATTTGATTTATTAACTGTGGGACGGCGTTATCTCAATGAAAATAATTTTATCGACCCCTCCGAGTTTGATAATGCATTTGCCATGACAGACGCAGATAAAATGATTAAGCAAGACAAAAGTTATTACCGTGTGTTCAATACAACGGTTGATTTTACAAACGAATCTGTTACTTCTTACCATCACAATTCAATTGGCGGTTATCATCCTGCTAAACTGCAGATTTACCAGGATCTGATTGAAAACCAGATCGGCAAAAACAATATGCAGGTATTGAATATGCTCAATACCAAATATTTCATTGTACAGAATCCCCAAAACGGACAGCCTGTTGCACAAATGAACCCCGAAAATTTTGGCCCGTGCTGGCTGGTGAAAGGAATAAAGTATGTTGAAAATGGTAAAGAAGAAATGAAAGCACTGGACAGTACTGATTTGCGTGATACAGCGGTAGTACAGGTGAAATTCAAAGCACTGATTCCAAATGCTCCTGTTTATGATTCCTCATCAAGCATTAAACTCATTGAAAATAAAAACGATATTATCAACTACGAATCGCAGGCAAACAGCAACCAGTTTGCTGTATTCAGCGAAGTGTATTATACAGCCGGATGGAATGCATTCATCGATGGGAAGAAAACAGAAATTGTAAAAACAAACTATGCATTGCGTGGCTTAGCCATTCCTGCAGGAACACATAAAATTGAATTCAGGTTTGAACCATACTCTTATAAACTGGGCGACAGACTTGATTTAATTGCAGCTATTCTCACTTACTTAATTGTGTTTGGTGGTTTATTCATGACCTGGAAAACAAGTAAGCAGGCATAACATGAAGAAGGTATTGAACATTGTGCCCTACCAGTATCTTCCTTTTTTTTCCGGCGGACAAAAATTCATTGCTCAGTTCAACCAATACCTGGGCGAGCAATGTGTTTTGCATGTTGCAGGCACAGCAGATAATGTTGCTGCTCTTGTAAAAAATTATTCCTTTCATCCTTTACTCAAAAAAAGCAGGTTCAGGTATGCAGATATCAGTTCTTTCTTCCGCATTAAAAAGCTGATTAAAGAACAGCAGATTGATACCGTTATTATTGAGCACCCCTATCTTGGCTGGCTTGGATGGTTACTGAAGAAAAGCTGCAATATTCAACTCATTGTTCATACCCATAATATCGAATATGAACGATTCAGAACACTGGGGAAAAGCTGGTGGGCGATTTTAAAATTATACGAAAGTTGGGTGTTACGAAAAGCTGATACTGTTTTTTGTATTTCGGAAGAAGACAGACAATGGATGATTCAGCAAATGCAGTTAAATCCTGAAAAATGTTTACTGGTTCCGTATGGCATTAATCAAAAGTCAATGCCTGAGGATAAACAAAAATGCAAAGAACTCGTTTGTAGTAAACATGGTTTTAATCCCCAGCACAGTCTTTTATTTTTTAATGGTTTGTTAGATTACAAACCAAACCTTGACGCCTTACACATCATTCTTGAACAGATAAATCCACTGCTGCAGCAATCAACTCTTCAATATACTATTATGGTTGCAGGCAAAAGGCTCCCTGCTGAACTGAATGAATTAAAAGAATGGGGAAATCAACATATCCATTACGTTGGTTTTGTTGATGATATTGACCTCTATTTTAAATCGGCAGACATTTTCCTCAATCCTGTTCAAAGCGGCGGTGGAGTAAAAACAAAAATGATTGAATCCATTGCATTTGACACAACTGTTATCTCTACAAAAAGCGGGGCAATTGGTATTGAAGAAAAGGTTTGTGATGGTAAACTTGTAACAGTTGCAGATAGTGACTGGGTAAGCTTTACAAAAGCAATTGTTGACAACAGCAAAACATCAACAGATACTCCTCCTGAATATTATGGATTTTATTACTGGGAAAATATTATAAAGAAAATCATCTCCTCTTTAGCATAAGCAAACTCGACTCAGCTTTTCAAAACCGGATAGTTCATTCCATCTTTCAGTGCCAGCATTAATTTTTCCCGTTGTTCTTTATTGAAACGCAGGTAATGAAAAATCCTTGTAAAGAAAGTATAACCAATGGCAAAATATTTTAAAAAGCCGTTGTAATTCTTCCGGATAAAATAGAGTTTGTTTCTGTTGGCATAATAAATATAAAACGAAGAAGAGTCGCCACCGGAAGAAGAAGATACTTTATGCAGGATGGTGACAGCAGGTTCATAATAAAGCCTGTAACCCTTTTCACAGGCTCTGTATACAAAATCTGTATCATCGTAGTAAGCAAAATACTTTTCATCCATCAAACCTACTTTTTCAAATACACTGCTTTCAACCAGCATAAAGCAGGTTGGTGCATAAGTGATGTGTTTTGGTATGTTATACTCAGGCCCATCTTCTTTGTTATAACCATAATGAATACCCAATGCCCGCCATTTATTCATACTGCCTCCAGCCATCCATATTTTACGGTCGGAGTAGTAATACACTTTCGTTACAATAATATGTTCACCTTTCTTTTCACACAATGAAACCATCGTACTGAATGCAGTGTCCTGTTCAATTTCAATGTCATTGTTCAGAATCATGATATGCGTGCATCGATCAGCCAAAGCCTGTTTGATGCCGATATTATTTCCTTCAGCCACACCAACATTCGCTGAATTCTTTATATGCCTGTATTCTGTTACAGCATAATCTGCAACACAAGTTTCAATTACTTTATTGGAAACTTCATTAACAGAATTGTCAACGAGATAGAGAATATAATCTTTGTGCGTTTGTTCTGAAATGCTTTTAAAGAAACCGGGCAGCACATCATCACTCTTAAACAGAACTGTTACCAAGCCAATTTTCGCCATAACATTTATTTCAGTAATCCTTTTGACTTCATTTCACTGATAGACTCTTCATACTTACTGCTCTGCACCTGCTGACTGTTTACCCAATCTGTAAACAGTTTCAATCCCGTTTTAAAATCAACCTGCGGCTGAAAAGAAAGCAGCCGCTCAATTTTAGTGATATCAGCAAAATTATGACGGATATCGCCCAATCTATAATTACCGGTGATTTGTACAGGTACGTCTTCTTTATAATAATCAACCAGCAATGCAGCAACGTTTGAAACAGTTGTTGCCACTCCTGTTCCCACATTAAATATCTGTCCGTTTGCTTCTTCTTTTTCGATACCCAGAAACGTTGCTCTTACCACATCATCTATAAACACAAAATCACGGGTTTCTTTTCCATCTTCAAAAATGTTGATGGGTTTTTTATTCCTGATGAGCGTAGAAAAAATGGAAAGAATACCTGTATACGGATTGGTTAAGGATTGACCCGGGCCATATACATTCTGGTAACGGAAAGCAACAGGTGCTATACCAATCGCCGGACAAACCGTCATCACCATCTGCTCTTGATTATACTTCGTAATCCCATATACCGATGAAGGATGAATTTTTGATTCTTCATCGGTAGCAATCAACTGCAAGGGTTCAACTGCACCGGGACAGGTTACTTCAAAATTGCCTGCATCCATTAATTCTGATGTTCGATGTTGAGGATAAACAATACCGAGCTCCTTCGAAAGGTACTTTCCTTCGCCATAGATTGCTCTTGATGAAGCAATCACTACTTTCTTTACACTTGTTTGACTATTCGCCAGGATATCTAACAGAATGGCTGTGCCGCCAATATTCACATCCACATATTTGCTGATCTGGTACATGGATTGACCAGTTCCAGTTTCAGCAGCAAGATGAACAATTGTTTCATTCTCAGCAATTGCATTCTTCCAGTCTTCAACAGATGTAACTGTTCCTTTTATAAAATGAATTTTATCCATAATGGATGCATACAACGGAGAAGTTATTGCAGGATCTGCACCATGAATCTGTTCAGACAGGTTATCCAGCACCGTTACTTCATACCCATGCTGTAACAGATACAAAGCCAGGTTTGAACCAATAAAGCCTGCACCTCCTGTAATTAATATTTTTTTCTTCCTCATTCTTCTTACTGTTAAATGAACTGTCCTTCTTTATCTGTTTTACACCATTGTTTTGTATCAAAATTATAACGCTTGATAATAGTTGCCGGTGATCCCACAGCAATACAGAAATCAGGAATATCTTTTGTTACAACTGAATTGGCACCAATCACACTGTTCTTCCCCACACTTGCACCAATCACACAAACGTTCTCTCCTATCCATGCACCATCATCAATCATTACCGGGTTTGTTTGCCGGATGGGTTGATCAATAACCGGCAGATCAATACGCTCATAGCTGTGCAGATTATCAGTCAAATAAATCTTATCAGCCATCAACACTTTCTTTCCAATCTCAATTTTAGAAGTGGAATAAATATGACTGAACCTGCCGATATAAGTACCATCTCCAATGATAAGACTGCAATTTTGATCACCGGTAAGCGGCTCACAGGCCAGCCAGCCTTTATCGCTGATGTACACTTTTGAACCAATAAAAATGCGTGAATGACCATCAATTTTTGGATTGATTAAACGGGTAGAAGAACCAATTTTGCCCAACAGCAATTTATAAACAGGATACCTGAACAGATAGTAAAACAATAAGTTTATTTTCCTGAGCATAAGACAGCCATTGCTTTATTGATTGTTACAACCGACAGCGATTTTTCCTGCAGAATCGAACGGCGGCAAGTTAGCACATTTCCTCTAATGCAGCGATGAGAGCAGCAGAAGCTGAGCCATTTACAATGCTGTAAAATAGCTACTTTTGAGCCGATCAGAAAACCAGCATATGAACATTTTTGAAAGGCTTTACATTGCAGTATTCAAACAGGAGGCAAAAAGGAAACTTTTCACAAAAGCTCTTTCGAAGATGAGCCAGCCTAATCTCTATCCTGCAACTGAACCAACTGCTGTTCATTTTAAACATTTTGGTTTGGTGGGCGATATTATTTATGCCATACCTGCCATGCAGGCTCTTGCCGGAGAAAAGAAAATTCATCTCCACCTGCAGATCAACCAGAAATCGCTCTACAAAAAAAACATGAAGCATGCTAACAAAGGCAAGATCTTAACGGAGAAAAGTGTGGAAATGCTCGCTCCTCTTTTATTAGCTCAGCCCAATTTTGCAGTATGTGATGTGTTAACCGATCAGCGGATTGATTACGACCTGGATGAATTCCGCAAGTTCCCTTTCGATTATAATACCAGTCATATCTGCCGATGGTATTTTCATATGTATGGCATTACGGCCGATTTGGGGAAGCCATGGTTAACCGTTACAGCAGACACTTCATTTAAAGATGAAATTGTGATAGCCAGAAGTTTCCGTTACAGGGCACCTGGTATCAGCTATGATTTCCTGAAAGCCTACCCTAATATTACGTTTGTTGGACTGAAAGAAGAGTATGAAGATCTGAAACAGGTAATACCCTCCTTAAAATATAGAGCCGTTTCAAACTTTCTTGAGCTTGCACAAATCATTGCCGGAAGCAAATTTTTTATTGGCAATCAATCCTTCCCTTTCGCTTTGGCAGAAGCACTGAAAGTTAAACGGGTACTGGAGGTTTGTTTTGAATGTCCCAATGTGATTCCTGAAGGAAAAGATGGATATGATTTTTGTTATCAGCCGCAGTTTGAAAAAATTGTGAAGCAGTTAAATGATTAACAAAGGCGTCTTATTTAATTTTAATGATTACTGCATGGCCATTTAAGTTGTAGATAATTATTCTGTCTGACATGTTTTTCTGCTCATTTACGTACATGGTAACACCCGTAGTGGTATGAAAACCGAAATCATCAAAAACAATCATTCCTCCAATAATTAATCTGTCCCATATCCACTCCACAATATCTTTAGCTGATTGATAAACATCAACATCAATGTGACAGAGCCCGAATTTTTCATCTGGTTTAATCTGATGAGCTGTATCATTCGGAAAAATTCCTGTTAATATTTTGTAGTGCACATAAATGCCTTTCATTAAGGTGTCAACTGTTTCAAAAGTTGTATCCGCATGCTCTCCCCCATTATAAAATTCGTCTTTTTCTGAAGCCTTTACTATGCCGGTGAAAGTGTCTGCCAGATAAAGAGGTGCTCCGGAATTCAATAAAGTTAATTTCTTACCGAGAATACCTGCAGTGCCTCCTTTCCAGACACCTACTTCCAAAAAACTGGCAGAAGGATCAATTGCGTGAATTTCTTCAGTTAACTGCCACAATTCATAACAGCGGTACATATCAACCAGTGTGTTATCCTTTATGTTTTTATAGATAATCTGGAATCCGGTATCCTTCAGCCATGGTGCATAATTCGCATAAGGTGTTATTACTTCATATTGAAAATCATTGACTGCAAAATTGATCTTGGATTTATTGATAACCTGATATCCTGCTTTTGATAAAAGATTTATGATTAGTTTTTTCATCTGCTTTAATTTATTCGTTTTCTGCTGCTTTAAAATTAGTTATAAGTAATTCCTTTCCACTGCCAAAAAATCTTCACTAACATCTTTATCATCCCTGTGAAATAGACAGATATCATAATAGGCTAACAGGTTTTTTTCTGATGATATGTAATTGTGCATGTATGTAATAACCTCGCTATTCTGCATATCCGTAGCTAAAACAAGATTTCCTTTATGATCAAAAAATACAATTTTATCATAGCCTGATTTTTCAAATGAAAGTATGGTAGAAAGTCCATCTTCATTGATTGCTTTCATACTTTCTCTGTTATACTCAAAAAATAATACAGGCTGATGCATCCTGATGATTTCTGAAGCACCTCTTAAAACAATTGTATCAAATCCTTCCACATCAACTTTTAATAATTTGAGCTGACGATCGGCAAAACCGCCAGAATGGATAATCTCATCCAAAGTTTTAAGTATAATCTGCCGACTTCCAGTTTCTCCCGGAATAATTGTAGTATTCCAACCTGCATGCTCAAGATTTACATTAATACTTTCCGATTTTTCTCCCAAATAAGATTTAATAAGTGAAACATGTTGAAACTGCTGAATATTTTTTTGCAAAAACTCATAACATACCTCATCGCCTTCAACTGCTATTACAGGTACATCAATGGCAGATTTCAGAACTGCAATTGTATCGCCAACATTGGCTCCAACGTCAATAACAGTCATGCCGGGATATTTCTTATGGATAGCAACAGCCAGACGTCCAAGCTCAATATTCAGATCAGGGTAAAGCCGGTAGTTGATTAACTGCAGACTATTCCCAGGCATTTGTACATGGTATTTCCCAACATTTACAACCCCATTTTTTTTACTTCTGGGGAAGTAAGGCAGACCAGTTTTAATAATGTCGTACCCAAATCGTTGCAGGATATTTCTGATAAACTCTTTCATAATATATTACTGATATCTCAGAATTGAATTAATTAATAATTTTAAAACCAAAAACTACTGCATCCTGTATCTTCGTTACAGTTGACAAACAATCTTATATTTTATGCCATTTTCATTGAAGAAGACAATAAAAAAAATTCTTGTTACGACCTTTTTTAAACATATCAGATCAAGCTATTCACAAAGTGGCGAAGATATCATTATTAGCGATTTATTCACACATTTAGGCATTAACAGCCCCTCCTACATGGATATTGGTGCAAATGAACCTGCTGCACTAAGTAATACCTACCGCCTTTATATCAGGGGCAGCAAGGGTGTTTGTATTGAACCCAACCCTGTACTGTATCAAAGATTGGTCAGTAAACGAAAAAGAGATATTTGCATCAATGCCGGGATCGCCTTTGATGAAAAAAGGGAAGCTGATTTTTATCTTTTCCCAAAAGAAGCTCATGGCTTAAACACGTTTTCGAAAACAGACGCTGATTTCTGGGAACATACCGGAACTGAAGAGATCGGTAAATTTAAAGTTGAGCGAATTACAAAAACTCAACTCATCAACATCAATGAAGTAATGGAAAAGCATTTTACTTCTCATCCAAATTTAATTAACATTGATGTTGAAGGGCTTGACCTGCAAATAGCAAAGACAATTGATTTTGAAAAATTTAAACCAGAGGTTTTTTGTGTTGAAACACTTGGTTTTACAGCGGGCAATAAAGAAACTAAAAATCAGGAGCTGATTGATTTTTTTCTGGACAAGGGTTATTTTATTTATGCAGATACTTATATCAATACGATATTTTGCCGTAAGGATGCATATAAAAACAGAGATTAAAGATAGAAATGTGTAACCGACTGATTACACGCTCAAAAACTCCAAAAACTTTTCCATCCCTTTCCGTTTCTCTTCATCCAGAACGTAATTAATATTATTAGTATAATATTTTTTAAGATCGTAGGTGGAGTATTTCTGTTCTTCGGCTATTTCATCGAGCTTCTGCATACCAACTGCATTAGCAGCATTGAAAGCGTTGATCCATTCTTCACTCATGGGTTTCAAACTCACCCATACTGCAAATACAAATGGCAGACTGGTCATTACCCTCCATTCACTGGCCAGATCATAAATATAAGTTGACAGACGACGTTGCTCCAATGCCCGGTCGCCAATGACCACAGCACCTGTTGTTCCGTTAATTTTTGTACGGTAGCTTTCATCTTTTGCATCAATCAATACAAGGTTAATGCCCCAGAATTCTTTCATCAATACTTTTGCCAGGGCAACAGAAGTGCGGCTCTGGTAATCGAGGTAAACAGTAGTAAGATCTTGCACCGGCACTTCACTGAATAAACAAACCGAACCCACTTCATAATCGGATGCAATACAGTAATCACTTACGATATAATACTGAGGCAGGTCGTTCAGCAAAGCCACTGGCACCAAACCCACATCCACAGCCCCGCTTTTCAGCATTTCAGCCACTTTCGCAGGGTAATCAGGAATCAATTCATGTGCTTCCAGGAACGCCTCCGACCTCATCCCATACAGCATGGGTTTTGTATTTAAATAACTGACTGCTCCAACTTTTATCTTATGCTTTTCGCTCATGATTTCCTTTAAATAATATGCAGCATAATGCCGACTGACAAAAAAGGCAAAAGCAGTTTTGTTACGCCGGTATTCTTCAATTCATTTACTTTTGCGCTGCAAAGAAAAGGATTTTTTATTAGAGCCTGTACAGAAAGGATTTAAAGCAAAATTAACTGCACCGGTGAAAGTTGATACAAGAAAGTATACAACTACAAATTATAAACTACAAACTATATAAACTTCTTCATGGAACTTCAAAACCTTACAGCCATTTCACCGATTGACGGACGTTACCGTAATCAACTGCAGCAGCTGGATCTGTATTTTTCTGAGTTTGCACTCATCCGTTACCGTGTGCAGGTGGAGGTTGATTATTTTATATTCCTCTCCGAAAAGAAGTTTTTCAAACTCTCAGCTCAGCAGCAGAAAGCATTAAAAGAAGTGGTCTCCACTTTTTCAATTGATAAAGCGGCCGAAATAAAAAACCTTGAAAGCATTACGAACCATGATGTAAAAGCGGTGGAATATTTTTTGAAAAAAGAACTGGACTTACTTCAACTCTCCCCTTTGAAAGAATGGATTCATTTTGGTTTAACGTCTCAGGATATCAACAATACCGCTATTCCGCTTTTATGGAAAGATGCACTGGAAAATGAGTTGATGCCGGCTTATTCAAACCTGCTCATCCGCCTGCGTTCACTGGCAAAAGACTGGAAAGATATTCCATTGCTTGCCCGTACACACGGACAGGCTGCCTCACCTACCAAACTTGGTAAAGAGATCATGGTATATGTAGAACGTATGGAAAACCAGTTGCAGCAATTATCTGTATTGCCAACCACAGCAAAGTTTGGTGGTGCTACCGGCAACTTCAATGCACATCATGTGGCATATCCAAAAACTGACTGGATCAAATTCGGAAATGAATTTGTAGAGAAGAAATTAGGACTTCAGCGTCAGCAGTTTACTACACAGATTGAACATTACGATAACCTGGCTGCGCAGATGGACAACATTAAACGCATTAACACCATCTTACTTGATCTCTGCCGGGATGTGTGGACTTATGTGTCGATGGATTATTTCAAACAAAAGATCAAAAAAGGTGAAATTGGCAGCAGTGCAATGCCACATAAAGTAAACCCTATCGATTTTGAAAATGCAGAAGGGAACCTCGGCATTGCCAATGCTTTGTTGGAACATCTTTCAGCCAAACTTCCAGTTTCAAGATTACAGCGTGATTTAACCGATTCGACTGTATTAAGAAATATCGGCGTTCCGTTTGCTCATTCTGTTCTTTCACTCAAATCAATTGAAAAAGGCCTGGGCAAATTGCTGCTGAATGAAGACAAGATCAAACAGGACCTTGATAATAACTGGGCTGTTGTAGCTGAAGCCATTCAAACCATATTAAGAAGAGAAAATTATCCCAATCCATACGAAGCATTGAAAGATTTAACGAGGGGCAATGCTGCCATTACAAAAAAAACAATGCAGGATTTTATTAAAGAATTAAAAGTAAGTGCTGAAGTAAAAAAAGAATTGAAAGCGGTTACACCGTTCAGTTATACAGGTGTTAATCCGAAGTATTAGTAGTGGATAGCCGATAGTCCTTAGTAGTTAGTTTGTGAGTTTCACTATCGGCTTCCGGCTAATAACTAACGGCTATGAAATATCTTCAATAAAAAAATACTCCGGTGCTTTGTTAGTGAATAAACGGATGCTGAGAATATCATACTGAATACGTTCCCATACCGGGTACATGTTGAGAAATTCTTCCCCTGCATTCATCAACCGTTCCAGTTTTTTTGCAGTTACACCTTCTTCCGGATGGCCATACATATCTGTTGTACGGGTTTTAACTTCAATAAAATGAAGCACTCCTTCCCTTTCGGCAATTACATCCAGTTCAAAATAAGAGTATTTCCAGTTGCGGTGCAGAATGGTAAAGCCCTGCCCCAGCAGCCATGCAGTTGCCATCTCTTCGCCCTGTTTGCCCGTTTCGAGGTGTTTCGCCATTGCTCTAAAATAATTCTTTCCTGCTTATCCACATATTGAGGAAAAAAGCAGCTTACACAAAATGAAGTTTGTGGACTTGTTTTTAGTTATTTTTGTCGCTCAAGCAAGAATTATGAAGTTTAATAAAAATATCGTTTTCACATTACTGGCTCTGATCGTTGTTGCAGCTTTGTACCGCATTCTTCCAAACCGACCGCTCGGCTTTGCTCCGCAGATTGCCATGGCATTATTTGCCGGTTCGGTGATCAAAGACAGGAAATTTGCGTTTGCTCTTCCCCTGATCAGCATGTTTATCAGTGATGCGTTATATCAATCATTATACAGCTTAGGTCTTTCTTCTATTAAAGGTTTTTATGGCGGACAGGTGACCAACTACATATTGTTTGCAGGTTTAACTGTTATTGGCTTCTTCATTAACCAGAACAAAGCATGGCAGATTGGTTTAGGCGCATTGGCCGGACCAACAGTTTATTTCATCATCAGCAATTTCCTGGTATGGATTGGCGGCGGACTTGATATAAATAATCTGCCTTACCCTAAAACAGCAGCAGGATTAACGCTTGCTTATACTGAAGCCATTCCTTTCTATACCGGCAGCCTCTACGCAACTGTTGTGTTCTGCGCAGTCTTTTTTGGAGGATATGCATTGTTGAAAACAGGATTACTGAAAACAAAGACAGCTTAATAATTTTTTTTGAATGATCATATGAAAGCCACTCAGTTGAGTGGCTTTCTTCGTTTACGCCTTTCGCAGGTTATCCACCCATCCTGCTATAGATTCATTAGTCACAATAAGCAGAAAACACATCCATTAGTTTTCATAGCTTGTTATAATCAAAACTTATCATGCATGAAAAAAGCAATCTTCCTGTTGCTGCTTGCCGGCAACTTCACAGTCAACTCCTTTTCACAAATTCCCTTAACGGTTACTCCAAGTGGCGGAAATAAAAAAGCTTCGGTAAGTGAACGCATTGGTCTCACTGATGTAAGTATTCATTACGATCGTCCCGCTGTAAAAGGCCGGGAAGGAAAAGTTTGGGGCGATCTTGTTCCGGTTGGTTTTACTGATCCCGGTTTTGGCAGCAGTAAGTCAGCTCCCTGGCGTGCAGGTGCTAATGAAAACACAACATTTGAGTTCAGTACAGATGTACTGATTGAAGGAAAAAAATTAGCTGCAGGCAAATATGGTTTCTTTATTGCGTACGATCTAAATGAATGTACACTGATCTTCTCTTCAAACTCTACTTCATGGGGACATTTTTATTACAACGATAAAGAAGATGTATTACGGGTAAAAGTAAAACCAGTTGCACTTGACAAACCAGTTGAATGGTTGAAATATGAATTCATGAATGAAACAGAAAACAGCGCCACTGTTGGGTTAGAATGGGAGAAGTTGATGATTCCATTTAAAATTGAAACAGATTACATTAAAGAACAGATCAATTCTTTCAGGAAAGAACTGAGAACGGAGAAAGGGTTCATTTGGCAAAGCTGGGACCAGGCGGCACAATGGTGTTTGCAGCACAATACCAATTTAGAAGAAGCATTACTGTGGACCGATTCTTCTACCAATAATTTCGGCGGCGAAAGATCGTTTGGTGCATGGAGTACAAGAGCACAGATCCTTGAAAAGCTCGATCGTAAAGATGAAGCCGCTGCAATAATGAAAAAAGCAATGCCCTTTGGCAGCATGAACGATCTGCATCAATACGCCAAAAGTTTAGTACAGCTGAAAAAACCGGCAGAAGCGATGGTAGTTTTTAAAATGAATTTTGATAAAAACCCGAATCAATACACAACACTTGTTGGTCTTGTAAGAGGCTATTCTGCCAATGGCGATTTTAAAAATGCATTAAAGTATGCAAACCTTGCTTTGCCGCTGGTGCCGGATCAGCAAAACAAAACATTCCTGCAGGGTATGATCGATAAATTAAAGGCAGGAAAAGATGCCAATCAATAAAGAAACTTAATACAATAAAAAAGCCTCTGATTGATCAGGGGCTTTTTCTTCATAGCAATTGTAAGTAATCGTATTTATTCATGATGATGTGGCAGTTCTTCCAGAATCGTATTGCACCGCTCCAATGCTTTTTCAAAACTATCTGTTACATTGGCTTTACCAATGGCAAACAGCAGTCTTGCATCTTTCAGTTCTTTCATTACCTGTTCGCTATCCACTTCACAAAGAATAAGTTTGGTACCACGGTGTTTTGATTCTTTATATACTTCTTCAATGGTACGGATACCGGTTGCATCAATGATAGGCACTTTCCGCATGCGGATGATCAGCACTTTTGGTTTTTTTTCAATGAACTTAATGGCGTCTTTAAATTTATGTGCCGCACCAAAAAACAACGGACCTGAAATTTCAAATACCTCTGCTTCATCGGGTATAACAAAATTGTTTACTGATG
>JANOIQ010000442.1:0-2099 GCA_031407835.1 Chitinophagaceae bacterium
TAATTTTTCTTTGGCTGGATATTCTTTTACTTCCCAATCATTCTGATCCCATCCTCTTCCAATAATCCATTCGCCTGGTTTTGCATGTAACCCTTTTGCAAAATCGGTGAGATGATTCAGTACATCTTCCCAGCTTTCAGTACCGGTTAAATTGGCCTGTCGCAAATCCAGGCCATAGCGAAAGAAATGCGCATGTGCATCAATAAAACCCGGGTATAAAAATTTCCCCTGCAGATCAACCGTTTCTTTTGCAGCATACATTTTCTGTAATTCAGCTGTTGAGCCTGTTGCTACAATATTCCCGTCTTTCACTGCAACAGCTTCTGTTTTTGAGAAAGAAGAATCAACTGTGTATACTGTTCCATTAATCAAGAGGCTGTCAACCGATGTCTTATTATTACACTTACTAAAGACAACAACAACGAGCAGCAAAAAAAATGATCTAACCATACGTTTTAATTTAATGACATTAATTGTTGGGGAGGCCACCAACAAAAGCATATATATTTTCAGAATTGATGACGGAATATCCATAAAATTGTTTGCTTTACAGTAATCGGCACGACTTTTTTTATGGACATCCTGTGCGGCAAATAAAAAACAATTAAAATGAACACATGAATTTAATTTGTTTTGTGGTTAGTCCTTGTATTTTTACTGCCAGATTAATTTTCTATGTATTCTCCAGACACAACCAAACAACTTCAGCACACCTCAACTGTATTACTTCAGCATCTCACCAAAAAAGGGTTAGATAAAACAGATGTTGAGGAATTAAGAGAAGTTCTTCGTTTTCATGAATACCGCTATTATATTCTCAACGATCCGTTGATCAGCGATTATGAATATGACCAGCTGTATAAATCACTGGAGAAGATGGAAGCAGAAGATCCTTCGCTCATTACTACCGATTCACCAACCCGGCGTGTGGCGAAAGGATTGGGCAATGATTTTAAAAAAGTGCAGCATCTTGTTCCCATGCTGAGTTTGGAAAACTCGTACAATGCCGATGACTTAATTGACTGGGACCGTAAAGCAAAAGAAGCAGGCGGGCTGGATGAAATTGAATATTGTGTGGAACCAAAATTTGACGGGGCAAGCATTTCACTGATCTATGAAGATGATCTGCTTGTTCGTGGCGCAACAAGAGGCGATGGAACAGAAGGTGAAGAAATTACCACCAATATCCGTCAGATCAAGTCCATTCCTTTATCTGCCGCCTTTTCAAAATATGGCATTAAACAAATTGAAATACGTGGTGAGATCTTAATGAGTAAGAAAAACTTCAAAGCATATAATGATCAGTTAGCTGAAGAAAATTTACCTCCTCTTGCCAATCCACGCAATGCTGCCAGTGGAAGCCTGCGCATTAAAGACGCAAAAGAAGTTGCCAGGAGAAACCTGGAAGCATTCTTATATCATGTAGGTTATTTAATGAAGTACGATGTAAGAAGTACGATGTATGAAGATATCCTTAGCCACAGCGATGCACTGAAAATGTTATGGAGCTTAGGATTTCGAAGCCCCGAGAAAGAAAAGAAAATTCTGAAAGGTGTGCAGGCTGTTGTTGAACATATCAATGAATTTGAAATCAAAAGAGATGATCTGCCGTATGAAATTGACGGCATGGTAATCAAAGTAAATGATCTGCAGTTGCAGGAAAAGATGGGCATGACCAGTCATCATCCACGCTGGGCCATTGCTTATAAGTTTAAAGCAAGACAGGGTACAAGCAAATTGCGTGCTGTTGAATACCAGGTGGGAAGAACAGGAGCAGTTACACCTGTTGCCAAAATTGATCCTGTGGCCATTGGTGGTGTAACGGTAACAAGTATCTCTTTACACAATGAAGAATTTATTGCAGAAAAAGATTTGATGCTGGGCGATACTGTTTTGGTTGAACGTGCCGGCGATGTAATTCCTTACATTGTAAAATCAATGCCGGAGTTACGAACAGGAACAGAAGAAAAAATTAAGTTCCCAACTGAATGCCCTGTTTGTAAAAGTAAATTGGTAAAGCCCGAAGCAGAAGCAGTATGGCGTTGTGTAAATTATCATTGCGAAGCACAGATTGTTGAACGCATTATTCATTTCACCAG
>JANOIQ010000459.1:0-37405 GCA_031407835.1 Chitinophagaceae bacterium
GGATATTGATCATCCGCAGTTATATACCGCTGTTACAAAAATCATCATCAATAAAAATACAGTTGATGAATCAAGCGAAACATTTGGAATAAGAGATATAAAATTCGATGCGGCAACTGGTTTTTCACTGAATGGGAAAAATGTAAAAATAAAAGGCGTATGCCTGCATCATGAAGCAGGTGCATTGGGTGCAGCTGTTCCGTTAAGCGCATGGAAAAGACGTTTTCAAATTCTGAAAGAACTCGGTGTAAATGGCATCCGCACATCACACAATGCTGTGGCACCGGAATTTTTAGACCTTTGCGATAAAATGGGTTTCCTTGTTATGAATGAAACCTTTGATACATGGAATGCAGCAAAAAGTCATGCAGAAAAAGGATATAACTTATACTTTACAAATTGGTGGGAAAGAGATACCAGGGATATTGTAATGCGTGACCGGAATCATACTTCTGTTGTTATCTACAGCATCGGTAATGAAGTACATGATAATTTAAACGACTCAACAGGATTCAGAAAATATAAAATGCAGCAGGATCTCGTTCATTCTTTAGATCCAACAAGACCGGTTACAATGGCTTTGTTTCGTCCTGCTTTATCAAAAGTATATCAGAATGGATTTGCCAACCTGATGGATGTGGTGGGACAGAATTACCGGGAGAATGAACTGGTGGCAGCACATGAAAATAATCCAGACTGGAAAGTAATTGGAACAGAAAACAGAATTGAACAGGCTGCATGGATTCCATTGAGAGATAAAGAATATATGTCAGGACAATTTTTATGGACAGGTATTGATTACTTAGGCGAATCTGACTGGCCGCAGATTGCACATGGTTCAGGATTGCTGGATAAAACCGGTGGAGTAAGAGACGTAGGATATCAACGCCAAAGTTGGTGGAGCGATAAACCCATGCTGTATGTAATGCGTAAGCAGGGTAATGCAGGTGCCGGCGAATGGGTCAGCGATTGGAGCCCAACAGATATTGATACTTATGATGAAGCGAAAATACAGGTATTCAGCAATTGCGATGAAGTGGAATTGTTTTTAAATGGTGAATCGGTTGGTATGCAACCAAGGCCTGCTGATAATGCGTCTCCCAGTGTATGGACGATTACTTTTCACAAAGGCACATTAAAAGCAGTGGCTAAAAACAAGGGGAAGATTGTTGCAGAACAGGAATTAACTACTGCCGGCAATCCAGCTAAAATTGTATTGAGTGCAGATAAATCACAAATAGAAAATAATTGGGACGATGTGGTATATGTTACCGCCATAGTAACAGATGAAAAGGGGTTACCCTGTTTAAATGCAACAGACAAAATAACATTCAATATTGAAGGTTCAGGTGTTGTTGCAGCGGTTGATAATGCTGATTTATCAAGTTCTGAACCTTACATCAGCAATGAACGGTGGGCCTATAAAGGAAAATGTATTGCTATTATTAAAGCTAACGGTAGCACAGGCAGCATAAAAGTTATTGCTTCATCAAAAGATTTAAAGAGCGGAAGCATCAGCATCAATATTAAAAAATAGGCATGAAATTATTTACAGGGAGAAGAGTGTTTATTTCAGTAATCAGTTTATTGCTGATGTCTTCATTTCTTTATTTAAATAAGCCAACCATTTATATCATTGGTGATTCAACTGTAAGAAATACGAACCGGCCGCAATGCGGATGGGGTGAAATGATTGCTGAGTTCTTTGATTCAACGCAAATAAACATCAGCAACCAGGCTATGGCAGGACGAAGCACCAGAACCTTCATTAAAGAAAAACGCTGGGATAAAGTATTGTCAACGCTTACAGAAGGCGATTATGTTATTATACAGTTTGGTCACAACGAAGGCAGCAAGCCTGATACTTCCAGAGCCGGTTATCGTGGTGTGTTAAGAGGGACGGGTGATGAAACAGTTGAGTTGACATGGAAAGACGGAACTGTTGAAACCGTGCATACCTATGGTTGGTATTTGAAGAAGTTTATTAAAGATGCGAAGATGAAGGGTGCAAAACCTATCATCTGTTCCATGATACCCCGCAATCAATTTGCTGAAGGTAAAGTGAAAAGAGCCGGAAATGATTATGGTAAATGGGCAAAAGAAGTAGCCGAAAGCGAAGGTGTTTATTTTATTGATTTAAACAGTATCACGGCAGATAAATATGATGCGTTGGGGCCAGATGAAGTAAAAAAGTTTTTCCCCGGCGATCATACACATACCAATGTAGAAGGTGCGAAAATAAATGCAGCATCAGTTATACAGGGTATTCGTAATTTAAGTAATGACCTGCCACTCGTAAACTATCTAAAAAAATAATTGGCAGGAAGCACAACGTAAATTTGAAAAATATGAAAGTAAGTAAGCTGTTGTTATTTGTCGTTGTTCTCGGAGTCGTATCGTTTACCATTATTCAACCCAAGCCGGTGTTTTATATCATTGGTGATTCAACTGTACGTAATGGGGATGGTTCAGGAAAAAACGGACAATGGGGATGGGGCAGTTTTATAGCTGATTATTTTGATACTGCAAAAATCAGCATCAGCAACCAGGCAATTGGTGGAAGAAGCAGCCGAACATTTATTACAGAAGGAAGATGGGATAAGATCATGGCTACGTTGCAGAAAGGTGATTATGTAATTATGCAGTTTGGCCATAACGATGCAGGTCCGTTAGATGACACAGCCAGGGCAAGAGGAACTATCCGTGGTATTGGCAACGACAGTTCAGAAATTTATAATCCTATCCGTAAAATAAAGGAAACAGTTTACAGTTATGGTTGGTATATGCGCAGGTATGTGCGTGAAACAAAATCGAAAGGTGCTATCCCGATTGTTTGTTCATTGGTGCCACGCAATAACTGGAAAGATGGTAAAGTAACACGCTCTGCAGATAATTATGCGTTATGGGCAGAACAAATTGCAAAAGAAGAAGGCGCTTTTTTCATTAACCTGAATGAATTGGTTGCAGCAACGTATGAAGAAATGGGAGCAGAAGCTGTAAAGCCATTCTTTCCTTCGGATCAGACACATACCAATATGGATGGTGCTAAAGTAAATGCTGAAATAGTGATAAAGGCATTGAAAGAAATAAAACCCGGTTCATTGGTAAAGTATATAAAGTAAAAGAGTAAAAACTATTTTCATTTATTAACTTGTTGTGTTAATAAAGAATGAAATAATTAAGAGATCCCTTGTGACCTTTGTGCATACTTTGCATTCTTTGTGTTGCTCTTTTTCTGCAACGATTTTATACAGGAGCACAACGAAAGAAGAGTTACATTAAATTTACAAAGCAATTACTGAAAATCAAGCAACAGTAACAGCACACACATTTATTAAAATAATCAGTATGCAACGAGTAGCATTTAAAATGAAATTGTTTAAAGGCAAAGAGGAAGAGTATAAAAAAAGACACAATGCCTTATGGCCCGACTTGCAGGAGTTGCTGCAACAAACAACCATCAGCGAGTACAGTATTTTCCTGGATGAGGAATCAGGTTATCTGTTTGGTGTAATGAAAATAGAGGATGCTGTAAAGCTTGATAGTTTGCCCTTGCATCCGGTGATGAAAAGATGGTGGGCTTATATGAAAGACCTGATGGAAAGCAATGCGGATAATTCACCGGTAAGCATTCCGCTGAAAGAGGTGTTTTATTTACCTTGATAAAAGGACAGGTATAAAATGGCGGGGAAGATTCCCTGTTAAATAAATACTCTGCTTCCATAAAAACTATAATTCTCTCTGAACTCTTTTGGTGTGCAATCTTTCTTTTTCTTGAAGAGGCGGTTAAAATTGGATATATTATTGAAGCCGCAGTTATAAGCTACTTCTGAAACTGATTGGGTTGTATCAATCAACAGTCGTGATGCATGCCCTAATCTTATTTCAAGCAGGCTGTCAATAAACGTAATACCTGTTCTGGTTTTAAAAAACCGGCTGAATGAAACCTCCGTCATGTTTACCAGCTTTGCAATTTCATTGAGTGTAATATTTTTATGAAAATTTTGATTCATGTATTCAAATGCTTTTTCAATACGCCGGCTGTTGTAGGATACTTCTGCGTTACTAAAAGCCGCAACTGATAAAGTATGCATGTTTCTTGAAACAGAAAGATCATGTAAAATAGAAAGTAATTCAAGTACAGAATCAAAGCCCTGCTTCTGGCTGAGTGCAATCAATCTTGGTGTAATCTGTTCAATGGTTTGTTTGGAGAAAGAAATACCTTTTGCAGAAAGCTCCAGCATGTTCCGTATAAAACTCATCTGGTTGCGGCGAAGAAACTTTTCATCAAACAGGTCTTTGTGAAATTGAATGGTGATCTCTTTTATTTCTTTGCTCTTGCATTTATGTGTTTCCCAAACATGTGGCAGGTTCGATCCGATAAGAACAAGTTCCAGCTCATCAATTTCACCAATATGATCACCAACAACACGTTTGGCACCTTTTGCATTCCGGATAAAATTCAGTTCTAATTCCTCATGACTGTGAAACGGAAAATCAAATTCTGATTTCGTTCTGGTAAAGATGGTAAAGCAATCACTACTGGTAAGTGGGGTGATTTCTCTGAGTATAACCGGTTGCATTAAAAATTTGGTTTGACATAAAATTACCAATTGCTTGATAAAATAGTATTATTTTATTTATTTTTTCTGTTGAACCATATTAGGTAAAATATTCAGCAATATCAATGGTTTCAGATAATGATCTTCGTCAGGATACCAATAAAGTACTACTATTTGATATAATAGTATTAGTTCTGTTTACTTCAAAAAAACTACTTTTGAACAAATATTCTTGCTATATGAGAAAATCTCAATCTTCCCTGAAGAGCACAATGATCATTGTGTTTCTTTTATTTTCCCTTTTCACTTTTGCACAAACCAGAACTGTTTCCGGAGTTGTATCCGACAAAGCAGGTACTCCTGTTTCAAGTGCTACGGTAACTGTAAAGGGACAGAAAATTGCAACGATTACAGATGCAAATGGTGCATTTAAACTTGCAGTTCCATCTCCTAATTCAGTTTTAGTTGTATCCTACGTTGGTGCAAAGTCTGTCGAAATTTCAACTGCCGGTAAAGCAACCATTCTGGTAACAATTGATGTTACAGAAGCTAAACTGAGTGAAGTTGTTGTAATTGGTTATGGTAAAGCAAAACGTGTAAATCTTACCGGTGCACAGGTTACTGTAACTGCAAAAGATATGGAGCGAACAGTGAATACAACCATTGAGCAGGCCATACAAGGCCGTGCCGCCGGTGTTTATGTTACGCAAAACTCCGGCCAGCCGGGTGGAGGTATTTCTGTAAATATCAGAGGTGTAAGTACCATCAACGGTAATACCGAACCTCTTTATGTAATTGATGGTGTTCAAATTGAGGGACAGCCAGTTAGTTTCGGATCTACCAGTTCATCAAATCCTCTGGCAGGTTTAAACCCTTCTGATATTGAAGATATCCAGATATTACAGGGCCCATCTGCAACTGCAATTTATGGTTCAAGAGGAGGTAATGGCGTTTTGTTAATTACTACCAAACGTGGCAGGTCAGGTGAAGCTAAAATAAATTACGGATTGCAATACAGTATTCAGGCGCCACCAAGGCGTTTGGAGGTAATGAATTTGCCGCAATATGCGCAAATGGTAAAAGAATTTCATGGAATAGCCGGTGGAACAACTCCGGTAGAATTTTTAGATCCATCCTTATTAGGTGTGGGAACCGATTGGCAAAATGAGTTATTCAGAAACACTCCCATGACCAAGCACCAGCTCAGCGTAAGTGGTGGAGATGTAAAAAACACTTATTATGTTTCGGGCGAATATCTTGATCAGAAAGGTGTGGCAATCGGTTCAGGATTTAAACGATTTGGTATAAGATTAAATCTTGATAATAAATTAAGAGACTGGCTCACATTAGGAACTAATTTGAGTTTTAATCAAACAAATGAAAACCTTACTGCCAGCCAGGAAAATGTTATTTCAGATGCATTACAGTTAACACCGCAGGTGCCGGTTAAAAATATTGATGGTTCATGGGGTGGTGGTGATGTTACAAATGGTGCGAACCAGTTTGCTCCGGTAAATCCAATTGCGATAGCCAATCTGAAAACTAATACACTTTTAAGAAGACAATTTCTTGGGGGTTTAAATTTAGCTATAAAAATTACAAAAGACCTTACTTTCAGAACGTCTTTCAACACAGCTTTGGGCAATTCCAATTCAATCTATTTTCAGCCAACCTACTCCATTGGATGGGCCAGGAATGTTACAGCTTCTTTAACCGATTTAAGCAGTTTAAATACTTACTGGAACTGGAACCAGTTGCTTGAATACAATCATCAATTTAAAAAGCATGGTGTTACTGTAATGGCCAGTCATGAGGCACAGGAATCAAAATGGAAAAGTGTGGGTGCTACAAGAACAGGATTTCTTACCAATAATATTTTTGATTTAAATGCAGGTGATCCAACGACCGCAACAAACACTGGCGGATCAGTTCCATGGGCCATGGAATCTTATTTGGGAAGGTTAAGTTATAATTATGATAACAGATATCTCTTGGTGGGATCATTCAGGGCAGATGGTTCATCAAATTTTGGAGGTAATAAGAAATGGGGTTATTTTCCATCTGCTTCAGCAGGATGGAGAATTTCACAGGAAAAATTTTTCCAGGTTCCATTTATCAGTGAATTAAAATTAAGATTTGAACTAGGTACTACCGGTAACCAAGGCGGTGGCGGCGGCATTTATTCTCCGTTAGGAACGGGTGCTACCCCAACAGGCACTGCCTTTTTACCTACCAGGTATGGTAATCAAGGTATCATGTGGGAACAATCAGCAAATTATAATGCGGGTTTAAATGCAGGTTTTTTTAACAACCGTATTCAGTTAGAATTTGATTATTATATAAAGAATACTAAAAATCTTTTAATGAATCAGCCATTGCCATGGTATATGGGAACAAACGGTCAGGGTTCAGTAGGTTCTCCATTGGTTAACCTTGGCACAATGCAAAATAAAGGATGGGGCTTCACAATCAATACCACCAATATTTCCAATAAAAATTTCAAATGGCAATCAAATCTGAATCTCTCAACGGTTAAAACAACCATTAAGAGTTTCTATTCCGATGCTGCATTTGTAAGCCGTACATCATGGTGGCTCGATGACTGGACTCAGCGCTCTGCTGTTGGTCAGGCACCATGGTTATTCAGAGGTTATATTGAAGAAGGCCTTTTCCAATCTATTGATGAAATTAATAACAGCCCGGTTCCGGTTGATAATAATGGAAACAGGCTCCCAACCGAGCAGTTGAATGGTGTATGGGTTGGAGATGTAAAGTTCAAAGATATCAGCGGCCCGGCAGGTGTTCCTGATGGAAAGATTGATACCTACGATGAAACATATATCGGTAACCCATGGCCGAAGATGTTTGGAGGGTTTACGAATACATTTTCTTATAAAGGGTTTGATCTGAGCGTTCTAATCACAAGTACTTATGGCAACGACATCTATAACTATTTAGCTAAAAGAAATACAAATCCCAATAACATTAACCTTAGCAGAAACCTGCTGATTCATGCAATGGATTATGCAAGGCCTGTTTCTGATGCGCAGGGAAAAGTGTACCTGGAAAACCCCGGTACAGATGTAGCAAGAATTTCTTATGGCCCGAATGGTAACTATACCCGCCCTACAGATAAATGGGTGGAAGATGGATCATTTGTAAGATTGAAAAGCGTTTCGTTGTCTTATGGAATTCCTGAAGGATTGATTTCAAAACAAAAATTAGTAAAAGGAGTAAGATTTACAATAGCCGGACAAAATCTTTATACGCTTACTAAGTATAAAGGCTTCGATCCTGAAGTAGGTGCTTATGTAGGAAGGGATGCAAGTGCCGGTAACCAGGCCATTGGTTTGGATTTCGGTCGTTATCCGTTAACACCGGTTTATACATTTAATTTAAACGTAAATTTTTAATCTGAGTTATATGAAAAATATAAAACAAAAATATTTCTGGATTGCTGCTCTTCTTCCTGTTCTTTTGCTTGGCTGTAAAAAAACGTTTCTTGAACGGCCTCCAACAGACGCAATTGTAGATGCAAGCTTTTATAAAACAGACGAACAGGTACTGGCAGGTACTGCTTTATTATACAGCCAGGTTTGGTTCGACTATAATGATAAAGCCTCTTACAACTTAGGTGATTTCAGAGCGGGTACTGCCTCCTCTGCATATAACGACAGAGGTAATGTACTATTCAACACAACAGGTAATACACCTGAAAATGGAACCTCCTGGCGTTCATTCTTTATTGTGGTAGGGCAGTCAAATCTTGCTATTGAAAACATCAATAAATATGCAGGAGCAGGCGTATCACCACAGATCAAAAAAATGGCGATTGCTGAAGCAAGATTTATGCGGGCATTGGCTTACCGCTTTTTAGTAATGAACTGGGGACCTGTTCCGATTATTACAAACAACCTCACGTTACTTGCTGACACTTCCATTACCAGAAATACTCAAAAAAGTGTGTGGAAGTTTATTACCAAAGAAATGCGTGAAATTGCTGCCGATCTGCCAGCAGCTCCAATACGTCCGGGAAGAATTACAAAATGGTCAGCCGAAGGAATGCTTGCCCGTTTTTATTTAACAAGGGCCGGTGTGGAAGCAAATGGTGCAGGTGCAAGAAATCAAATATATCTTGACAGTGCAAAATACTATGCAGAAGATGTGATCAAAAACAGCGGTGCTGCTTTACAATCCAATTATAGCAACCTGTTTCTGTTTCCTTATGATAATAATTCAGAGTCCTTATTTTCTTTACAATGGGTTTATTCAGGACCTGATACATGGGGTACTCAAAATTCAACACCTGCTTACCTTGCTTATAGTCCTGATATTGCCAATGGCGATGGTTGGGGTGGAGATAAAAGTGCAACCTGGTGGATGATTAAACAGTATGATGGAATAACCACTTCTGTATCGGGCGATACAATGAAGGGCAGAACCCTTGATCAACGCCTCAAAGCTACCTTCATGTTACCGGGGTCACGTTATCCTGAAATAACTCAAACAATAACTGGTGGAGAACAAAAGTTAATTTATCCTTTTGGAGGAACTGATAATAATTTTCTTGGTATCAAAAAATATGTAACCGGTAAAGCGAAAGATGTTGGTGGTCAGTCTGCCAGCCAGCGATATGGTAATGACACTTATATGATGCGCCTGGCAGAAATGTACCTGATATATGCAGAAGCGGTATTGGGCAACAGTGCTTCAACAAGCGATGCAACTGCAATGCAGTATTTCAACAGGGTACATATGCGTTCAGGCTTACCTGAATATATTCTTCCACTTACACTGGATGCAATTCTGAAAGAGCGCTTTATTGAATTTTCAATGGAAGGAATGGCATGGTATGATTTAGTAAGCCTGCATTATTATAATAAAGCAAAAGCTTATTCAATCTTAAACTCACAGGACAGAGGATTGTTTTTTACAAAGCCGGATGTATTTCCTGATCCTACTGAGTGGACATTTATCAAAACACCATGGGCAACAACCGACAGAAAGATTAATGCAAATGATGGCAACTTCCTGCTTCCGATTCCTTCAGCAGAACTTAGCCAGGCACCTAACTTGCTTAAACCACCTGTTGATTATTAATTGCACAAGTACAATTGCTTATAAAAAATAAAACGGTATGAAAAAAATAATTCAATCAATACTATTAGTCGCAATGGCTGTTGCTGTTACCGGAATTTACACTTCGTGTAAAAAAACGGATAATGGAGAGCCCAGGATCAAGTATGTACGTATTACAAATCCTGTATCATCCGATTCATTATTAATCGGAGCTTACCAGGGAAACCTTGTTGCGATTATTGGTGAAAATTTACAGGGCGCTGTTGAAATTTGGTTTAACGATCAAAAAGCAGCCTTAACACCAACCTACATTACCAATACAAGTATACTGGTAAGTGTTCCAAGTGCTATTCCAAGAGTGATTACCAATAAACTAAAAATCGTTTTTTCTGATGGCTTTATTCTGCTGTATGATTTTAAGGTTCAGATCAGTGAGCCAACAGTATCGAATATGTTGAATGAATATACTCTAACTGGTGATGTTGCCACAATCAGAGGCGATTACTTTTATGAACCACTTACTGTAACGTTTACCGGTGGTGCTACCGGCGAAATTGTATCTGTTACAGATAAATTAGTTCAGGTAAGAATACCTGCGGGTGCACAACCGGGCCAGATTACGGTGAAGACAAATTTTGGTGAAACAAAATCTGACTTCTGGTTCAGGGATAACAGGAATATTTTCCTCAGCAGCGATCCATTTACAGGCTGGTGGAATGCTTCTTATGTAGTTACCAGTACTGTTGCAGGCGATCCTCCGATGATCAACGGAAATTATATCCGTGTTAAAAAAACAATTGGTGCATGGGCATGGACTGAAGTTGCGGGTGGCCCTGCGAGTGCAATGGGAGCTATCAGCAAAAACATTCCTGATGCCGCTATCCTGAAACCTTCTGATTATAACCTGAAGTTTGAATTAAATACAAAGAAGCCTTACAATAATAATGTGTTGAAAATTAATGTCGGCATTCTGGGCGAAAATAACAATGCTTATTTATGGAACCCGCCTTACGATACAAAAGGTTTATGGCAAACAATCACAATTCCATTTGATGAAATTGCTGCAAGCTATGGAACACCGCTCAGCGTAAGTCCAACTGGCTATTGGTGCCGGCTGCTCTTCCATGGTGGTGGTGAGCTTGATTGTGATATGTCTTTCGACAATTTCAGGGTGGTACCTAAGTTTATTAAGAAGTAAGAATTTCCTCTTCACAGCTGAAGATTAAAAAAATATAAAATGATAAAATTAATATTTAACACAAGATTGCTTTCACTCATTTGCCTCATTACGGCAATTGGATTTGTTTCGTCTTCCTGTAAAAAAGATAAGAATGCAAATTCAGGTAAAGTAGAATTGCTGAGCTTTGGTCCAACCGGTGCAAAGCATGGAGACACATTGGTCTTTATCGGGATGAATCTCGATAAAGTTACTTCCATCCAGTTCACAGGTGGAACAGCAGCAGCAGTTGATCAAAAAACATTCACGAAGCAAACATCTGAACTCATTAAGCTGATTGTACCTCAGGCAGCTGAAAAAGGGTTCGTTACATTGAAAACTCCTGATGGAGATATTGTAACAAAAACGATTCTGAATTTAAACGTGTTAACAGTAGTAACATCTATTACAGCTCAGGCACGCCCCGGCGAAAACATTACCATTAATGGTAATTTTCTCAATTGGGTAGGCAGGATCACTTTTGCGAAGGATAAAATTGTTGAAACTTTTGTAAGTAAAACAAAAACTCAAATTGTTGTAACAGTACCTGCTGATGCTGAAACAGGCCCATTGGTTCTTTCTTATGGAGGAACTGATTCAGCTGATGTGCAGACAACAGATACATTGAAAGTTACACTGCCTGTTACAACGGCTCTTTCTCCCAATCCCATCAAACACCAAACGAACCTTACAATAACAGGAACAAATATTGATCTTGCGAAGAAAGTAGTATTTAACGGCGTTGCTACCCCGGTTACAGTTTTTGTAAGTCAGTCTGCCACTCAGCTTGTAGTGAAAGTTCCAGCCGGAACTCAAACAGGTAAAGTTACAATGGTCGCTGCTTCAGGGGTTACTTCCATATCAACAATGGATTTGCAGGTTCTCTTGCCTGCTATTACTTCAATTGCTCCAAATCCAATACTTCCTTTAGCTAACCTCACTATCACCGGAACAAATCTTGATCTCGTAACTGGAGTTTCATTTACAGGAATTGTATCACCCGTTTCAGTTTTTGTAAGCCAGTCTGCTACTCAACTTGTTGTGAAAGTTCCGGATGGTACACTGAAAGGGAAAATAATATTGTCCGTTTTAAATTCTTCATTAACAGTCACATCAAGCCAGGTACTGGATTTAATTGGCGGTCTTCCTCCGTTGGCTGATTTTCCTTATGCCATATATACCGATGCATTACAGAATGGATATCAAAACTGGTCATGGGCTGGTAATGATTTTAACAGTACTGCTATTGTTCGCCAGGGAACTACGTCAATAAAAGCTACCTATGGTGTTGGTGGTTATGAAGGAATTACATTTCATGCCGGTACTCCAACTGCAACTGCAGGGTATACGAAATTTGAATTCTCCGTGTTTGGTGAAGTAGGTACGGGAGGCAAAATATTGAATATTGTCGTGAATGGAAATTGGGGTGCTCCTGCACAGGTAACAGTGTTAGCAGGTGAATGGTCAACCTTCAGTCTGAATCTTTCTGCTCTTGGTGCCTCAACTACAATTAGTGAAATTGTTCTTCAGTCAGCAGGATGGAATGGAGTAATACATATTGATCATGTCGGATTAAGATAATACTGGTACCAATAAAATGATGCATATAAAATAAAACATCCACTTTCTTTAGTTGAAGTAAAAAGCGGATGTTTTTTTCTTTAGTAATGCTGAACGAAACAGCTGTAATTAATTCTTGTACATCTTTTAAAAAGCAGAGGTTGTTAAATAAATTGGCTTTTAATCATTTACTGAATATATTTTTTCTATTGTCTTTTTCAGTTGCACTCTCTCATGCCGAAATAGTTGAGTTGTCTGAGAAGAGCAACACTTTTGTCGTTAATGCCAGTTCCAGAGAAGCGACTTACAATAAGGATGCACTTGCTCCCCAATCATTTGTTATAACAAAGAATGGTCAATTCATCCTTGAAGGGAAACCCTATTATTATATCGGTGTCAATTACTGGTATGGAGGTTTGGTGGCAAATGATGCAAAAGGGAAAGAGAGGATAAGAAAAGAACTTGACTTTCTGAAAAGTAAAGGAGTTACAAATCTCCGTGTAATGGCCGGTGCTGAAGGCAAAGGACAGATCAATGGTGTTCCGAGAGTAGAACCTGCACTGCAAACAAAGGCAGGTGTGTTTAGTACCGATCAGTTAAAAGGTCTTGATTTTTTACTGGCTGAAATGGGAAAAAGGGAAATGAAAGCCGTTATCTTTTTCAGTAATAACTGGGAATGGAGCGGCGGCTTTTTACAATATCTCAACTGGAATGGGTTGATTGCTGATTCTGTACTGCAGCGTAAACTAAGCTGGGATGAAATGAGAGATTATGTAAGCCTGTTTTATACTTGCACGAATTGTATGGAACAATATAAACAACAGGTAAAACTGTTAGTGCAACGGGTGAATACAATCACGAAGAAAAAATATAAAGATGATCCTGCCATTATGAGCTGGGAAATTGCCAATGAGCCAAGGCCAATGAGGCCGGCAGCAATTGATGCGTATAAAAAGTTTATCAGTCATACTGCTTCATTCATCAGGTCAATTGATCCAAATCATTTAATTACCACTGGCAGCGAAGGTGAAATGGGCAGTGAGAATATAGATGTGTTTAAAGCGATTCATGCAGACAAGAATATTGACTATGCAACCATCCATATATGGCCAAAAAACTGGGGCTGGTTCAGGGATACGGCAATTGGAAAAGATTTTGATGAAGTAATAAAAAAAACAACGGACTATATTACGAAACATGCTGCTGTTGCCAAACAGATCAGTAAGCCCTTAGTGGTTGAGGAATTTGGTTTACCCAGAAATGGTCATTCTTTTTCATTGTCTGCCTCTACTTCATACAGAGACAGATATTATACTTCTGTATTTGAACAGTTGCTGATACATGCCAAACAGAATGGAGTAATTGCAGGAGCAAATTTCTGGGCATTCAGCGGTAGCGGCCGGCCTTCTTACAAACAGTTACTTTGGAAAAAAGGTGATGATATGCTGGGCGATCCTCCTGTTGAAGAACAGGGATTAAATTCAGTTTTTGATGCAGATAAAAGTACATGGGAAGTAATTGCATCCTTTACCAAAAAATTAAGCACACTGTAATGAAATACAACAGTCAGCATATCAGTTTTTTTATTTCTGTTTTTTTTCTTCTTGCCTGCCAGGCAAAAGCTCAGCAGGAATTGCCATCAGATAAAAAGGCGTCGAAAGAAACAAAAGCACTGTATAATAATTTAAAAAAATTAACTTCTAAAGGATTCATGTTTGGGCACCAGGATGATTTGGCATATGGTGTAAACTGGAAGTATGATGCTTCGACAGGCTCAGCAGGGCGAAGTGATATAAAAGATGTTGCCGGCGATTATCCTGCCGTATATGGATGGGAGTTAGGCGGGTTAGAACTTGACCATACGAAAAATCTTGATGACGTACCTTTTGATCAGATGCAGCAGTTCATTAAAGAGGGATATGCAAGAGGTGGGGTAATCACAATCAGCTGGCATATGTACAGCCCGTTTGGAAATGGGATCAGTGCATGGGATACAACACATGGCACTGTGGCATCAATTATACCGGGTGGAATGCATCATGAATTGTATAAACAATGGCTTGATAAGGTTGCTGTATTTTTTGAAGCATTGAAAGGTGCCAAGGGAGAATCGATACCTGTTTTATTCCGTCCTTTTCACGAGCACTCTGGCAGTTGGTTCTGGTGGGGCAGAAACAATTGCAGCGTTTCAGATTATAAATCACTCTGGCGTTTCACTTTTGATTACCTGCATACACAAAAAAATCTCCATAATATTTTGTGGGTATATAATACAGGTGGCGATTTTAAAACAAAAGAAGAGTTCCTCGAAAGATATCCCGGTGATGATGCAGTGGATCTGGTAAGTTTTGATACCTATCAAAGCGGAGACCCAAAGAAGAGTGAAGGATTTGTGAAGAATGCAAATTTTCTGCTGAATATTGTTGAACAGGTTGCAGCGGAAAAAAATAAACTGTTTGCACTTGGTGAAACAGGGTTTGAGTCAGTTCCTTATGAAAAATGGTGGACTGAAACACTAATCAAAGCAATTGGTGATCATAAAATCTCCTATGTACTGTTGTGGCGCAATCATGGTTACCAGGAGAGTACGAAGCGGATGCATTATTATGCTCCATTCAAAGGACAGGTTTCAGCAAACGACTTTGTTGAATTTTATAAATTGAACAGCACCTTATTTGAAAAAGATATAAAGAATGAAAAACTGTACCGATAATTTTTTTTTATAGTTAGTTCATAATCAAAATCAGATTGCGGGCTGATTCTTCAGCCTGCAAGTTTTTTAAATCAACCGGGAAATTAAATTGAACAGACAGGATGAAATTAGAATTAATTGATATTAGCATTGTTGTGCTGTACCTCATATCCATGCTGATGATTGGATGGGTATTAAGGAAAAAGGCAAGACAAAACAAAGAAAGCTATATGATGGGAGGAAAAAAACTTCCCTGGTATATGCTTGGCCTGAGTGATGCTTCTGATATGTTTGATATCAGCGGCACGATGTGGATGGTATCGTTGTGTTTTGTATATGGAATAAAAAGCATGTGGTTGCCCTTTCTGTGGCCGGTTTTTAACCAGGTATTTAATATGATGTTCCTGGCAAAATGGTTAAGGCGGTCAAATGCAAATACCGGGGCTGAATGGTTGCAGACAAGATTTGGATTAAAAGGAAAAGGTGTAACTGGATCGCACAATATTGTTGTGGCGTTTGCATTGATCGGTTGTCTGGGTTTTTTAGCATATGGCTTTATTGGGTTAGGAAAATTCATGGAAATATTTGTTCCCTGGAATTTGGTACAACCTTATATTCCTTTTGATATTGCACCGCAGTATGTTGCTCACTTCTATGGAATTGTTTTTACGCTGTTTGCCATGTTCTACTCCATTTTGGGAGGTATGCATAGTATTGTTATTGGCGATTTGATTAAATATGCAATCATGACGGTAGGTTGTATTGCCATTGCAGTAATAGCAATGATGCACCTGCATGGAAATACATTGAATGTACCCCCGGGTTGGGCAAATCCTTTTTTTGGGTGGAACCTGAATATGAACTGGACAGGTATTATTGAGGAGGCTAATAAAAAAATAGCAGAAGATGGATACAGTTTGTTTGGAATCTTTTTTATGATGATGATCTTTAAAGGAGTGTTTGCTTCACTCGCTGGTCCAGCACCCAACTATGATATGCAGAAAGTTTTGTCTACGAAGTCACCAAAAGAGGCTTCTAAAATGACAGGCTTTGTTTCTATTGTACTTCTGCCGGTTCGTTATTTTATGGTTATCGGACTTACAGTGCTTGGATTACTTTATTATAATCAGTTGAATTTAAGTAATGGCGCAGGCGGGGTTGATTTTGAGAAAGTACTGCCGGCAGCAATCAATAACTTTTTACCAGTTGGAATTTTGGGGCTTGTATTAACAGGGTTATTAGGAGCATTTATGGGAACTTTTTCAGGTACACTCAATGCTGCACAAGCCTATATTGTAAATGATATTTACATTAAATATGTTAATCCAAATGCCTCCACTAAAAAGATTATGGGCATGAATTATTTCACTGGCATTGTGGTGGTGGCAGTTGGTGTAACGCTTGGTTTTTTTGCAAAAGATGTAAATAGCATTCTGCAATGGATTGTATCTGGTTTATACGGAGGGTATATTGCTGCCAATGTATTGAAATGGTATTGGTGGAGGTTTAACGCAAATGGATTTTATTATGGCATGTTAACCGGTATTGCAGGCGCCCTGGTTTTCTCAAGATTTTTCAACGGGGTGGAATTTTTATACTATTTCCCTTTATTATTTGCTTTATCAATTGCAGGATGTTTGATTGGAACATACACAGCACCGGCCACTGAAATGGAAACATTGAAAAAATTTTATACTACGGTACGTCCATGGGGTTTCTGGAAACCAATCCATGAACTGGTGACAAAAGATGATCCTTCTTTTGAACCAAACAAACGCTTTAAGCTTGACATGTTTAATGTGGTGATAGGCATTATTGCTCAATGCTGTTTAACCATTTTGCCAATGTACGTTGTGCTTTGGATGAAATTGCCGCTCTTAATCACAATAGTGATCTTAGTTGTTATTGGATTTATTTTAAAGAAGACATGGTGGAATAAATTAGAAGATTAATCATTTAAAATATAGTGTATGCGAAATAATTTCTTTAATCGCTTAGCTAAGCTGGAAAAAAATCATGAGTCTCTGTTGCAGCAGCAAAACTCAAAAGCGGGGTCAGGCAATGGTGTAATTGATCGGTATAAAAACCCAGTTTTAACAGCATCCCATACCCCTCTATTCTGGAGATACGACCTGAATTTTGAAACGAATCCATTTTTAATGGAACGATTTGGTATTAATGCAGTACTGAATGCAGGTGCTATAAAGTGGAATAACAAATATGTAGTTGTGGCAAGAGTTGAAGCAGCCGATCGTAAATCGTTTTTTGCTGTAGCAGAGAGCCCGAATGGTATTGATAATTTTAAATTCTGGGATTATCCTGTTCTGATGCCTGAAACAAGCGTACCCGATACGAATGTGTATGATATGCGTTTGGTACAACATGAAGATGGTTGGATCTATGGTTTATTTTGCACAGAGCGCAGAGATCCGAAAGCTACTGAGGGAGATCAAACATCGGCCATCGCCCAATGTGGTATTGCAAGAACAAAAGATTTGGTTTCATGGGAACGGCTCAATGATCTTGATACACCATCCCCGCAACAGCGGAATGTTGTGTTACATCCCGAATTTGTAAATGGGAAATATGCTTTCTATACCAGGCCGCAGGATAGTTTTATTGAAGCAGGTAAAGGTGGTGGAATTGGGTTTGGATTGAGCGATAGAATTGAAGATGCAAAAGTTGAAAAAGAAATTGTTATTGATAAAAAAGTATATCATACTGTTTATGAAATGAAGAACGGACTGGGCCCTGCACCAATTAAAACAAAACTGGGATGGCTGCACCTGGCTCATGGTGTAAGAAATACAGCTGCTGGGTTAAGGTATGTATTGTATATGTTCATGACAGATATAAACGATCTCACAAAAATCATTTATAAACCTGCCGGGTATTTTTTAGCTCCTGAAGACGAAGAAAGAATTGGCGATGTTTCTAATGTGGCATTCAGTAACGGTTGGATTTCTAATGATGATGGCACCGTGTTTATTTACTATGCATCTTCCGATACACGTTTGCATGTGGCAACTTCTACTGTGGATCAACTGCTCGATTATGTCATCAATACTGCTCCTGATGGTTTCAGGTCAGCTGAAACAGTTAAAACATTAACTGCACTAATCGATAAAAATCTAGCAGATGAGTTGGTGAAAGTAGCAAATAGCAAACCAGATAGTAAAACAAGAACTTCTCTGAAGTGATGACAACTCTGCAGGAAGATAGAACAACTGAGATTTTACGTAGGTATAAATCTGAAATGAAAGAAGAATTAAGTGCCGTTCTGTCTTATTGGATGACGTGTACACTTGATCACGAATTGGGCGGTTTTTATGGCAGTGTTGATAATGCAAATATGCCCGACAGAACAGCTCCGAAAGGGATTGTTCTTAACAGCCGCATTCTCTGGACATTTTCTACTGCTTATGATTTAACGAAAGAGCAATCTTATCTGGGCATTGCCAAAAGGGCGTTTGAATATATTGTCAGGCATTTTTTTGATCATGAGCATGGTGGTGTATTTTGGTCAGTTGATTCCACAGGGCAAATGAAGGATGGCAGAAAGCAGATTTATGGTCTTGCTTTCTGTATTTATGGTATGGCGGCTTATTACAAAGCAACCAATGATGGAATGGCTTTGCATTTTTCAAAAGATCTTTATAATAATATTGAGCAACATAGTTTTGACACTGTGAATGGTGGTTACATTGAGGCGTTTACCAGGAATTGGAAAAATGCAGATGACCTGCGACTAAGTGAAAAAGATGATAATGAACGAAAAACGATGAATACCCATCTGCATATAGTGGAGGCGTATGCAGAACTTTATAAAGTGTGGCCTGCTGAAGAGTTAAAACATAAGATCGTCAACTTGCTGGAGTTGTTTCGTCAGCATTTCATCAGCAAAGAAAATCATCACCTGCATCTTTTTTTTGAGGATAACTGGAAGCTGAAATCAACCCTGCAATCTTATGGGCATGATATTGAGGCATCCTGGTTATTACAGCAATGTGCAGAAATTATTCAGCATCAACCTCTCATAGAAATGTTTAAGCAACTTGCTATTCCAATTGCCAATGCGGCTGCAGAAGGGTTGGATGCAGATGGTGGTTTATGGTACGAATACGAACCCGCAAAAGACCAGTTAATGCAGGAAAAACATTCCTGGCCACAGGCTGAAGCGATGATTGGTTTTTATAATGCTTATCAGTTAACCGGTGAAGAAAAATACCTGCAATACTCTCTGCAAAGCTGGGATTTTGTAAAGAAATATATTCTCGATAAAGGGAAAGGCGAATGGTATTGGGGAGTAAATAAAGATTATTCGCTGATGCAGAAAGAAAAAGCAGGCTTCTGGAAATGCCCTTATCATAACAGCAGGACATGCATTGAAATGTATAAACGAATTTCGATAGTAGAACATATTTAAAAATGCGGTAGTATGAAAACTAATTTTATTACGTGTGTCATTTTATTAATGATCATAACACTTACATTCAGTTGCAAAAAAAGTAAGGGGGTAACTCCGGCTCCTCCAACACCCCCTGTTGTTACCGATACAGTGATTGTACCCGGAGTAGATCCTCCTGTAGCCAACACAATTGGTTTCTTTTTAGATGACTGGCAGCCAAGAACATTTACTCCACCTTCTTTTGATGAAGGCAGCATGCCAGCTACTGCAACAAATACAGTAACGGTCGATGCTACTTCTATCATCACAAAAATACCGTTATCGGTGTTTGGGCATAATGCAGTTTGGTGGATGGGGCCTGTAGCTGGTGATCCAAAATTTATTACTCCGGTTACAAATCTGCATCCGCATATTATCCGCTTTCCGGGAGGCAGTGCAAGCGATGCGTATTTCTGGAGCGGAGAGCAGGGTGTTAATCCACCGGGAGCACCAACCATGTTTACAAAAGATGATGGTACAAAAGTGGCTGCGGGTTATAGTTATGGAAAAACAAATTATAACTGGCAATGTAACCTAGATAACTATTATTCCATGTTGCTGCAAACAAATAATAAAGGAATTATTACCATCAACTATGGTTTTGCACGGTATGGCACAGGTATAAATCCTGTTGCTGATGCAGCGCATCTTGCAGCCGATTGGGTACGCTACGATAATGGCCGCACGCAGTTATGGGAAATTGGAAACGAAAATTATGGTAATTGGGAATGGGGTTATCGTATTGATCTCGCTGCAAACAAAGATGGGCAGCCCGAATTTTTAACCGGTGCTTTGTATGCCCAGCATTTTAAAGTATTTGTTGATTCAATGCAAAAAGCGGCAACTGAAATTGGGAAGAAAATTTATATCGGTGCTGTTACGGTAGAAGCACCTGCAACAGAATCATGGCAAACCAATACAGTTAAAACCTGGAACACGGGTATGATGACAGGCATTAATAATAAAGCTGATTTTTATGTAGTGCATAATTATTTTACTCCATTTGATCAGGTATCAAATGCATCTGTTGTTCTTTCATCTGCATATTCTGTTCCGGGAACAATGATCAATTTTGTAACACAGGCATTGCAAACAAATGGAGCAACAGTAAAACCAATTGCAATGGACGAATGGAATATGTGGGCAAAAGATAACAAGCAACAGGTATCTAATACCAGTGGTTTGTTTGCTTTACTGGTAATGGGAGAAGCATTAAAAAATAAATATGGAATGGCCGCCCGTTGGGATTTGTTAAACGGATGGGATAACGGTAATGATCATGGGCTTTTCAGTAATGGAGATGAACCGGGAGCAGTTCCAAAGTGGACTCCTCGTCCAAGCTTTTATTACATGTATTACTTTCAAAAAATGCTTGGCGACAGGTTGGTGAACAATACAGTTACAGGAGGTGCCAGCATTAAAGCGTATTCATCAACTTATACTTCAGGGCAGGTAAATGTTGCACTGATCAATACTTCAGCAACAACACAAACAGTTGTAGTGAAAATGAAAAACTTCTACAGTGGTAACAGGTTTTACTGGTACAGTTTAGAAGGCAGCAATGATAATGGTGAATTTTCACGCAAAGTATTGGTGAATGGCGTTGGGCCGACTCTGGATGCAGGTGGTCCGGTAAACTATTCAACACTCAAAGCAAGATCAGCAGTAACTGCAAATGGAATAAGGGTTACAGTTCCGGCATTAGGAACAGTAATCATGACTGTAGATAAAAAATAAAAATCCATCTCATGAGAAAAATTGTCTTTGCATTTCTATTGTCTCTTCCTGTTGCACTTATTTATGCACAGAAGTTTGAAGGATTAGCCCCAACACCACCAATGGGTTGGAACAGCTGGAATACCTTTGAAACAAAAATATCTGCAAAGTTGGTAATGGAAATTGCTGATGATATGATTAAGAGCGGAATGAAAGATGCCGGCTATAATTATATCGTTTTAGATGATGGCTGGATGGCAAAAGAAAGAAATAAAAATGGCGACCTGGTTCCCGATCCGCAAAAATTCCCCAATGGATTAAAACCTGTTATTGAGTATGTTCATTCCAAAGGATTAAAGTTTGGCTTATATAATTGTGCAGGCACGAAAACCTGTGCCGGTTATCCGGGAACAAGAGGATATGAATACCAGGATGCACGTTTCTATGCATCACTTGAAATTGATTTCTTAAAATATGACTGGTGCAGTACAGAAGGTATTACTGCAAAAGAAGCATACAGAACCATGAGTAATGCAATTAAAGTGGCTGGCCGCCCAATTGTTTTCAGCTTATGCGAATGGGGCGATAATCAGCCCTGGTTATGGGCAAAAGAAATGGGTCAGCTATGGCGCATCAGTGGTGATATTTATAATTGTTTTGATTGCGTATATAATCATGGTACATGGAACAGCTGGGGTGTTACTTATATTCTTGACATGCGGAAAAATATCCGTCAGTATGCCGGCCCCGATCATTGGAATGATCCTGATATGATGGAAGTGGGAAATGGCATGAGTGTAAACGAAGACAGGGCACATTTTTCTATGTGGTGTATGCTGGCAGCTCCATTAATTGCCGGTAATGATTTACGTACAATGACGAAAGAAACCATTTCAATACTCACGGATAAAGAAGCAATTGCTGTTGATCAGGATTCTTTGGGAGTGCAGGCTTATCTTTATCAGCAAAAGGACAGTGTTGATACATGGATAAAACCACTCGCTCACAACGAACTTGCCATCTGTTTTTTAAACCGCAGTAAAAAGCCGGTTTCTGTGACGTATGATTTTAAACAACATCCGGTATCTGATTCTGTTTCGAATACGTTTATCAACTTTAATGCAACAGCTTACAGCATCAAAGACCTGTGGATGAAAAAAGATATTGGAACAACAAAGAATGCATGGACAGGAATTGTACAGGGGCATGATGTGGTGATGCTGCGGTTAACAGTTGAAAAAGCGGCTATTAAAAAGATCAAACAAAAATCAAAATGAAAAAATTAGTTGCGTTGCTTATTCCGGCTGTTCTGTCGCTTGCAGCAATCAATCAGCACAGTAAATCAGAAGAGCAAAAAGTAGAAGATCTTTTAAAACAGATGACATTAGAAGAGAAAGTTGGGCAAATGACCCAGGTTACACTGGCAGTAATTGCCAAAGGTGCATGGGCAAATGAAGATGGTTCGCTGGATGCTGCCTTACTGAAAAAAGCAGTGGTTGATTACAAAGTAGGCTCCCTGTTAAATACAACTGCTCATGCGTTGAGTGTGGAAACCTGGAGGAAAATGATGACGCAGATTCAGGATGAAACAAAAAATACACGCTTAAAAATTCCGATTATTTATGGTTTGGATGCCATTCATGGTCAAACCTATACACTGAACTCAACCCTGTTTCCGCAAAATATTGCGATGGCTGCAACAAGAAACCCTGCGTTGGTTGCTGCTGCAGCAAAAGTGACGGCGAAAGAATTAAGAGCATCTGGTGTGCGCTGGAATTTTGCACCTGTACTTGATATTGGTCGTCAACCATTATGGTCAAGATTTCCTGAAACCTATGGTGAAGATGTATTCATTGTTAAAACAATGGGTGCAGCAGGAATAACAGCATATGAGGAAGATGGTTTAAAAAGCACAACTGCAGTAGCAAGTTGCATGAAACATTATATTGGTTATTCAGCATCAAGAACCGGTAAAGACAGAACACCGATTTATTTACCTGAAATAGAATTGAGAGAATATTATTTACCACAATTCAGAGAAGCTGTAAAAGCAGGAGCATCAACCATCATGATTAACTCCAGCGAAATAAATGGAGTGCCTGTACATGCAAGCAAATATTTATTAACGGATGTATTAAGAACTGAACTGGGATTCCAGGGAATGATTGTTACTGATTGGGAAGATATTAAACGCCTGCACACCTGGCATCATGTGGCAGCAACACCAAGAGAAGCAGTGGTGATGGCCGTAAATGCAGGAGTTGATATGAGCATGGTTCCAAGTGATTTCTCGTTTTACGATTTACTGATTGAAGCAGTGAAGAAAGGCGAAGTGAAAATGACACGTATTGATGATGCAGTAAAAAGAATACTTACATTAAAAATGAAAACAGGATTGTTTGATAATCCATATCCTGAATCAGCAGCCCTTGAAAATTTTGGTAAACAGGAATATCAAACACTTGCACTGGATGCAGCACGTGAAGCAATGACATTGCTTAAGAATCAAAACAATATCCTGCCACTGTCAAAGAATACAAAAGTGCTGGTTGCAGGACCATCCGCACAAAGTATCAGTGCATTGAATGGCTGCTGGAGTTATACCTGGCAGGGAAAAGAAGATCAGTGGTATCCCACCGACAGTAAAACAATTTACCAGGCAATTAAAGATAAAGTTGGAGCAGCGAATATTATAACCACATCCGGAAAAGGATTCGATAATTCCATGAACTATGATATTGCAGCATTAACCAATGCTGCTGCAAATGCTGATGTAATTATTTTATGCATTGGAGAAAATGCCTATGCAGAAAGTCCGGGCAATACTCCGGATCTGGCATTGGATAAAAACCAGGTAGACCTCGTAAATGCTGCCTATTTAACCGGCAAGCCTGTAATACTGGTGTTAACAGAAGGAAGGCCAAAGCTTATTACCAATATTGAACCTCCTGCAAAAGGAATTTTAATGGCTTACTGGAGCGGTAAAAAAACTGGTGAAGCAATTGCAGATGTATTGTTTGGCGATTACAATCCTGATGGAATTCTTCCGTTCAGTTATCCCCGCAGTATGGGCGAAATGGTTTTGTATGATCGTAAACCATCAGAAGATGTAAGAGAAGTATTTAACGATGATATACATACAGGGTACAATCCATTATATCCGTTTGGTCATGGGTTGAGCTATACAACCTTTGAGTACTGTGATATACAGTTAAGCTCAACTGAATTGAAAGGCGATGAAAAATTAACTGTCAGCCTTACTGTAAAAAACACAGGTGGCTGGCCGGGTAAGCATGCCGTTGAATTATATACACATGATGTTTATGCAAGCATTACACCAAGTATGAAACGTCTGCGTGCTTTCAAAAAAATATATTTAAAAGCAGGTGATATGCAAACGGTAACATTTACAATTAATAAAAATGATCTGGCTTTTGTAAATGCACAGTTGAAAACAGTAACAGAACCGGGTGAGTTTGAAGTAATCATTGGAAAAAATAAAGTAAAGTTTAATTATAAGTAACCTCATTTATGATACCGCTTCAGTACTGTTTTCGGCTTTTGGTATTTCTGTTGTGCATACCTGGAAGTTTTCTGTTTCAAACAAAAGCAACAGCACAGCAAAGTAAGCTTCCATTTTTTGCAGCAGACAATCCATTGATACAGTACACGGGAAGAATTGATTTTACCAATTCCAAACTTCCACGCTTCTGGCAACCGGGTGTTTATTTCAATATACAATTTACCGGGAGCAGATGTGAAATTATCCTGAACGATGAAGTCCTTTGGGGCAAGAATCACAATTACCTGGAGCTGGTTGTGGATGGAGTTGCAAAACGCATGCAGACAAAATCAGCACATGATACGATTGTGATTGACCTGGAATCATCTGCCAAGCCACACACTTTATCTCTGCATAAAAATACTGAAGCAAATATTGGTTACCTCGAACTGGTTGGTTTCCGTTGTAAGCAATTGATAAAACCTGCACCAAAGCCTGTACGGAAAATGGAATTTATTGGCAATTCCATTACCTGTGGTGCTGGAGCGGATCCTTCTAAAGTTCCCTGCGGCAAAGGAGTTTGGCAGGATCAGCATAATGCTTATTTAAGTTATGGTGCAGTTACAGCAAGAAAAATGAATGCACAATATCATTTGTCATCTGTTTCAGGAATTGGATTAATGCACAGCTGTTGTAATATGAATGTTGTGATGCCGCCTGTGTTCGATAAGATCAGTATGCGCAATGATACCATTAACTGGGACTTTAAAAATTATCAAGCCGATGTGGTAACGATTTGTCTTGGACAGAATGATGGTGTACAGGATTCGGCAATGTTTTGCGAAAACTATATTTCGTTTATTAAACAACTGCGTGGTTATTATCCTACAGCACAACTTATTCTTTTAACCAGCCCAATGGCTGATGTATCACTTGCAGCATTCATGAAAAAAACATTAACCGCAGTAAAGAAGAAGATGAACAGCGAAGGCGATAAAAAAGTAGCAACGTATTTTTTTTCAAAGCAATATCATAATGGATGTGATAATCATCCAGACCTGGCAGAACACCAGCAGATTGCAAAAGAACTGACTGCTGCTGTTAAAAAAATTATGCACTGGTGATTTTAATTTGATCATTTATCTAATACTCTCTTATTATGCGTAGTAAAAAATTACTGACGAATTTTCTTCTTTTCTCTTCTTTCCTTCTGTTAGCTTTTGTATCAGCATCAGCTCAGCAGGCATATATAAAACTGAGCGACGGTATTTTGGTAAACATTAAAATGCCTGGAAAAAATGAAGCGAAAGTTTTGAAAATTCAGGTTGTAACAGATAATATTCTGCATGTTTCTGCAAGTGTTACCGAATTATTTTCTGCAGATAAAAGTCTCATGATTCTGGAAGCAGCAAGACCGCCAGTAAAGTGGGAGTTGAAAGAAGCGAATGGCTTACTTGTAATATCAACGCAATCTGTCAATGCAACTATATCGCCGGTTACTGGTGAAATAAGTTTTACTGATAAAAACGGAAAAGCATTGTTGCAGGAAACAAAAGGTGGGGGAAAATCATTTATTGCAACAACATTGGAAGGGGAGCAGTCTTACAGCATCCGTCAGTCTTTTTCAGGCGATAGTAAAGAAGCATTCTATGGACTGGGTCAGCATCAGAATGGTGTTTTTAATTATAAGGGAACACAGGTGTTGCTGTCTCAGTATAATACTGAAATTGGAATTCCCTTTATGGTATCAAGCAAAAATTATGGCATCTTATGGGATAATAATTCTATTACCAAAACTATTGATACAAGAAATTATGAACAACTCTCTACATTAAAAGTTTTTTCAAAAGAAGATAATCAGGGTTGGTTTACGGCTACGTATTATGATAAACGTAATCCATCTAAAATATTATTAGCCCGTCCTGAATCGGAAATTGATTACAGCAATATTCCTGATTTGAAAAAATTACCGGATAGTATAAAAATGGATCAGATGACAGTAACCTGGGAAGGTGCTGTTCAAAGTGGTTTTACCGGAGAACATATATTTAATCTTCGTTCGTCGGGGTATACCAAAATTTATATTGATGGAAAACTTTTAGCCAGCCGTTGGAGACAGGGTTGGAATCCTGCACCGGAACTTATAAGGATAAATTTAGTGAAAGGGAAAAAGTATGCGTTTAAGATTGAGTGGGATCCTACATCAACCGAATCATTTGTTTCCTGCCACTGGCTAAAACCTTTGCAAGAGAATGAAAATGAATTTGCATTTGAATCACAGGCCGGAAGCGAGATCAATTATTACTTTATTGCCGGCAGTAATATGGATGAAGTGATTGGTGGTTACCGGGAACTCACGGGGAAGGCTACACTGATGCCAAAATGGGCATTGGGTTTCTGGCAATGCAGGGAGAGATATAAAACACAGGAAGAAGTGTTAAGTACTGTAGCTGAATTCCGAAAAAGAAAAATTCCATTAGACAATATTGTGCAGGACTGGAGCTATTGGGAAGAAGACCAATGGGGAAGTCAGCAGTTTGATAAAACAAGATTTCCTGATGCACCTGGAATGATTAAAACATTGCATGAAAAATACAATACGCAGTTTATGATTTCTGTGTGGCCTAAGTTTTATGAAAATACAATCAACTATAAAATATTAGATGCGAAGGGATGGATGTTCAGCCGAAATACTGCAAACAGGTTGAAAGACTTTAAAGGTTATTATTCCAGCTTCTATGATGCGTTCAATCCTGAAGCAAGGAAAGTTTTCTGGAACATGATGGATACCAGTCTTTTTTCGATGGGAGTAGATGCATGGTGGATGGATGCTACTGAACCCGATGTAATCAGTAACCTCAGTGAACAGCAACGTAAAGAATTCAGCGGGCCTAATTTCCTGGGTTCATCAACAAAATATTTCAATGCATTTCCATTGGTAAATTCACAGGCAGTTTACGAAGGTCAGCGACTTGCTAATCCGGATAAACGGGTTTTCATTCTTACCCGCTCAGCATTTGCAGGATTGCAGCGTTACGCCTCTGCCAGCTGGAGTGGTGATATTGGAAGTACATGGGAAGATTTAAAAAATCAAATTCCTGCGGGTTTGAATTTCAGTATGTCGGGCTTGCCATACTGGACAACAGATATTGGAGGCTTTGCTGTACAGGCAAAATTTGAAAACCCAAATAAAGAAGATCAGGAAGAATGGAGAGAGTTGATGACACGCTGGTATCAGTATGGAGTTTTTTGTCCATTGTTCAGAGTGCATGGTCAGTTTCCTTTCAGAGAAATTTATAATATAGCTCCTGATGATCATCCCGCATATAAAAGTATGTTGTACTACAATAAACTTCGCTACCGGTTAATGCCCTACATCTATTCACTGGCAGGTAAAACATATCATGATAATTATACGATCATGCGTGGATTACCAATGGATTTTGGTACAGACGAAAAAGTAAAAAATATTGCTGATCAGTTTATGTTCGGTCCATCTATTTTAGTGAATCCATTGTATCAATACAAAAGCAGAAGCCGGGAATTATACCTTCCTGAATCAAATGGCTGGTATGATTTTTATACAGGAAAATTTCTGAAAGGCGGACAAACAATAACAGCAGATGCACCTTATGAAACAGTGCCGTTATATGTAAAAGAAGGCTCTATCATTACTTGTGGCCCCAACATTCAATATGTGGCAGAAAAATCTGCTGAACCATTTACCATTTATGTTTTTACCGGTAAGAATGCTTCTTTTAGTTTATATGAAGATGAAGCCACTAATTACAAGTATGAAAAAAATCAATTCTCCAACATTACATTTAAATATGATGAAACCTCCAAAACGCTGACAATTGAAGACAGAAAAGGAAGCTTTAATGGTATGGTGAAAAACAGAACATTTAAAATTGTATGGATCAGTAAAGAAAAACCCGGCATGATCAGTTTTGAAAGCAAAGCAGATATCACAGTAAAATATGCGGGTAAAAAATTGCTTGTGAAAATGCAGCAGTGATTTTTTTTATTGTGAATGGGATAAATACAAACGTCTGTTTGCATCATAAACATCGCTGTTATTTCTTACATCAGAATTAGTAAATAATTCTGTGCTGAAGTTAGCAATAGCCAATTTGCACGATCGCAGATTTTCAACTTAACAATGAAAAAAAAGTGAAAGTGGGTGTTAATTAAGTTTTCTACTCACTCAATAACTGCCAACAAAGTTTTTTAATAGAAATCCTCTGCCTGCCAAAGTCATTGCACATAAATGAAAATGTGATATCAGTAAATTCTGTATATAAGCACTTAGAAAATCGGGAACGGCGCAATAAGTGATATTATTTTATCTAAGGCTTATACTTTTAAGTGTATTTTTTACAGTTTCCTACAATATTTCATTTATTATCTATAAGTTTAAGTAGTATTTTCTTAACCAACTTAATATTGCTGTATGAAAAAATTTCCTCTCCGGATATTTAGTCTACCTCATTCCATTATTTTTTTACTTTTTTTTCTTCTCTGTTCTTTTTTTGGCAATGCCCAAAAAACTGTAACGGGTAAAGTTGTAAAGGGCACTGATAAGCAACCAGTTCTTGGTGTTAGCGTATTAGTTAAAGGAACAACCATTGGAACCACAACGGGATCTGATGGAAGTTTTTCAATCAGTGTGCCCAACGACAGAAATACGTTAGTGATTAGTGCAGTTGGATTTGAAACCCTTGAAGTTTCTACTGCCGGCAAAACTGATGTTTCAATTGAATTAGCAGAAGCGACTACTGCATTAAATGAAGTGGTGGTAATTGGTTATGGTACTCAGAAACGAAAAGATTTAACGGGATCTGTAAGCAGCATAAGTGCAGCCACCATTGAAAAAGTACCTGTTATTTCAGCAGCCCAGGCTTTACAGGGGCGTGCTTCGGGGGTACAGATTATTAATAACGATGGCGCACCTGGTGGCAATATCTCTATACTCATACGGGGTATTGGGAGTCTTGCCGGAGGTGGTAATGATCCTTTATATGTAATTGATGGATATCCCACAACAGGCGGAATTAATAATATTAACCCGAACGATATTGCCTCTATTGATGTGCTGAAAGATGCATCTGCAACTTCTATTTACGGTATACGTGCTGCTAATGGAGTAGTGATCATTACTACAAAAAAAGGGTTAAAAAATCGTTTACAGGTATCTCTTGACGTGTATCAGGCTGTGCAAAGTCAACCCAGAAAATATGATCTGTTAAACGCACAACAATTTGCTACCCTATCTAACCAGGTTCAAACAGTACAACCAACAGCACCAACTTATACCCAATTTCCGGTATGGGCTAATCCCAATGCATTAAATACAATTGATTGGCAGGATGCCTTGTATCGTAGTGGCCTTACACAAAACTACAGCATTGGTATACGGGGTGGTAATGATAAAGTACAATCAGCAGCTTCCTTTGGGTATTATGAACAGAAAGGAATAGTGCTGGGTTCTTTTTTTAAACGTTTTACTGTAGGATTAAACATGGACTATCAGCCTTCAAAATGGCTCAAGTCTTCAACCAGTGTTAAATATGGAAATCAAAATGCAAATACCCCGCTTGGAACAGGAGGGCTTTTGCAGTTAGTGGTGAACCCACCTACCCTTGATGGCGGTAACACGATAACCAATCAGATTAAAGATGGCAAAGGCAATTATGGCTTTTACAATCCGATCAATCCCAATGTGTTCAAATACGGTAACCCCGTTTATGATATAGAAACCCGGCAGTCAAAAAATATTACCAATTATATATTGGCTAATTCTTCCCTGGAAATAATGCTGTTCAACGGGCTTAAAATTAAAACAAGCGGGGGTGTTAATGTCAACAATTATTCCGGCTCTTATTTTCAGCCGGAAGATGGCAGGGCAAGAAGCCAATATCCTGCTGCTATAGCGAACAAAGCAATTTACAGTCAGAACATAAGTAATAGTTTTGAGTGGTTATGGGAAAACACTATTGCATACGATAAAACCTTTGGTTCGCATACTATAAATGTTCTGGCAGGTGTTTCTGCCCAAAAAAATACCAACAATTTTATGGGAGGCACTGGTGAACCACCTAACAGTCTTATACGTGATTTAGGACAGGTTGTAACTGGGTCTCTGCAACTTAACAGGTTTGGTAATGGTAGTAATATTTCCAGCATCGCTTCGCAATTTGCCAGAATAAATTACCTGTTTAATGATAAATATTTTGTAACGGCTACCATTCGGAGAGACGGTTCTTCTAAATTTGATACAAGCAACCGATATGGTGTATTCCCTTCTGCCTCCATTGCATGGAAAGTAATCAATGAATCATTTTTACAGGATGTTAAATGGTTGAATGATTTAAAAATAAGAGCAGGATATGGAGTAGTAGGTAATGAACGCCCCATTGGCGCTTTCCAATACCAGGCTTTGTATGCTGGTAATTTCCCGGCAAGTCAAAATGGCGGTGGTCAAAGTAATCTTGGTTATCCATTTAATAATATTTATCAGAATGGTATTGCCCAAACACAGCCCGCAAATCCAGACCTGCAATGGGAAACGGACTATATGACGAATATTGGTATAGACGCTGCCTTTTTGAAAGGAGCACTTACCGTTACAGCAGACTGGTTCGACAGAAAATCAAAGGATTTTTTGCTTACCATTCCTGCATCGCCTCAAACCGGGTATCTGCTTATTACACGCAATATTGGAGAAATGAGTAATAAAGGCGTAGAGCTTGCCATTAATTACAATGGTGGTAAAGGAAGCGATTTTCGGTATGGAGTAGGTTTAACCTGGTCAGCGATCAAAAACAGGCTCACAAGTATTACTTCCGGAGTAAAAAATTTAACCAGTGCTAATTTTGGTTTTGGTTTAAACGGTCAGGGTTGGGGCGAGTTCAGCCAGTATTTACCCGGCGGTCAGGCTGGTGAATTTTATGGATACCAGTCATTGGGTATTTTTCAAACTCAGGCACAGATTGATGCACTTAATACAAAAGCACCAGGAGGGATTTATTACAGGGCAGCTACCAGACCTGGTGATCGCTACTTTGCAGATGTAAGTGGGCCGGATGGTAAACCTGATGGAAAGGTAGATGCAAACGACAGAGTTTCATTGGGTAGTCCGCAACCTAAATTTTTCGGTGGACTTAATTTTGATGTTACCTACAAATCATGGGATTTTAATTTATTCTTTTATGGATCTTATGGAAACAAAATACTCAACTATACACAAAGTAACCTGCAGAGCTTCCAAAAACGTGGATCTGAAGGCGTACAAAACGTTAGTGTAGAATATTTCAACAACCGCTGGACATCAACAAACCCTTCTAACACTTATTCAAGAGCGCTGCATAATGATGACAATACATTGAATAATGTTCCCTCAAGTCATTGGGTGGAAGATGGCAGCTACCTGAAATTGAAAAACCTGACAATTGGTTATACAGTACCACCTGCTTTGTCTAATAAATTAATGTTATCGAGAGCAAGAATATATATATCAACACAAAACCTTTTCACGATAACTAAATACAGCGGTCTTGATCCGGAAATAGGCATTCAGAATGGTAATCCTATTTTCAATGGAGTGGACAATGGTGTTTATCCATCATCAAGGTTTTTCACATTTGGTATAAACGTTACATTCTAAACAAGAAAAAAACATAGCGATATGAAAAGAAGTATAATAATCATCAGCACAATAGCCTTGTTTATAGTGGTTTTTCCAGTGGCTTGTAAGAAAAAGTTTTTGGATCAAACCAATACATTCCAAGGTACTGCCGATGCAACTTTCAATAAACCCGGTGACGTAATTGCACTGGTAAATGCAGTATATGATACGTACCAAAACAGTGATCTGTTGAAGAAGTGTATTTGGTATAGAGCCAATTTCAGTACGCATGACTTTTTTAACTGGGGTGGTGATGTGTTTTGGAATAATTACCAGATTCCAGCCACTTTTGGAGGGCTCACTACTTTTTGGAATCAATCCTATATTGGTATAGCCAGAGCTAATGCAGCCTTTGGTGTAATTACGAAAGCTAAGGATAAAGGAATTATTGACGCTGCATTAGCTAACCGCTTAACCGGGGAGGCTTATTTTTTACGTGGTATGACTTATTATTATCTCGCAGCTTCTTTTGGCGGAGTACCTTTGGAATTAAGTGCGGTAACTAATGGGTTAACACCCAGAGCTTCCCGTGATTCAGTATTCAGGCAGGTAGTTTCAGATATGCAGCAAGCAGAAACATTGTTATTATCAAAAAGTGCATTACCTGCTTCTGAAATAGGACGGGCTACTAAAGGTGCAGCATACGCATTCGAAGGCGCAGCCCGCATGTGGTTAAAAGAATACTCAGCAGCTTTAGTGGCTTTCAATAATACAGAGCTGACCAATAACCATGGCTTATTGCCAAATTTTGCCGACGTACATGAATACAGCCGTCAAAACAATAATGAGAATATTTTCGAGGTTCAGTTTCAATTGCCACCAAATGGTTCTCAAAGTTGGGACGGAAGCTGGCAACCTCCGGGGGCTGAATTAGGATGGATAGATAGTTTTAGCTGGCCTGAAGAAATTACCCAGCAAGGTTATGATTATGGTAACCCTGCATTGTGGAATTCTTTTCAACAGGGGGATAAGCGTAAACTGCTTACAATTGTTGGTCCTGGTGATACGCTGGCAAGCCCCGGGATCATAGCCAAATGGGGAGGACTAAAAGGTTATATTCCGGTGGTGGCAGGTTTTGCTGCCAACGATCCAAAGTATAAAGCAGATAACGGTACGATTTTAAACACGGTTGGAACTTTAACCAGACCTTGGTATGGAAGTGATGGAGGTCGTAGTGGATACGTTTGTGCCAAAAAATGGAGAGACCCAAATCTTACAGGAAACTATGGTCCTTCAGCAATTTTTGGAGATCAAAATCAGACTCTTATGCGTTATGCAGAGGTTATCTTATCAAGGGCTGAATGTAAAGTGCGTACAGGTGATATCCCCGGAGCTTTGGCAGATATTAAACTGGTAAGAGACAGAGCCTGGGGGGGAATAGCACCTGCTATTGTAAGAGACAGTGCTAATTTTGATGGCACTCCAGGTGTGGCAATAACAGATCCTTTACAAATAGTGTTGAGTGAATACAGGCATGAGCTTACTGGTGAATATTCTCTTTTTTATAATTTATGCAGGGCAGGCAGTGCAGAAGCGATTGCCTTTATCAAGAAAGCAAATGGAACTGTCGATGCTAATTATGATCCAATTGTTAACCCAGCCCCTGGCCCAACAAAAGATAATAAGAAGCATGGATTATATAATACAACTCCCACTGTAAACAACCTGCTTTTGCCCATACCGCAATCCGCTATAGCATTAAATCCGAACTTAACACAGAACCCGGGTTATTAATATTATTTTCTTAATTTAAAAAAGGCTTTCTCCAAAAGAGAAGCCTTTTTTAGCTAACATACATTGCAAAGGCATATTTACACTACTTACAAGCATGAAACCTTCAATTAAACTGTTTCCACTCCTCTTTCTTTGTGTCCAGGTAATTTGTTTACTTGGTTGCAGAAATAACCACACACTATTTGAAAAAATTTCTTCCTCTCATTCAGGGATAAATTTCAATAACGTTATTACAGAGACTGACTCAATGAACCCAATGAATGTAGTGAACATCTATAATGGCGGAGGTATTGGTATGGGTGATTTTAATAATGATGGATTACAGGATATTTATTTTACCGGTAATATGGTGCCGAGCAGATTATATTTAAATAAAGGCGATTTTAAATTTGAAGATGTTACAGAAAAATCAAATGCAGGAGGGGCGGGCAGATGGGCACGTGGGGTGGCTGTGATTGATATCAATAATGACGGGTTGATGGATATATATGTGTGTAATACCATTTATAAAGAGGTTGATAAAAGACGTAATTTTTTATACGTTAACCAGGGAGTAAATAAGGAAGGGTCCCCTCAATTTAAAGATATGGCCGCTGAGTACGGATTGAATATTCATGAGCAATCTACAATGGCGTGCTTTTTTGATTATGATAATGATGGCGATCTTGATATGTACCTCACTGTAAACGAAGCAGCTTCTATTGATGAAAACAAATTTGGAAAAAAACTATCTGATAGGCCAACAGAAAATAAAGGTGGGAAAGGAAAATTATATCAAAACAATTGGGATACAGCTTTTAACCATCCGGTTTTTGCAGATGTATCTGCTAAGGCCGGAATTTTGATGGAAGGCTTTGGCCATGGTGCAACAATCGCCGATATCAACATGGATGGGTGGAAAGATATTTATGTAAGCGATGATTTTTTAAGCGACAATATTTTATATATCAATAACCACGACGGTACATTTACCAACCGCAGTAAAGAATATTTTAAACATACTTCGTTTAATGCAATGGGACAGGATATCATTGACATCAACAACGATGGGCTGAGTGATGTAGTTGAGCTTGATATGAATCCCAGGGATAATTACCGGAAGAAAATGATGCTGGGTCCAAACAATTACAATATGGTTCAAAACTTTGATCTGTTTGGTTACCAGTATCAATATGTGCGAAATACACTTCAAATAAATCAGGGCCCGAGAATATTACAAAATGATTCTGTTGGTGCGCCGGTATTCAGCGAAATTGCGTTTATGAGTGGTATAGCCGAAACAGATTGGAGCTGGACACCATTGGTACAGGATTTTGATAATGATGGTTACAGGGATATGATAGTTACCAATGGTTTCCCCAGGGATGTAACGGACAGGGATTTTATTGTTTACAGGCAAAATGCGATCATCAGGGAAAAGCCACTTCAGATGATGGAAAGAATTCCTCAAATTAAACTGGCCAATTATGCATTTAAAAATACTGATGGCATCTTTTTTAATGATGCTACTGTCAATTGGGGATTAACAGAACCAAGTTTTTCAAATGGGGCAGCTTATGCAGATTTAGATAATGATGGCGACATGGATATGGTGGTGAATAATATTGGCGATGAAGCATTCGTGTATAAAAATAGCCTTCGCAACAAAGACGATAGCAGTACTCATTTTTTACAAATAAAATGTACAGGCAGTAAACAAAACAGGAATGGAATAGGAACATGGATTGATATTTATTACGATGGTACAAAGCATCAGGCTTTTGAAAATACACCCTATCGTGGCTACCTTTCAAGTCATCAAAACATTGCTCACTTTGGTTTGGGTAAAACTGCAATGATTGATTCCGTAGTGATCAAATGGCCCGAAGGGAAAAAACAAACCATTGCAAAAGTGAAGGCAGATCAGTTACTAAAAGTAAATGTCGTTGATGCCAGCACAAACTATATTTGGGAGCCAGGTAAATTAACTACTCCGCCTTTATTTACAGAAATAACACGGGATGCAGGCATCAATTATACATACAATGACAGGGATTTTATTGATTTTAATATTCAGTCAACAATGCCTCATAAGTTATCAGAATACCGCCCTGCATTAGCAGCAGCAGATGTGGATGATAATGGCCTTGATGATCTGGTGATTGGCGGAAGTTCATTCTCGCTACCCAAACTTTTTTTGCAACAACCTGATGGAAAGTTTATTCAAAAAGAATTGTCAGACAAAAAAACAATAACTGATAAAAATTCGAACGATGAGGGCATCTTATTGTTTGATGCCAATGGAGATGGGAGCTCTGATTTATATATAGCAAGCGGAGGATATAATTTTAAGAGTAACAGTGAGAACTACCAGGACATGCTGTACATCAACGATGGCAAAGGGAATTTTACAAAAGACGAAACAGCATTGCCTGCAAATTATACCAGCAAGCTCTGTGTAAGAGCAATGGATTTTAATAAAGATGGTAAACTTGATCTGTTTGTGTCAGGCAGGGTTGATCCGGGGAAATATCCAAAATCGGTAAGTAGTTTTATTTTCAGAAATGATACAGAAAACGGGAAAGCTAAGTTCACCGATGTAACAGAACAAATAGCACCCGCTTTAAAAAATATCGGAATGGTTTGCGATGCGTTGTTTACAGATTTTGATAACGATGAGCAAACAGATTTAATTCTTACGGGTGAATGGATGCCGGTAACTTTTTTAAAAAATGTGAATGGGAAATTTACAGATGTTACAGCAAATTCAGGAGTTAGTAGTAAACCGGGCTTTTGGAATTCCATTGTTGCAGGTGATTTCCGGCACACCGGCAAAACAGATTATATTATAGGCAATGTTGGGTTAAATACACTTTATAAAGCCAGTGAAGAGCATCCCGTGTTTGTTACAGCCAGTGACTTTAATAAAAATGGCGGTTATGTACCCATCATTTCTATCTTTCTGCCAAACACCAAAGGTCAGTTAGAGGAATTTCCTGCAGAGGGGCGTGATGATATACTGGAAAGAATTCCTTCGTTAAGAAAACGATACAATACTTATCAACCATTTGCTACTGCAACAATGCAGGAAATTTTTCCGGATGCAATGGTGAAAGATGCACAACGTTTAAAAGCTACGATGCTTCAATCCTGCTATTTACGCAATGAAGGGAATGGAAAGTTTACAATGATTCCCCTGCCGGGTGAAGCACAATTTTCTGCTATCAATGG
>JANOIQ010000500.1:0-1593 GCA_031407835.1 Chitinophagaceae bacterium
AAAAACTGAAAGCCGATATGCGCAGCCAGGCAGCAAATATTGCCGTGATTGTTACACAAGCCATGCCGAAAGATCTTGACAGGTTTGGAATGAAAGATGGAGTGTGGATCTGCAGCTTTGCAGAAGCAAAAGCACTGACACATGTTTTAAGAGACAGTATCATCCGTATTGCGCAGGCAACAAAAGGGCAGGAAAACAAAGGCGAGAAAATGCAAATGCTCTACGACTATTTAACGGGAAATGAATTTGGAGAACAATGGAAAGCCATTCGTGAAGGTTTTATGAGCATGAAAATTTCCATACAGAAAGAACGTGATGCAATGGAAAAATTATGGAAGCAACGTGAAAAGCAATTGGAAAAAGTTTTATTGAATGCAGCACATATCCGTGGTTCTGTTGAAGGAATTGCCGGAACAGATGTTGACCTTAATCTGTTAGGAGATACTGATCTTTTGACTGAAGAATAAAAGGTTTTTTAACCATATTTAGCTCCTGGTACTAAATTTAAAACTATTTCAAAAGCACAAAAGGTGAGCATTACTCACCTTTTGTGCTTCAATACTATTTGTACAATTATGTGAAATCTTCATTGTCAAAGTCTTCATCTTCATCACTGTCCCGCCCTGCTTTCATATCAATAATGCTTCCCATCAGATCATTGAATTCTATCCTTCCTTCTACAATTTTTTTACTGATCAATGAATAAGATGCCAAACCATGCAGCACAAATTCCATCATTAATGCAGCCTGTTTTTCATTGGCTCCTTTAAAATATTTTTTTACTAACGGATACAAGCCATCCACATTGTATAACTGATGAATTTTATCTTCATCTTTTGTATTCATGATGATGCTGAGCTGATTTCCCTTATCAAACCAATTGGTAATTGATTTGTATGGATTATCAGTACCTGCTTCCGGTTTTCGTTTCTTTGGTTGTTCGGGATTGGGAAAGTATTGTATAAACTGTGTGCGAATGGCTTTATCCAGTAAATGAAAAGCAACCTGGTAGGGACCTTCCTGTTCACCTTCATATACCAGTTCAATTTTCCCGGTAATGGATGGAATAATTCCAATCAAATCACTCATCCAAACCTGGGTTGTTTTTTCTTTGTTTTGAATGGCACGCAACTCCGCTGTACTTACTGCATTTTCCAAAGCCGAAATAGTAAGCCTTGCACTAACACCGCTTTTCTTATCAACATATTCACTGTTTCTTGCTTCAAAGGCAACCTGTTCAATCAACCGCTTCATTAAATCACTTACTTCCACTTTCTTTTCCTGCTCAGGATGAATACTTGCTTCCTGATCAGTAATAGCTAAACCCACTTCTATTGTTTTTGGATAGTGCGTAAGAATCTGGCTTTCTATACGATCCTTCAATGGCGTTACAATTGACCCACGGTTGGTATAATCTTCAGGATTAGCAGTAAACACAAATAAAATATCCAAAGGCAAACGTAGTTTAAAGCCACGGATCTGCACATCTCCTTCTTCCAATATGTTGAACAATGAAACCTGGATGCGTGCCTGCAGATCGGGAATTTCATTGATGACAAAAATACCACGGTTGCTTCTTGGAATGATGCCGTA
>JANOIQ010000519.1:0-8471 GCA_031407835.1 Chitinophagaceae bacterium
CTGATGGTTTTTGAACCGAGGTAAATAAACTTGCCTGCAAAAATGCGGATATCTGCACCCAGTTTTGAATTGTAGTTGAAGTAATAATTTCCTGTTACTGCCAGGCGGATAAATTCCTTTCCCTGTTCTGCCAGCAGTTCAGCTTTGTAGGGATACAATGCTCTTGTATTTTGTACAACATAACGCAGTTGGTTCAGGTAACGTTGTGATTGTATTTTTTTTACTTCTGTAAAACGATTGCCATTGGGGAATGTATCACTTCTGAAGCGTAACTCATCTTCATTCAGGAAAAATGTTTTCCATTGAATAAAGCGTTCTCTTGAGCTTCTTGGGTTCTTTTCAGCTAACACAAATTTCAATGATGGTGATATTTTCCTGAAACCGGTAACATATTTATTATTAGCTGTATCAATAAAATCGTTTGTATTAAACTTCAGGCCGTTTAATGCAACAGTAATACGTTGAAATGTTTTCTTCGGGTAAAATGTATAACCCAATCGAGCAATGCCATTCAGCTGTTTACTTTTTGTGGCATACATCGGTGCAACAATGAATTGAAAAGGAGTGGAGGGTAATGTGAAATTATGTACAGCAGCACCGATTATGAATCCATCGTAAAGATTAGTGCCAATAACAGGAGAGATTATTACAACATTTGCAGTGGCACTGTTCACTCCAATAACCGGGACAAGTTTCAGCTTTTTCTTTCCTTCCGGCTTTAATGGACCTTTCTTAGTAAGTAAGGAAAAAATTGAATCAAGGTTTCTTCCCGTCGATTGTTCCAGCGATGTTTTCAAATCAAGCGGGTAAGGATGTTTTAGTTTCCATTGCTGAAAGTAGTTTTGCATAGCTGCGTCAACAGCACTGCGTCCAAGCTGTTCTTCCAGTAATTGCATAAAGGCTGCGCCTTTTGTATATGCAATCAGGTTGTAGTTAGCTTCTGTTAAACTGTCGCTTGTTGTACTTAGCGGCTGGTCTTTTCTCCACCGTTCAAAACTCTGCAGGAAAAGATTGTCATCAAGAGTTAAATTAAACGGCTTCTTCTTTTTTAATGGTATTTTATACCTGCTTTCTTCTTTTTCAAAACGGTTATCGTAATAAGAATTAATGCCTTCATCAAACCATGGGTACTGCTGTTCATTATTAGCCAGCATACCCTGGAACCAGTTATGACCCACTTCATGCTGAATAACACTCTCCAGATCTTTTTCTGTTTTCATTGGAGTGATAACTGTAATACATGGATATTCCATGCCTCCCTCAAAACCCATCTTTGCTTCTACCGCTACAACTGTGTTATATGGGTATTCACCAATTGCTTTTGTTCTGAAACGAACAGCATCTTTGATCATTTGTATACTTTTCTTCCATACTTGTTTTCCTTCAGGAGAATACGCACTATACACATCAACTATATGTGTGTTGCTTAATTGAATGGTATCGTATCCAACAAGATATTTTTTGTCGGCAAACCAGGCAAAGTCGTGGATATTATTTTGTTTATAAAGAAGTGTTTTAGTTTCTTCTTTTGGTTTAGGCAAAGATGAAGGATTGACTGGCTTTTTTGCTTTTGTGTTAGGAAGCTTCTTTTGAATTACCGGTGGTTTGTAGTTCATGGCTCTTTCCTTCAGCCAGGTCTTTTCTTCTTCATTCTGCAAATCACCGCTGCTGAGCACCACATACGATTTCGGAACAGTCAGTTTCACTTCATAGTTCCCAAAATCACTGTAAAATTCTCCCTGATCGAGATAAGGCATCGGATGCCATCCTTTCTGATCATATACTGCAGGCTTGGGATACCATTGTGTTATTTGATAAGATTGACCCACATGGCCCCCCCTTGAAAAGTTCTTCGGCAACTGCACATGAAAGGGAGTGGTAATTTCAATAGAAGCTCCCGGTGCCAATGGCAGAGGCAATAATATTTTGATGATATCAATGTGCTGCGGATGATCTTCTGTTTTTGCTAAAACAGAGTTTACCCGAAAGTCTAACCGATTGATATAACCACGGTCTTCTTTATTGGAGAAGTAAAAATCTGTGCGTCCATTTTCAAGTAACTGATCGCTGAAGGCTGTTTTGTCTGTACGATAAGCATTCGGCCATACATGAAACCAGATAAAGGTTAACGTATCAGGAGAATGATTGATATACTCTATTTTTTCAAACCCATCTAATGTATGTTCTGCGTCATTAAGTGTAACATCTATTTTGAAATTGACCTGCTGCTGCCAGTGTACATGCTGTGCAAGCGTAATGGATGATACAAATAAAAGCAGGAGAGCTATGAAATATTTCACTCGGAGGGTTTTATCAAAAATAAACTCTTGTTCTCAGTTTTAATCACTTATAGTAAATTTTGTAGTGAATCAGGAATCATCTTCCTTTTCCCAAAAAGATCAAACGGATGGTATGGATGATGATCTTGATATCAAGTGCCAGTGAAATATTTTCAATATATACCAGGTCGTATTTACTGCGTTCCACCATTTCATCCACCGTTTCTGCATATCCAAACTTTACCATTCCCCAGGATGTGAGACCGGGTTTTACTTTCAGGAGAAAACGATAGTAAGGAGCTTTCTCTACAATCTGGTCAATGTAATAACGGCGTTCGGGTCTTGGCCCCACCAAACTCATTTCAGCTTTTAAAATATTCCAGAATTGCGGCAGTTCATCGAGCCTCCATTTACGCATTGTTTTACCCCAGGGAGTAATCCGTTGATCGGTTTCAGATGAAAGGGCAGGGCCATCTTTCTCCGCATCAGTTACCATTGAGCGAAACTTATAGATAAAGAATTTTTTCCCTTTCAATCCCACACGTTCCTGCGAATAAAAGACGGAACCTTCTGATGAAAGTTTTACCCTGATGGCAACAAACACCAGCAAGGGAGATAAAATAATGAGTGAAATTAAAGAGGCAACAATATCAATCAGCCGCTTAATATTTTGCTGCCACTCACTCATCATGTCGGTATGCAGATCAATCAACACAGCGCCTAATACGTTGCTTGTTCTTACAGAGCCTGAAAGAATATCAATGGTGTTAGGTAAAAGTTTAATACTGATATCATGCTCACTCAAAAGGCTCAGCGATTGTTCCATTGACTGGCGTTCTTTTTCTTCAGTAGCAATGATTACCTGTTCAATTTTATGTTCATGAATTACTCTTGCGAGATCTTTCAAAGAACCCAGCGGGGTAAGGTATTTGCTTAATCCATTTGAGGAAGTGCCATCCGGGTATAAAAATCCTGTAAAATAAAATCCCAGTGTTTCGCCCGACCCTTTAATATCCTTGTACAGTTTGATTGCATTTTTATTTGCACCAATGATGAGGGTATTGATTTGTACAATTCCTTTCAGTAACTGCCGTTTAACCCTGTTTAAAACAAGCCAGCGAAACAGCCAGGTAAAACCAAATTGTAATCCAAAAAGTAGTAAGCTTTCTTTATAATAAAATGTGTAGGCAATGATCCTGTCATCGAGCAGAATAGCAAAGAAAATAATTAATGATCCTAATATGCAGCTGAAGAACGTAAGGGTTAATTCCTGTAACCTTGATTTGCTGTACAGATTTTTATAACTTCCAAACAGGTGATAAAGTGTAAGCCAGCAAAGCGGGATGAAAAGAATTCCGTAAAAAAAAGTTGTGTCGAAAGGCTGGTTAAAAAGCGAAACTGCTTCACCCAGCAACACTCTGCGCAGCAGATAAAACAATCCCCATGCAAATGTTGCAGCCAGCCAGTCGGCAATTACATACCAGCCAATATGTATACGGGGCGATGAAGTCATGCAGTTAAGCTAAAGCAGTACGTTGTATTTTCTGAAGTATCTGGTGGGCCACCTCCATTGCACGTAATCCATCCACTTCACTTACAGGTACAGGTTTATTATTTAGTATGGCATCTCTGAATTGTTCCAGTTCCATTTTAATGGCATTTACTTCCACCACGGGAGGGTTTGAAATAGCGATGGTTTTTTTTCCATCCCTGGTATCAATGTCAAAGGAGAATTCTTCTTTGTCGTCGTTTGTTTTCATCTTGATGATCTCAGCTTTCTTCTCCAGGAAATCAATACCAATATAGGCATCTCTCTGGAAGAGCCTGATCTTGCGCATTTTTTTCATGCTGATGCGGCTGCTGGTAAGATTGGCGACACAGCCATTATCAAATTCAATGCGTACGTTGGCAATATCAGGCGTATCGGTCATTACCGCCACACCGTTGGCATATACATTTTTTACATCGCTCTTTACCAAACTTAAAATGATGTCAATATCATGAATCATTAAATCGAGTATCACACTTACTTCTGTTCCCCGTGGATTGAATTGCGATAAACGATGCACTTCAATAAACATCGGATTCAGTTCCAGGTCTTTTACAGCAAGGAATGCAGGATTAAAGCGCTCCACATGACCTACCTGTAATTTTACGTTGGCTTCCCGAACTAACTTCACCAGTTCATTTGCTTCTTCCATTGAATTGCACATGGGTTTCTCCACAAACACATGTTTGCCCAGGCGCACTGCCATCTGGCTGAGATGAAAATGATCAGGAGTTGGTGCAACAATATCTGCAGCATCGCATAATGCCATCAATTCTTCCGGGTTGATAAAACGTTTCAGCTGGTATTTTTCTGCAACTGTTTTTGCTATTCGATCGCTGGGATCGTAAAAGCCAACCAGTTCAACTCCTTCGATTTCTTTCCAGTTATTGAGGTGAAATTTTCCGAGGTGGCCTGCGCCAAACACTGCTATTTTGAGCATTCAGTTTTGATTAAGTGAGGACAAATATAACCAAGCTTTGGATGGTGCTGTAAAATGAAAACAATTTGGCCGGGAAAGCAGAAAAACTTTTTTTCCAAAACCTTCAAACCCCTATCTTTGCCGTCCCAAAAATGGATGAGAATCAGCTTGCTGATTTGAAATACAGGAGTAGGGTAGTTGGATCGGTAGTTCAGTTGGTTAGAATGCCGCCCTGTCACGGCGGAGGTCGCGGGTTCGAGTCCCGTCCGGTCCGCAGTTCAAAGACCAGAATTGCGTAGAATTGAGCAGGGCAGCGCATCCCAGAAAATTGATGCTCACTAAAACGCAGAAACTCACTAAAATGCTCACTAGAAATAGTGAGTTTTTTTATGAGCCTATGTCAGGATGTCCGAAACGGCAACATCCTTCGTAACAGGACTCAAAAACTTCACTCACTATTTAACGCATGCTTTCCCCACTCTGCGACTAAGCCAATCGTGCATACTCATGAACTTCGTAAAATCTTTTGAGTATGAATATGCGTTCAAACAAATTGCAGGAAAAGCCACAGTTTGCTGTTTATCCGAAACGGAAATCAAGCAGTCTTACCGAGGCGACTCTTTATCTCCGCATCAGTTATCAGTTTATCGTGATTGATAAAAGTATGCAGATCAAAATTCCTTTTGAGCTTTGGGATAGCCAGCTCCACCGTTTAAAAGGAAATGCTTTTCAGCAAAAACAGATCGATGAAGCTTTCAGTGAACTGAAAGAAAAAGTCATGGGGGCCTATTATCTATTATCACAGAATACAGCCGACCCAACTTTACGGGAAATCATGGACCTGGCTTTTGCTGAAGAGGAAAAGAAAACCTATTCCCTGTTTGGAGTGTTCAGCAGTTTACTGCTGAAGATGGGTAGACAGAATACACTTCACCGTCAGCAATCAAACCTGCTCAAACATCAAACCTGTATGAAGCATTTAAAAGCTTTTGTCAAATCTCATCTGAATGTCAGTGATATTGCCTTCAACCGGATTAACCGGAATTTTATTGACGAGTTCGAAATCTACCTGAAAGCAGAATGTGCCAATAATCATAACTCTGCCATGAAACTTCTGCAAATCTTTAAAAAAGGTTACCGGATTGCAGTTGATAATCGCTGGACTTCACATAATGCGTTTTCGGGGAAGAGGTTGTCCATAAGGATGTTGATATTGAAGTGCTTTCTGAAATGGAAATAAAGACCCTGAAAGAGACTGAATTTGAAAAGGGATACCTGACTAAAACTAAGGAGCTGTTCCTGTTCTGTATTCATTCTGGACTTGCCTACGTGGATCTCCAGGATCTGCAACGAAGGCATATCGAGTATAATCCCTTAAGCGGCAATATATTATCAGGAAGAAGCGGCATAAGACTGATGTGGAGTTTATCATTCCTTTATTTCATCCCGCCCAGGTCTTACTGGATAAATGGCTGCCTGGTTGGGAAAGCTTAGCTCCTGAAACGGCGATGGCTCCGAAAATTTCCAATCAGAAGTTTAATATTTATCTGAAGGAGGTCTTTGCCTTTCTGAATATCCGCAAGCGAATCACCACCCACGTAGGGAGGCACACATTTGCTACAACGGTGGCTTTAGAAAACGGAGTACCTATAGAGAGTGTATCCAAGATGCTGGGGCATTCGAAGATATCTCAGACACAGAAGTATGCGAAAGTAACAACACTCAAGATTGAACGGGAGACAAAGGAATTATTTAACTTACTAAAAAAATAACTTATGGAACAGAAACAGATTGAAAGAGATTTTGATAACATGATAATGACTCTTATTGAGCGGGTTGAAGTCAATCAAATTGTAATCATTTCTAAAATGGTCGATGATAACTTTAAAACAAAGAAAGAACTAGACGAGTATCTGACAGATGGGAAAAATAAAATTAAAGCAGACAGCTTGATATTATTTAACAATGTTGATAAAATTGACCCTCCTTCTCATGAAGTCGAAATCGACGACCTTCGAAAAGTTTTTAATGAAGGGTTTGAGTTTTTGGCTGACAAAATTGATCAGCAATGCCAATTGGGAGAAAGTTTGTATGAAATCAATGAAATGATCAGAAATGCAGTAAAAGTTGTTGACATACAGTTTGATAAATTGAACTACAAAGATTGGTTCGTTCAAAAAATGGCATTGATTTCTTCTGATACATTCTATGTTGTTGTCGGACATCATCGGGTGGCATATCCGTCAGTTCATTTTAATTTTGATACACTCATGCCTCAAATTGATTTGTATTTCAAGTTCAGAAAAAATTTATTAAGGGAACTGAAATACCGTCTGGTTGATATTTTTTCAAAATATTTACTGCTTCCTGATATTGAACAACTTCCCGTAATTAAATATCATTGTAATCCAATCGAAATCTGTGAATTAATTGAAGCCTTGGTTACCTCAAAGTATTTTGATGATACAAAAAAATTGAAGACATTTTTTATGGAGATATTCCAAGTAGATCGGGATTTGTATAAAGACAAAAAGCTTGCGATCAAAAAAAAACAAGGGAACAGGAGCAGTTTTCTTCTAAAACTCTCTGACGATTTTGATTCCTATGTGTATCCCAAAAATAAGAAGCAATGAGACAGGAAATTGAATTCAAATAAGGCTAAATGAATTTGCCAAGCAAAACCACGACTTTTCAAAGTCGTGGTTTTGCTTTACCGGGGTGTTTCAAAGTGCTAATTTTAAATTCTAAAGAAAAGAACTATGAACCAGGAAAAAAATTACGAGGAATTTATTTCGAATGTGGAAGAAATCGTTCTTAATCTAGTCAGGAAGCATCACCGGCCTGCAAATGAGATTATTCTCGACGATGTCGACCTTCGGGACCTTCTGAAGATTTCCCGACGTACAGCGTTGAATTATAGGAATTCGGGGCGACTAAAAAATTACAAGATCGAAAACAAAATATTTTATTTTCTGTCTGATGTGCTTGATTTTATAAAAAATTCTGCTGTATGAACCCTAAAAATGTATGCTCATTCTGTGGTATGCCAATGAATGACCCGCACGGAAACCGTGTCAGGCACGAAGAATGTGGCATTGAATTTCATAAGAGTCAATCAATAATGGCTTATGAAAAAAAATCTCTCAAGGCAAATCCTTTCTGGCTGAATGAAAAGATCTTACGAGAACTTTATTATACTTATCGTGGCAGTAGTGAAATTGATCCTCAAATGATGGAAGATAGTGGGTTTGATTTTGAATTGCATAATTCAATAACTGAACGAAACGGTCATAAAGTATTTGTTATGAACCATTTTGGATTTTCATTTTCAAAAAATAAAAAAATAACTTTATGGAAAATTTAAACACGATCCCTAAGTGGGAGGCTCTTTATAGTAAAGTTTACCCTACTCCGATTATTGCACCTGATATCCCAACTCCTGATGTGATATCAACTGTGCAGGTTACTTCGAATAATAATAATCTGATCGCTGGGGTTTGTATTATTTTGCTGGTCATTGGGGGCATTACAATTTATTATCACATTCAACTTCAAAAACAGAAAAAAGAATTATCTGATTTTCAACGAAGGACAAACTGAATTTGAATACTCGACTGGTGCCTCCCGGGTATCACTAAATACAGTAATTTTGCTTTGATTGTATGCAAAATAAATCATCTGACATAAAAGTAGCTGTAGACGCCATTGTTTTTGGTTATTCCAA
>JANOIQ010000562.1:0-2525 GCA_031407835.1 Chitinophagaceae bacterium
CAACAGAAGTATGATTCCGGTCACGCATTACAATATCCCTGGTATCTCTTTCCCACCAATTTGTAAAGTATAAGTTGTATCCTTTTTCTGCATGACTTTTTGCAGCATTCCATGTATCAAAGGTTTCATTCATTACAAGAAAACCCATTTTATCACAAAGGTCTAAAAACTCCGGTGCCACAGCATTGTGTGATGTGCGGATGCCATTTACACCAAGTTCTTTCAGAATTTGAAAACGCCTTTTCCATGCGCTTAATGGAACAGCTGCACCCAGTGCACCTGCTTCATGATGGAGGCATACACCTTTTATTTTTACATTTTTTCCATTCAATAAGAAACCTTTTGCCGCATCGAATTTTATATCTCTTATTCCAAATGTTTCGATTGATTCATCAACAGTATTTTTATTGATGATGATTTTTGTAACGGCGGTATATAACTGCGGATGATCAATATTCCACAAGGCAGGTTTATCCAAAGAGATATTTTGTGTAACAGTTTGTTCTTTGCCAGCTTCCACTTTTTGTTTCACTCCGGCTTTTGTAAATACTTTTCCATCAGGCGAAACGAGACTTACCTGCACCAACATATTTTGTGCAACAGCAGATTGATTTTTAATGGTTGATTGAACAGTAACTGTTGCTTTAGCTTCAGTAACATTCGATGAAGTAACAAATGAACCCCAGTGTGCCACATGTACGGGGTTGGTTACCGATAACCAAACATGCCGGTAAATACCTGCACCCGTATACCACCTTGATGCCGGCTGCACTGTATTATCTGCTCTTACTGCAATTACATTTTTTCTGCCGCCAAAATTTAGATGACCGGTTAACTCATATTCAAAACTTACATAACCGTTTGGGCGTTTCCCTAAATGATAACCATTGATCCACACATCGCTGTTCGCCATTACTCCATCAAATTCAATGAACAGTAATTGCTTTGCATCAGCTTCATTCAACGTAAATGTTTTGCGGTACCACCCAATACCAGCAGGCAAATAACCACCACCACGACCTGTTGGGTTATTTCTGTCGTAAGGACCTTCAATACTCCAGTCGTGCGGTACATTTAATGAACGCCAGGCAGCATCATTAAACTCAATTTGTTCTGCTCCTTTACTATCTTCTCTTATAAATTTCCAGTCTTTATCAAATGACAAAATCTGTCTTGCTTGCTGTGCATTTGTGAGAGTAAATAAAAAGCAACCTGCAATAAACAGGAATGTTCTGGAAAGCAGACGATGGTTCAGATTCATAAGAATTATTTTTTACTGATCACTGTAATATTCGGCTTTGCGGGCATCTTCATTCCTTCGCCAATAAAATAACTGCTGTGTGGCGGTTGATTGTATGCTACATTCTGCCAGGCAATACTTAAACGGTATTGCGGATTATGCATGAGCGTATAGAGTTTTATTTTTGTTGGAATTGATGTTGAAAAAATGCGCAGCTCCTTACTGTCTGTTGTGCGGCAAATAATTTCTTCCCGCCAATCACCAAACAAATCTGCACTCAGGCATGGATTTGATTTTGTTCCGTTATTGCTTACACAATTAAAATCACGGCCATCAAATAATTTTTCTGTTGTGCTGTTTACATAATCCCATTTGCTGATGTTGACACCATTCAGTATTTCGCTTAATGCATCACCATCCCAATAGATGCCCATGTTGCAGGCTGGTGTTTTTTCAGCAATCTTATTTCCCTTGCTATCAAACATACCTGTTATACCTGCACCGGCCACCCAGCATTCAAAACCGGGATAACGGGGATCAACATCCAGCGCTAAAGCACGGCCCGGACCTTCACCATCATCACCGGCTTTCACAGATGCTTTTTTCCAGATTACTTCGCCTGTTTTTGCATCACGAAAATTTGCACCTGCATCACCAAAACGCTCCTGTATGCTGAATACTTCAAGACCGGGACGTTGAGGATCAAGATCACTTACATGCAATGCATCTGCATGACCAATCCCTGTTGAATACAAACCCTGTCCATTATCATCAATCGTCATTTGTCCGTATACAATTTCATCTTTTCCATCATCATCTACATCTGTTACAGATAAATTATGATTACCCTGTCCTGCAAATTTTTTATTTCCCGGAGCATCTGAATCAAACACCCAGCGTTTAACAAGTTTGTTACCTTTTAAATCCCATGCGGCTAATATTGTCCTGGTATAATATCCACGGCACATTACTACAGAAGGATGTTTCCCATCGAGATAGGCGATGCATGCAAGAAAGCGATCTATCCTGTTACCATATCCATCGCCCCACATGGCTTTTAATTCTTCTGTTGTTGGATTTAATGAAGTTGGATAACGTGGAGGATCATAACTTACTGTTGAAATAGCAGCACCCGTCAGCCCGTTAAATACAGTTAGATATTCAGGACCTGATAAAATATAACCACGTTCATTCCTGTAATCTTTTGTACTGTCGCCAATCATTTTTCCTTTTCCATCAATTGTACCATCAGCCGTTTTCATAGCTATTTCTGCTTTCCCATCAC
>JANOIQ010000566.1:0-3019 GCA_031407835.1 Chitinophagaceae bacterium
CTGATCAAAACCTGCAATGCCGAACTGCTTGGCAAACTCATCGGAAAAACTGATGATGATGCCGATGATATACCAAACCGGTAACCCAATGAGTATGGCCCGCAGGTAACGCAGAAACCGTTCTTTGTTATTCAGCAGCATAAAGAAATTACCCATGGGTTCTTTTGCTTTCTTCACTGCATTGAACATTCCACTTTCAAGAAATCCTACACGCAGAAACAGCAATGCAATTCCCATCCCACCCCCAATAAAATAACACAAACGCCAGTTTTCATCGCTTAAATAATGAATAAAATAAGCAGCAATGGTACCAAACACACCACTCGTTGCAATGATAGCTGCAGCGATGCCTCTTTTTTCTTTGGGGAGCAGTTCACTGGTCAACGTAATACTTGCTCCCAGCTCACCAGCCAAACCTAAAGCAGCAATAAAACGGATCCATCTGTATTGTTCTACATCCGTTACAAAACCATTGGAAATTGTTGCCAGAGAATACAAAAGGATAGAACTGAACAACACACTTTTTCTTCCTTTCTTATCGCCCAGTATTCCCCAGATGATTCCGCCGATTGTTAACCCAATCATTTGCCAGCTCAACAGATTTTCACCGATAGTCTTTAAGTCTGTTTCTGCAACACCGAGAGATGTAAGACTTGAACGCCTCGTAATATTAAAAAGGAGTAGGTCGTAGATATCAACAAAAAAACCTAATGCTCCAACGATAACCGGCAATGAAAATACTCCATACTGTTTTGGCTGCATAAATGATCCGGATTTGGATCGGAAGATAAAATTATTATCGGATTTCAGGTAATAGTTTACAGAAAGTATATTGAATGAATCTTACTGAATTAACCGGTTACTGAAACTCACTTTTAGTAAGAGTTGAAATCAGGGATAGAGCAAATACTTCTTCCGCATGGTTTTATACTTTGATAAACCGGGTTCCCAGGAGTCCTGGATTTCTTTTACTGATTTGCCGGCAATCATTTGTTTCCTGAATCCAGAGCTGCCCGAAAGCTTATCAATATCGCCCATTTCCTTACTTTGGCTTCTGTCAAAAAATTTTTCTTTAACGGGAAAAGCTGCATACAAATCTTTCATCCATTGAATATTGATCCGCTTTGTTTTTCGTAGTTTGTTGATATCATAAGTTCTGAGATCAAGTCCGTAACAGACAGTATTCATATGCAAGGGTGTTTCACTCATGCCGGGAATACTTACTGGTGTAAAAGAAAAACTGAATTTATCTTTTAACAACGGACTGCCGAATACAGTAAAAGGAAAGTAAGTACCACGTCCATGATTCAAAGCAGTTCCTTCAAATAAACAGGTTGAAGGATACAGCATAATACTCTGCTGTGTATTTAAATTGGGCGAAGGTTTTACCGGCAAAGTATACGACAGATTATGATTGTAATTGGCAACAGTAATAATTTTCAGTTTACATTTTATTTTTCCCGGCAGCCATCCTTCACCATTGATCATTTGTGCAAATTCAGCAATGGTCATTCCATGTGCAATTGGTATTGGAAACATACCAATCCCCGATTTCAGTTTCATATCCAGTACAGGTCCATCTACTAAATATCCATTGGGATTCGGCCGGTCAAGAATCAACAGTTCTTTTTTATTTTCCGCACATGCTTCCATGATATGGCTCAGCACATTGATATAAGTATAAAACCTGCAACCCACATCCTGTATATCGAAAATTATGATATCAACATCGGCCATATCTTCTTTCGAAGGTTTGCGCTTAGGGCCATATAAAGAAATCACCTTTACGCCTGTTGCAGAATCTTTTTCATCTTTTACTTTTACACCAGCACTTGCATTTCCCCTGAAACCATGTTCGGGCCCAAACACTTTTACAATATTGATGCCTCTGGCAAGTAAACTATCTACCAAGTGTTTATTGCCAATAATTGTAGTTGGATTGGCTAATACAGCAACACGTTTACCTTTCAGGTAAGAAGTATATTTATCCGTTTGATCAGCACCCGTGATGATCTGATTTTTATTTGTATCAATCAATTGCTGATACGGTGTAACAGCACTTGATTGAAAGATGAATAAACTTGTGATGCCAGCAATCAGTATGTAAATCAATTTCATGAAAGAATTTTTTAAACTATTAAACTATTATTGTTTCCTGAGATTCAAGTTACCGTTAAGCAAATAAATACCTGAAATTTATTACTCTTTCTTCGCAACCTTAACTACGGTTTTTTCTTCGGGCTGATGCTCAATTGATTTTTCCGATTCCACTTCTATCTCCTGTACCCACACAGCATACTTATTAGGATAAATCTTTGATCCCGTATGTGCTGCATAAACATGTGTAAACACGGCTCCAAAATATAAGATCATAGCAGAATAATATACCCATAGCAACAGCACAATAGCCGAACCTGCTGTGCCGTATGTTGTAGAAAGTTCGCTCTGTCCTAAGTAAAATCCTATCAGGAATTTTCCCACCATAAACAGAACGGCTGTTGTAAAAGCTCCTGCTCTTACATGCTTCCATTCTATCTGTGCATCAGGCAGTACTTTAAAGATCATACCAAAGAGCAATGAAGTAATGCCAAATGTCAAAACCAGGTTAAACGAATAAACCATAATCACCGTCATTTCAGGAAACAACTGTGTTAAGCGGTGAATCAGCAGGTCCATTAATCCGTTCACTGCAAGCGATACAAGTAAAATAAATCCAAGACCAATTACCAATGAAAAAGAAAGTAACCGGTTTACAAGTAAACGCAGGTATCCCTTCCCTTTATATGGCTTTGCTTTCAGCTTCCATATCTGGTTGATGGAATCCTGTATTTCGCTGAAGACACTGGTGGCACCAACCAGCAAAGTGATAAAACCAACAATCGTTGCAAACTTACTGTCGTGCGATAAAGCTGCATTACGGATGGTGTGCTGAATCTGTATTGCTGCTTCAGTTCCTACAAAGCCTGATATCTGTTTGTACAATGTTCCTTCAATTGCTTCTCTGCCATAAAATATATCA
>JANOIQ010000570.1:0-2390 GCA_031407835.1 Chitinophagaceae bacterium
AAATTTCGATTCAACAGAATAATTTTTGCTTTATTGACGGGTGTTTCAATTTACAGCTTTTTTAAAATCCAAAAATCAACTCACTCCGTATTTGTTACTGTGCGTATAACCGCAATAAAACTAAATAGCATTTTATGAAATCAAACATTTTAATTATTACACTTACTGCTGCAAGCTTTTTTTTAGCCGACAACTTAAAGGCGCAACCCAACGCAAAATTGATCGTGTACCGTAAAGGTTCACCTTATGGTTTGCTTGCACGCTATAAAGTTAATGTAGATAATAAAGAAGTAACTACTTTGAAAAACTCCAGTATGCAAAGTGTAGAAATCACACCCGGCTCACACACTATCAGCGCAAAGCAACCTAAAAGAGCTGTTCAGTTAAATGCGGAAGCGGGAAAAACATATGTAGTAAAATACAGAACAATGCTGGGCATATTTGGTGCAAGACCCCGTCTTAAAGTTATGACACTGGATGAAGCAAAAAAAGATTCTAAATTGATTTAATCAGGAGCTTTAAACCCTCAAGCCTTTTCTATGAAAAGGCTTGAGGGTTTACTCATAAATTATTACCCATTTATCTTGCAGGCATTATGTCAGCATTCAGGCTCCGGTAAAATTTCATTCTTCAGTGCATTTGTTTTTCATCAATCAAAGACCGGTTCCTTTCTCCATTTGTTCAGTATACCGCTCCCCTGCAATTTTTATTTGTGCTGAGGTTATTTCAATTTCCAGCAAATCATCTGCTGTAAGTGTAACAGATGCGGCACCATTGTTTTCTGTTAAGCGAAGCAACTTCGTTGTTCCGGGTATGGGAACAATCCATGGCTTTTGTGCCAGCAACCATGCCAATGCAATTTGTGCAGGTGTTGTATTTTTTTGTTTGGCAATTTTTGTAAGTAAATCAACCAATGCCTGGTTTGCTTTGAGCGCTTCAGGTGCAAAACGTGGAAGTGCTTTCCGAAAGTCAGTACTGTCGAGCTTGTATGTTCATTCATTTTACCGGTGAGAAAGCCCCTGCCTAACGGGCTGAATGGAACAAAGCCAATGCCCAGTTCCTCCAGCACGGGCAGTATTTCTGCTTCAGGATTTCTTGTCCATAATGAATATTCACTTTGCAAAGCAGTAACTGGCTGAACAGCATGTGCCCTGCGAATTGTATTCACTCCTGCTTCAGAAAGCCCGAAATGTTTCACCTTGCCTTCTTTAATTAAATCTTTTACAGCACCAGCCACATCTTCAATCGGAACATTCGGATCAACACGATGCTGATAGAATAAATCGATAACTTCTGTATTCAGTCTTTTCAAAGAAGCTTCAGCAACTTCTTTGATATGCGCAGGGCGACTATCAACACCGGCTTGCTTTCCATCCTGAATGTTGAAACCAAATTTTGTTGCTATTAGCACATCCTTACGAAAAGGAGCTAATGCTTGCCCAACGAGTTCTTCATTGGTAAACGGTCCATATACTTCAGCCGTATCGAAAAAGGTAATACCCTGTTCAACTGCTTTATGTATCAGAGCGATCATTTCATTTTTGCCGGGAACAGGAATATAGCCAAAACTCATGCCCATACAACCAAGACCAATGGCGGAAACTTCTAATCTGCTGTTACCAAGTTTGCGTTTTTGAATTGTTGTCTCCATTATGATTCGTTTTAAATTACAGAACAAAGTTATACAGGTTGAAGGCAGGTAAATAACAAAAAATAAGTTACTGCGAAGTTCAAATTAATTTGGCTTCAGCTTCGGGCTCAACTTTTTTTAAATATCGTAACAAGGCCGGCCCAGCAAAATAGGGCAAACAGTTTTGCATGAACAAGTTGCTTTTCAAACGTATGCCGGACAGCCTTTGTACAAAGCTTTGTGGCACCGCCTTACTCAGGAGGATTAATAAATACATTCGTTTTTATAGATATGCGATGCTCCTTTTACTTGTAAAATTGCTTCACCCTGTTAAAAGTATTGCATAACTGTACTGATCAAAACTGCCAGACAAAACCAGATCAAAGAAATCATTACAAATTTCAAACAATTTGGTAAAGGAGGGCATGAGAAAAGTTTTTATGTTAGCGAAAGTTTTTTATCAGAAACAATTTCTCTAACCCTTTGTGAATAAACACGCTGATAAAAAAACGAAAGCTATGCCTGCTCATAACTTTCGCCTATTTTTGAATTAGCGGTAAGCGTAACCAACGATATCATAATCGACAAACATTCAGGCAAAATGAAAAAAACATCATTCATAGTTTTAGTTATTGCAGCATCTTTTCTTTCAGGTTCCGCTTTTACTACAATACTATCTAACAAAAAAAATACAAAAATGAAAAAAGTAACAGGCATTGGCGGCGTTTTCTTCAAATGCAAAGACCCAAAAAAAATGACA
>JANOIQ010000571.1:0-4175 GCA_031407835.1 Chitinophagaceae bacterium
AATTGTATTTGACAGGCTGAATTGCAGATCAAGTACATCTTTCAACCGTTCTGATCCATAAACATGCAAAGGCTGAATGCGCCCAAGTAAAGCAAAACTGTTCAATAAGCCTATCAAACCAAAATAGTGATCGCCATGTAAATGTGAAATGAAAATATGATTGATTCTGCTCCGTTTGATGCGATAGTTCAGGATCTGGATCTGTGTTCCTTCTCCGCAATCAAACATTAGCAAATCATCTACTGTGGTAATGATCTGGGAGGTGGGGTGTCTTCCAAAGGCAGGTATGGCCGAATTATTTCCTAAAATTGTAACAGCCAGCATGAGTAATGTTTATGGTTAGGTTTCGTAAACATAAAAATAAATGAGTTTGTGGAATAATCTTCTTTTAACTGCTATTCATCTTCAAACAATTCCCTTTCAATTTCTTCCATCTGCACAATATCCCAAGCTTCACTTTCAGTTGGTGTATAATTAATGAGTTCAAGCAGTTCATTCTTTTCAAGTTCTTCCTCTACTGCAGGTTTTAATTCGCAAATCACAAATGAAACTTGCTGTTCGTAAAACTCCTGCTGGCAATTAAGAATGAGATCAGCCACAGTTTCTGGCAGAACATCTACCTCTTTCAGATTAAGAATTACATTTTTTATATCCTTTTTCAGACACGAAAGCAACAATTGGCTGATTTCTTCTGTCATATTTTCAGAAAGTGTGTGCTCGGCAGGTGTTATTACCTGAAACTTCTCCTTGGTATCAATTTTGACGTTCATATAGATTATTAACAGAGAGTGTGTAACTTATAGTAAAATCAGGTCAAATTTATTCGTTATAATTGTAAAAACCGCATATCCACTATGGATCATAATTTTTCAACACAGGTAAAAGAAATTATTTCCTTCAGCAGAGAAGAGGCACTAAGGCTTGGAAATGATTTTATAGGAACTGAACATCTTGTATTAGGAATGATCAGGGAAGGTGAAAACACCGCTATTAAAATTTTAAAGAATCTCAATGTTGATTTATACGAATTGCGAAAGGAAATCGAACTCGCAGTGAAGGATAAAACTGGTAAGAATATTGCCAACATCAACAGCTTGCCTTTAACGAAGCAGGCAGAGAAAGTAATCCGTGTCACGGTACTTGAAGCAAAGGCTTTAAAAAGCCCACAGGTTGAAACGGAACATCTTATGTTATCAATTCTCAAAAACAAAGAAAATATTGCTACTCAGATTTTAAACCAATTTGAAATTGATTACGATATTTTCAGAAATGATTTAGGTATGGTAAAATCAAATGAACCAAGAGCAGAGTATGATGATACGGGTGATGAAGAATTTGATGAAGAAAAATCAAAGTATTCTCAACCACGATCAAAACAACCGGCAGGTGCAAAAAGCAAAACGCCGGTACTTGATAATTTTGGAAGAGATATTACTCGTATGGCGGAAAACGGATCACTTGATCCAATAGTTGGCCGTGAAACGGAGATAGAACGTGTTTCGCAAATTTTGTCAAGACGTAAGAAAAACAATCCCATTTTAATTGGTGAACCCGGTGTAGGTAAAACTGCTATCGTGGAAGGGTTGGCCTTACGTATTGTGCAGCGGAAAGTTTCCCGTGTACTATATGATAAACGTGTAGTGTCGCTGGATCTGGCAGCGTTGGTTGCGGGTACAAAATACCGTGGTCAGTTTGAAGAACGCATGAAAGCCATTATGAACGAACTGGAGAAAAACAGGGATGTGATCCTGTTCATTGATGAAATACATACCATTGTTGGTGCTGGTGGAGCAAGTGGTTCACTGGATGCTTCCAATATTTTCAAGCCTGCATTGTCAAGAGGTGAATTACAATGTATTGGTGCATCTACGCTTGATGAATACAGAATGTATATTGAAAAAGATGGTGCATTAGACCGTCGTTTTCAGAAAGTAATTATTGATCCGCCAAGTATTGATGAAACCATTCAGATTCTTCAGAACATTAAATCTAAATATGAAGAGTTTCACAATGTTGCCTACAACGATGAAGCAATTAATGCCTGTGTAAAATTGAGTGATCGTTATATGACTGATCGCCTGTTACCAGATAAAGCAATTGATGTGCTGGATGAAGTGGGAGCAAGAGTGCATTTAAAGAATATTAATGTTCCGCAGGAAATACTTGATCTTGAAAAGAAGATTGAAGATATCAAGCAGGAAAAAAATAAAGTTGTAAAGAGCCAGCGTTTTGAAGAAGCAGCCTCACTCCGTGATACAGAAAAGAGATTGGGTGAAGAGTTGGAGAAAGCAAAAGCGAAATGGGAAGAAGAAAGTAAGCATAAACGTTATCCGATAGATGAAGAAGCAATTGCTGAAGTGGTGAGTATGATGACGGGTATTCCTGTTAAACGGATGGTGCAGGCTGAAACTGATAAATTACGTCGCATGGCAGAAGATCTGCAGGGTGCAGTAATCGGCCAGGAAGAAGCTATCAGCAAAGTGGTGAAAGCTATTCAGCGTAACAGGGTGGGTTTAAAAGATCCAAAGAAGCCAATTGGCACCTTCATTTTCCTTGGCCCTACTGGTGTTGGTAAAACTGAATTGGCCCGTGCTTTGGCCCGTTATATGTTCGACAGTGATGATGCGCTGATTCGTATTGACATGAGTGAGTACATGGAAAAGTTTACGGTTAGTCGTTTAATCGGTGCACCTCCGGGATATGTTGGGTATGAAGAAGGGGGTCAATTAACAGAACGTGTACGCCGCAAACCATATTCTGTTGTGTTGCTTGATGAAATTGAAAAGGCACACCCGGATATTTACAATATTCTGTTACAGGTGTTAGATGATGGGCAATTGACCGATGGTCTTGGACGTAAGGTTGATTTCAAGAATACACTCATCATTATGACTTCAAATATTGGTGTCCGTCAGCTGAAAGATTTTGGCGAAGGAGTTGGTTTTGCAACAGCAACAAGATTGCAGAATGCAGAAGAGAATAATAAAGCTGTCATTGAAAAAGCGTTGAAGAAAACATTCTCACCTGAATTCCTGAATAGGATTGATGATGTAATGATTTTTAACTCACTTTCCAAAGACCACATCTTCCGTATTATTGATATTTTAATGAAGGGCGTAAGTTTAAGATTGAAAAATCTTGGTTTTGCAATGGAGTTAACTGAAGAAGCTAAAGAGTTTATTACAGATAAAGGGTATGATGCCCAGTTTGGTGCAAGACCTCTGCATCGTGCCATACAGAAATACCTCGAAGATCCTTTAGCAGAAGAAATTTTGAGCATGCACATTAAGGAAGGCGATGTATTAATTGCCGACCTCGATAAAGAAAATCAGAAGATTAAATTTTCTTTTAAAGAGAAATCTAAGAAATCAGCTAAGTCTTCTGAAGCATAATTTTTACAAGTTCATTTTAAACCCCGCTTTTACAGCGGGGTTTTTTATTTAGATTTGCTTTTTATAAAGGATGGAAAAAATAATTATAGCAATTGATGGATGGTCGAGCTGCGGTAAAAGCACTTTGGCAAAACAACTGGCTAAAGAGCTGGGATATATTTATATTGACAGTGGAGCGATGTACCGGGCAATAACATTGTATTTTCTTCGCAATCATATTGACTGGACAAATGATGAGGAAGTAAAAGTGGCGCTTGAAAATATTACACTCGAGTTTTTGCCCAACCTCCAAACAGGTGAGTCTGAAATTTATCTGAATGATGAAAATGTGGAGTATGTAATCCGTGACCTTGTGATAGCTGAAAAAGTAAGTGACGTTGCTACAATAGGATTGGTAAGAACTTTTGCAGTTGCCCAGCAAAAGAAGATGGGCGCAGGTAAAGGAATTGTAATGGATGGCCGTGATATCGGAACAACTGTTTTGCCAAATGCTGAACTGAAGATTTTTATGACAGCTGATAATATGGTACGGGTAGAACGCAGGTTTAAAGAAATGTTTGCCAAGAATCCAAACACTTCCATTGAAGAGGTAAAAGCAAATCTTGAAATGCGTGATTATATTGACTCCCACAGAGAAGTAAGTCCTTTAAGAAAAGCAGATGATGCAATTGTTTTGGATAACACAGATCTTACAATGAAGGAGCAATTTGAAAAAGCCCTGGCACTGGTAAAGAAGAAAATTTATTGAAATAAATGAATTTGGTTCAGCAGTTGTTCTTCTGC
>JANOIQ010000590.1:0-2806 GCA_031407835.1 Chitinophagaceae bacterium
CATTGTAAGCATAGGTATCAATACGCCATCCGTCGATTCCATATTCTTCTACTGTCCATACCGCATGCTGAATTAAAAAGTCAGCAACAAATGCATTGCTGTGATCCCAATCGGGCATGGACGGCACAAACCATCCATCACTCATGATTTTTTTGTCGACAACTGCTGCATAAGGATCAAACATGATCTGGTCTTTATAATTTGTTTGTGTGAATTTAGTCCAACGGTGAAACCATGTACTGTCTGGTTGATCACGGAACAAAATATGTTCAATACCAACATGATTATAAATTGCATCCTGTATAATCTTTATCCCTTTTGCATGTGCAGCATTGATTAATTCTTTATATGCTTTATCACCTCCTATTCGTCGATCAACACGGTAATGATTGGTAAATGCGTAACCATGTTCAGTACGGTTGGGCATATCATTTTCAATCACCGGATTTAGCCATAAAGCTGTTACACCAAGATCCTGCAGATAGTCTAAATGATTTTCAATTCCTTTTAAATCGCCACCATGACGGTTGAACACTGTATCACGGCGAAGTGATTGATCTTTCATTCCTGCTACACGATCATTGGATGGATCGCCATTGCTGAAACGATCGGGCATGATAAGATACATGAGATCCTGAGAAGTTGCTCCATTGGCAAAAGCCAATCCCCTGCCCGGTCTGCGGCTCTGTAAATTCAGTTCAAAGTTTACTGATTGAGTTCCTTTCTTTGAACGGATACCAACTGTTCCCGGTTTTGCAGTTGTGCCTACTGTTACATCCAGTATTACATAATTCTTATTCTGAAACTTATTGACTTTTGTAAGAGTAACACCCGGATAATTAACAGCGAAACCTGTATGCTCACCAACATTATTTCCACGTATCATGATCTGAAGTTTATTGTACTTCATACCAATCCACCAGTTGGCCGGATATAGTTCATAACTGCTTTGTGCAAAAGAAAATGTTACTGCAAGAACCAGTAAGTTGAAGAGGAGAAAAAACTTTTTCATATAACTAATTTCGTTTAAACACAGGATGATCAATCTAAAATGCAGGGCATATGAATCTATCAGCTTTAGTTTCCTTTTAATCTCAGGTTAAGGAACGCAGCTACAATCATTGAGCACCCACCTAACACGATTGTATAAATGGCATTCCCGTCGAAAATATGTTTTGTAAAAAAACCAAGTAATGTTGCAGCCAAAATCTGGGGAATAACAATAAAGAAATTAAAAATACCCATATACACTCCCATCTTATGCGGAGGCAGGGATTGTGTTAACATGGAATAAGGCATCGCCAGAATGCTTGACCATGCAAAACCTACACCAGCCATACTGATTATTAGAAAATTTTCATTTTTAAATATATAAAATGAAATCAATCCCAGCCCGCCTGCAATCAGTGCTATGAGGTGAGTGGTTGGTCTTGAAAATTTCCTTGCCAATACCGGAAGAAAAAAAGCAAACAGTGCAGCAAACCCGTTATAACAGGCAAACAAAACACCCACCCAGTTTCCGATTCGATTGTATTCTGCAGAGGTTGCATCAGTTGTTCCATAAATGTGCTGAGCCAACGCCGGAGTTGAATAAATCCACATAGCAAATAATGCAAACCATGAAAAGAATTGAACAACTGCAAGCTTTTTCATTGTTGAAGGAAGAAAATTCAAATCATCCATAATTTCAACCAGTCCATTTTCCTTTTTTATTGAATGAAAAAAACCAGCTGCTATCTGGAATAGCCCGAAGACTGCAATACCACCTGTTAAAACATACAATTCTTTTTCAAGAGGGTTTGCTGCGTTACTATTATAAAAATATAAGAATGCCGAAAGCAAGGCCCCGATCACAAACCAAACAAGCCCTCTTGAATAAAACTTATTTGCAGGAGTTTTAATGAGCAACTCTTTTTCACCGGCATGTTCATTTGCATCGCCGAATGCTTTCATTTCTGCGGGTGAATATTCTTTTGTAGTAAAGACAGTATACGCAATCGCCACCAGAAAAATAACAGCACCTGCTATAAATGATATTTTAACTGAATCGGGAATAACACCCGGATCAGCAGTATTTGACACTCCGAATTTTGTAAGAAAATAGGGTAATACTGAAGATATTACTGCACCTATACCAATAAAAAAACTTTGCATGGCAAAACCTGCAGTACGTTGTTCATCGGGCAGCATATCACCTACAAATGCTCGGAAAGGTTCCATTGAAATGTTGATCGACGCATCGAGCAACCATAACATCACGGCCGCCATCCACAATGCTGACACACTGGGAAAAACAAACAACGCCAACGATGCAAGAATTGCACCTGCCATAAAATACGGTCGGCGCCTGCCCCACCTTCCAAGCCATGTACGGTCGCTCATGTGACCAATGATAGGCTGAATGATTAAACCGGTAAGCGGTGCCGCAATCCACAAAATGGGGATTGATTCAATTTTTGCACCAAGTGTTTGAAATATCCTGCTTACGTTGGCATTTTGCAATCCAAATGCGAATTGAATTCCAAAGAATCCAACACTCATATTTACAATTTGAAGTAAACTGAGTTTTGGCTTGCCTGTTGGTAAAATATCTTGCATAGCAATCGATTGCTCTGCTCCCCGAAGCAGGGAAATGTTTAGTTATTTAATCACTATCAGTTCAAAAAACTTTCCCGGGGGAAAAAGCTTAAATCACAAATCCATCAGGAAGGATTGCTCCTTTCTTTACTACAACAATACCATCTTTCACTGTGTACAATGCATGATCAGTATTGGATAAATGACTGCCGCCATTAATGCGCACATC
>JANOIQ010000319.1:0-1820 GCA_031407835.1 Chitinophagaceae bacterium
TGTGTTTGATGATGGACCTCCGCCAACAGGTTTACGTTATTGCATAAACGGTGTAATCCTTGATTTTGAAAAGGCAAAAGCAACGGAGAAAAAATTCAACGAGAAGAAAGGTGGAGAATGAAGTTTTAGATAGTTATCAAAGGAAACGAATCAGCAATGGTTCGTTTTTTTATTGCACCTAAGACACGAAAACGCAAAGTTTTCCAAAGAAAACTTCAATTTTTCTTTCTGGGTTAGTGGCTCGTATCCCTTCCACCCATCAAATTCTTCTCAACCTTTTTGTTTTCCATTTATCTTTAAGCCTCTTAACCAAATTATACATGAGACGTTCATTAACCTGCTGCTGTTTGCTTTTGGCATTCAGTTTTACTTCTTTTGCGCAAACTCCTTCCTGGCTTCGTTATCCATCCATTTCGCCCGATGGAAAAACAATTGTGTTTACCTACAAAGGTGATTTGTATAAAGTTGCATCTGCCGGCGGAGCAGCAACTCCTTTAACCATGCACGAAGCACACGATTTTATGCCGGTGTGGAGCAAGGATGGAAAAAGCATTGCTTTTGCAAGCGATCGCTATGGTAATTTTGATGTGTATGTAATTCCTGTTGAAGGCGGTGAAGCCAAACGTTTAACCTATCATTCAGCTGCTGAATATCCCTACAGCTTTACCAACGATAACAAAAGTGTAGTGTTTGGTGGTACAAGGATGGATCTGCCAACCAACCGTCAATTCCCTTCCGGTTATATGACCGAATTATACAGCGTTTCAATTAATGGAGGAAGAGTTTCTCAACTATTTACCACCCCTGTTGAAGATGTAAAATTCAGTAAGGATGGCAGCAAGCTTATTTATCATAACAAAGTAGGTGGTGAAAATATCTGGCGCAAACATCATACATCAGCTGTTACCCGTGATATCTGTGTGTATGATTTTAAAACGAATACAAGTAAACAAATTACTTCGTTTAATGGTGAAGACAGAAGCCCTGTTTTCACAACCGATGAAAGCGGCTTTTATTATTTAAGTGAAGAAAGCGGATCGTTCAATATTCACAAGATGAATATGAGCGGTGGCAAATCAGAAAAACTCACTTCATATAAAAAACATCCTGTACGTTTTCTCACCAGCAGCAATGATGGATTACTAAGTTATGGTTACGATGGTGAGGTCTATACCATGAAGGCAGGAGCAGCTCCGCAAAAAGTAAACATCACCATTTTAGCTGATGCCCGCAATAACAAAGAACAGGTTTACCGTGTAAGTACAGGAAACGGCATGAGTCTTTCACCGAATGGAAAGGAAATTGCTTTCTTATATCGTGGTGAAGTGTTTGTAACAAGCGTTGAAGGTGGTGTTACCAAGCGTATCACTAACACACCCGAAGCAGAAACCAGTGTAAATTTTTCAACTGACGGAAAAAGCATTCTTTACTGCAGTGAACGTGATGGTAAATGGAGTATTTATGAAACAAAGATGGAGCGTAAAGAAGAACCTTACTTCTATGCATCTACCATTTTAAAAGAAACAGCTGTAATTGAAAATAAGCATACCAATACGCAGCCTTTGTATTCTCCCGATGGAAAAGAAATTGCCTTTATTGAAAACCGTAATCAACTGCGTATTTATAATATCGCTACTAAACAAAGCCGTAATATTTTAAATGGCGATTATCTTTTTGCTTGGACAGAAAATGATCAATACTTCCAATGGAGCCCGGATAGTAAATGGTTGTTGTTTGATTATGCAGTGCCTGGCAGTGCCGTTGGCGAAGTAGGCTTAGTAAGTGCAGATGGCAAAAAGATTGTGAACCTTACCGAAAGC
>JANOIQ010000610.1:0-3193 GCA_031407835.1 Chitinophagaceae bacterium
TGAATGCAACAGGTAATCAATCTGTCATTAGCGGAAAGAAGATTCAACTGCTTAATGTATTGGATGGTTACGGTTCTCAGCAACTGAGCTGGCTTATTAAAGGAAGCGGGAAGGTTTCTATTGAAGCGGGAAGTCCAACCACAGGAACTAAAATCATTGATATAACACTGTAATGTTCACCCAAAAATGAGTACAATGAAATTTCATATAAAACAAATTGCTGCAACAGTTATGTTGGCTGCCATAACATTGTTCGCAACTGCACAAAATGCTGATCAGATTTTTAAAGCAGCGGGTTCACCTGCCAATCCAAAAGTAGCTGTTAGCTGGAATCATTACAACGATCATGCAGGCATAACAGACATCGTTAAAAAAATTGCTGCTGCACATCCTGAGCTTGCAAGATTAGAATCAATTGGCAAATCATTTAAAGGCCGGGATATATGGTGCTTAACCATTACTGATTTTAAGAAAGGAACTCCCGATAAAAAACCGGGAATGTATATTGATGGGAACATTCACTCCAATGAAATTCAGGGGGCTGAATTTTCTTTATACACTGCCTGGTATTTGACTGAAACATTTAAGGATATAAAATTCATCCAGGAATTACTGGCCGATAAAGTGTTTTACATTGTTCCAACCATTAATCCTGATGGAAGAGACAGTTACTTTCATGAACCGAACACCAGTAGTTCACCACGCTCTGGTGTAATTCCTGTTGATAATGATCGCGACGGGCAGATTGATGAAGATGGGTATGATGATCTGGATGCAGACAATGAAATTCTGCTGATGCGCCGCAAAAATTCAACCGGTCGTTTTCGAGTTGATCCAACTGACCCAAGACGAATGATACAGGTTGGGCCAGATGAAAAAGGTGACTATGAAATTCTTGGTCTGGAAGGAAAAGATAATGACGGTGACGGACAGGTGAATGAAGATGGTTACACATTTGAATATGATCCCAACCGTGATTGGGGATGGGGATGGCAACCTAACTATATTCAGAATGGGGCTTACAAATATCCCTTCTCTTTACCAGAAACCCGAGCAGTGATGGAGTTTGTAACGAAGCATCCGAATATTGCCGGTGCACAATCGTATCACAATGCTGGTGGTATGATCTTACGTGGTCCTGGTGATCCAACAGACCTTGTTACATACAATGCACAGGATGTACAGGTATATGATGCCATTGCAAAAAAGGGAGAAGAATTAATTCCCGGTTATAAATATTTAGTTGTGTACAAAGATCTGTATTCTGCTTATGGTGGTGAACTGGATTGGCTCTATGGTGGTCGTGGAATATATACTTACTCCAACGAACTATGGACTCCTTACCTCTTCTTTAATAAAGAAGCAACAAGAGATCCGCAGGATAATTCTTCTTTCCAGTTTGATCGCTACTTACTTTTCAAAGATGCCTTTGTTGACTGGCATGAATACGATCATCCGCAATATGGTAAGATTGAAATAGGTGGATTTAAAAAGAATTTCGGGAGGGCTCATCCCGGCTTTTTGCTGGAGAGTGACGCACACCGGAACATGTCTTTTACAATTTATCATAGTTTTCATACACCAAAGCTGAATATTGATACCATTCTTGAAAAAGATCTGGGCGATGGGTTGAAAGAAGTAACAGCCATTATTTCAAACAGCCGCATAATGCCAACACACAGCAGCCAGGATTTAAAGTATAAAATTGAACGGCCCGATTATATTACCATCTCAGGTGCAAAAGTTGTTGCAGGCATGGTAGTGGAAAATGCTGATTTGAATATTACCAGCGAACAAAAAATAAATCCTGAAACAATCAGCATCAGTAATATTCCCGGCTTATCAACAGTAAAAGTAAGATGGATCTTACAGGGCAGCGGAAAATATACTGTAACTGCAGATAGCAGGAAAGGTGGAACTGCCAGCAAGAATAAATAATTCAGAATGCAAAAAAATCCCGGCCGTATAGCCGGGATTTTTTTTGATTGTGTTACTTTTTTTCAGTTATTGTTTTGTCCAAAAAAATAAGTGAGCCCTGCACCTCCATACATAATGCCGCCAGTGTACAATGCCTGTATATAAAAAGCTCCATCGCTGATTACAAGCTTTTGATAGTTGATATAAAGAAGGGGTTTACCTGCATTAATCGTTTTGAAATAGGAATACCTCTGATCAACCTTACTCACCTGCTCCTTTTATAGGTATGTATTGCTAAACCAGCTCCAACATCAAGACTGGATTTGGATGTGAGGTTTATCTGCCTTCCTGCTTTCAGGAAAAATAAATCATGAACCTCCGACTCATCAGTGATACTGACTAAATATCCTGTGTTAATCTTTATTTTTTAAAACTGATACCCTGCTTCAATATTGGCAACCATCTTTCCAGCATTACTGAATCCTCCACCGAAATTGACCGTAACCTGTGCTTTTGTAATACATGCAGAAAGAAGTAAGAAAAGGGTAAAGATTAACTTCATGGTTTATGTTTTGAAAACAAAAAATAAACAACATGCATTAATAGCATGTCAATGCACAGTTGCAGTAAGCAAATGAAAGCCTTCTTTAGTGATACGGGAAAATTGGTAAGTTCAAGGGAAATGAATAGTGCAAAGGAAAAGGACAGACAAAACTATTAACCGGGGCAACATAAAAAACTGTTTTTGGTTTAGATTACAGCTGATTTCGATCATACCTTTAATCATTCAACTGATTGACATGTTTAAATTTTTTTTCTTTCTTCTTCTGCCGTTCACAGCACTTATACGGAATGGAAATGCGCAGGTCATCAAAACAGATGCATCCGTTTTAAAACTGAAAGCTCCCGATACATTTAAAGCAGAATTTATTACTTCAAAAGGAAATTTCACGGTTGAAGTGTACCGTAACTGGTCGCCGCTGGGTGCTGATCGCTTTTATCAACTAATTAAAACAGGTTATTACAACAATACCATCATCTTTCGTGTAGTGAAAGATTACCTGGTGCAGTTCGGTGTGTCAGAAGATAAAACTAAAAACCTTTTTTGGCAGGGAAAGAACCTGAAAGATGAACCGGTTCTTGGTTCAAATACTGACAGTACGATCTGTTTTTCCAGGGGTGCCCCCAGCACCCGAAAGACATCCGTTTTCATCAACCTTCGTAACAATTTAACCTACGATACGATGACTGCTGCCGGGGTAAAGGGCTTTGTACC
>JANOIQ010000616.1:0-2606 GCA_031407835.1 Chitinophagaceae bacterium
AACAAAGCCTGCATTGACTGAACGGGAGATGATGCAGTTTGAAGGTGTTGGAACTTTAGAAGCTTTTAATACAGATGGGTTGCGTTCATTGTTATATACTATGCCGCATGTCCCCATACAGAAAGAAAAAACCCTTCGCTACCCTGGTCATGTTGATCTCATTATTGCTTTAAAACAAAGTGGCTTTTTCAGCGAAGAAAAAATAAAAGTTGACGGAAAAGAAATTTCTCCGCTTCAATTCACTTCAAAATTACTGATCAACGAATGGAAGCTGGGCGAAACGGAAGAAGAATTAACAGTGATGAAAGTGATCATTCATGGCGAAGGGAAAACAATTGAATACAGTTTGCTGGATTATTATGAACAGTCAACACAAACCTCATCCATGGCAAGAACAACGGGCTATACCTGTACAGCTGCAGTAAACCTGCTGGCAAAAAAACTGGTTACAAAAAAGGGTCTGTTTCCTCCTGAGTTGATTGGCAATGATAAAGCCTGTTTTGATTTTGTGTTGAATTATTTAAAAGAAAGAGGAGTGATCTGGAAAAAGAAATAAATCATCTCTTTGTCAATTCAAAGAACAGGTGGCTGACAAAAGGTTTTTTGCCTTAGTTTTACTGCCTTATTCAAACAAAAAATTAATCATTATGATACGTCACGCAACCGCCGTTTGGAATGGCTCAGGAAAAGAAGGCAATGGTGTCCTTACAACACAAAGCACCGTTTTAAACAAAACACAATACTCTTATCTCTCCCGTTTTGAAAGCGGAGTTGGTACTAACCCGGAAGAATTAGTTGCAGCTGCACATGCTGGCTGCTTTGTAATGAAGCTGAGTTTTATCTTAGGAGCTGCCGGTTTTACACCGGAGTCATTAGAAACAAAATGTGAGATTTCTTTTGTGGAAAGTGTGCTTACCAAATCACATCTTATTTTAACTGCTAAAGTTCCCGGCATCAGCAAAGAAAAATTTGATGAATGTGTAAAAGAAGCTGAAGCTAATTGTCCTATTTCTGCATTATTGGGAAAAGGTTTGGCTATCAGCAGCGATGCAACATTGGTATAAAACTATTTTCTTTTCAATAAAAAAGCGTGAAGCAATTGCTTCACGCTTTTTTATATTAAATTAATCATTTCATCAAATCGTCAGCGGTTGGTTTTACTCTGCTTCTGCCACCACTTCTTCCACTTCTGGAATCATCCGCTTCATCATGCCTTCAATTCCTGCTTTTAATGTAATCATAGAGGAAGGACATCCACTGCAGCTTCCCTGCAACATCAAATTCACTTTACCATCCTTGAAGCTTTTAAACTGAATAGCACCACCATCCATTTCAACAGCAGGCTTTACATAATTTTCCAGAATTTCCTGAATACGTTTCACCACATCACTTTCATCGCCACTCAATACCACATCTTCTTTAACGGGTGTTACAATTTTTGACTCATCAATCACCGGTTTGCCTTCTTCCAGGTAATCTTTCAAAAACTGGCGTACACTGGGAATCAGTTCCTGCCAGTCAGTATCAGGAGCCGAGCGGGTGATGGTTACAAAATTACTGGCAATGAACACGGCTTTCACAAATGGAAAACCAAAGAGTTCCTGTGCCAGTGGTGAAGCTTCTGCAGTAGAAACCTCGGGGAAGTCGATACTTTTTCCAGGATACAGGAGTTTGTTCGCCACAAACTTCATCGTTTCCGGGTTGGGTGTCATTTCTGTATAAATGCTGATAACGGGGTTTCCTGTTTGTATCATAATCGAAAACTTTAAGTTGCAAAAATAACAAGATTTACCCGTCTTTGTTTTAGGTTTTCCCAAAATAAAGCAAATACGACTGCAAAGGGTTGAATTTTTCCTGCTATCGTAAATTACAGGCAGAATTGTGGACAGACCGTTTATCTAAAGCTGCATTTGTTTACCTTCATTTCATACATACTCATCTTATAACTGAATTTCTATGCAAAGAGAATTAACCAGCTGGTACAGCCCCTCGTTAGGAAGAGAAATGCCCATCGTTACGTACGGCCATTATGGATTTGCTTTACTGCTGGTACCAACGGCAGCAGCCGATTATTTAGAATATGAACGTTTTCAGTTGATTGACACATTGAAACCATGGATCGAAGCAGGAAAAGTAAAAGTGTTTTCTGTTAACAGTATGAACACCGAAAGCTGGATGAATAATGAAATGCAGGGCGAACACAAAGCCATCCGCCACAACCAGTTCAATGAATACATTTATAATGAAGTAATTCCGTTTATACGCAACAGTACTTCATGGGATACACAGCTCATTGTAAGTGGTGCTTCCTTTGGTGCACTTCACAGTATGAATTTGTTTTTAAAACGTCCTGATCTGATCAACGGTGTGCTGGCCATGAGTGGGGTTTATGATCTTACAGAATATACCAAAGGATTTTATGATGAGCAGGTGTATTACAACAGCCCCATGCATTACATGCCCAACTTAACTGATCATAACGTTTTAGAACAGATCCGCAGAAGCAATCATATTCACATCTTCAGTGGAAGCGGTGCATATGAAGATCCATCAAGCAGCGGTCGATTTGCAAAAATTTTATACGATAAGAATATTAATTACGAACT
>JANOIQ010000619.1:0-2344 GCA_031407835.1 Chitinophagaceae bacterium
CCAGATACTGATTAATTTAAGGGAAATGACAGAACCAAATGTATACGCCGGCAGTATTACCATCCAGGCTGCACGCCCTGTTTATTCAACTACTTATGTTTCGCCAATAATTAATTTCCAGGATCCTAATTTTGATTTTAAATATATCGAATCGCAGGCGATGGAATTCAATGAAACCCGCATTTCGGGAAATGATCCGATGGTTTCAAATCTTACAGCTGTGATGGCCTATTATGCTTATATTATTTTGGGTTTTGATTATGATTCCTTTTCATCAAAAGGAGGCGATCCATTTTTTCAGAAAGCCTTAAACATTGTAAACAACGCTCCTGATGCCACTAAAATATCGGGGTGGAAATCCTTTGAAAATAATAACAGAAACAGGTATTGGCTTACTGAAAATCTTATCAATAACCGTTATGCCGTCATCCATGATGTATATATCAACTATTACAGAAAGGGATTGGACGTAATGTATGAAGATGAAAATATGGCCCGTTCTGAAATTATGAATGCGTTGATTTATCTGGATAATCTTAGCAGGGAAAACCCAAACCTGATGATTATTCAGTTTTTTATGCTTGGTAAAGCAGATGAATTGATCAACTTGTTTAAGAAAGCCGGAGTTCAGGATAAATCAAAAGTTGTAGAAATCTTAAGCCGCCTGGATGTAAGTAATTCCAATAAGTATAAACAGGAGTTGAAATGAGGAACCTGATTGTTATAATTTCCAGTATTATTATTGTCATTTCCTGCTCAGATAAAAACAATATTCCGGAAGGAGTATTATCATCCAAAAAGATGCAGGCAGTACTTACGGATATCCTGATTGCTGATGTTTTAAATAATGAACGGATTCTGAAAGATACATCGTTAAAGCTGCCGGCTGAAAATGCTTCATACTTTCTCAGGATATTTCAATTACATAATACCACCAGGAATGAATTTAGCAGAAGTTATAATTTTTATTTAAAGCGCCCTGATTTGCTGAAGGTAATAACCGATTCAGTTTCTGCTGATATCAGTAGGCGCAACCAAAACTTAACCAAAGGAACAGATACTCTTAAAAACAGACCTCATGGTAATTACCTCAAGAAAACTACAGGACCAATTAGGGGTCAACGGTAAAATTGCAGATTACTTTGCCAATGAAAGACAAGTACCGGTAAACAATTTATTCTGGGAAAAGAAGCGGATTTATATTTCTGGTGGATTTGGTTTTTTAACCATACCTCTTGCCTTTGATCTGATTCATAAATTAGGCGTACCGGTAGAGCAGCTGTTAAATGATGAGCATGTTTCGTTAATGGAAAATGGGTTTAACCAGTTAAAGCAATACGAAAACAGAGAAATTTCATTTCCACAATTTTTGAAAAATTGTAAAGAACTCTGGAAACCTCTTTTGAAACAGGAAAAGTTGGCTGATGAGTTAAATCGTGTCCTTTCCGGTGAAAATCCTCTGTATTTTAAATTTGAAACAAAGCATAAAGCATTGGCCAGGTCAGATGCATTTTTATTTACGCTTGTTGATCTTGAATTAACGGATGAATGGGTTGAAAACTTTTTGCCTTACTGGTATTCCCTTGCAAGACCAATTTTGTTATTAGACGATTTTAAGGATCTTCCTGAAGACAGGCACAACAAAGATGAAAACACAATTATTGAGCTTGGAAATAATGCTGACGGCATAAGGGCAGCCTATGAATTAGGGCTTACTGATTTGGAAAAGTTAAGTACAATTAACCCCATGCTTGCAAAGTATATGCTTAGTTCCTTTAAAGAATCACTGCTATACGATCATATACAAGCCGAAATTGGTTAATCAATCAATGAGTTCTTCATAGCAAAGAAAACAAGTCCTACGGAATTCTTAACTCCAAAACGTTCCATTAAACGGTCTTTAATTGCTTCAACAGTTCGGGGGCTTATTTCCATTTCTTTTGCAATTTCCTGAGCAGTATATTCCATACAAAGAAGCCTGATAACCTGTTTTTCTTTATCTGAAATCTGAATTTCACTATTAAGAGTAGGAATTGCTTTTGCTTTATTATGTGATTTCTTAAGCAGAATCCGGTTTACAAAGTTGTTGAGGTAATACCCCTTTGTATAAACTTCCAGTATAGCTTTTTTAATTTCAGCAGGGTCTGAGCTTTTGAGCAGATAGCCATTTGCACCATTTTCCATCAGGTGTGTTACAAAGCGTTCGTCTTCATACATTGTAAGCACCAGCACATGCATATGCGGGAACTGTTTGCTGACAGCCTTAGTGGTTTCAATACCGTCTTTACCGGGCATCCGGAGATCCATCAGAATTACGTCTGGTTGTGCCTCTGCTAAACCGGCT
>JANOIQ010000629.1:0-17815 GCA_031407835.1 Chitinophagaceae bacterium
GAACAGCAAACCCTCAGTTCGGCAAGTCTCCCCCTCGGGGGGAGATTTAGAGGGGGCTTCATTAGTCGTTTACACCACCCGTCCTGATACCATCTTCGGTGTTGATTTTATGGTGATTGCTCCTGAGCATGAATTGGTAGAAAGTATTACAACACTAGTACAAAAGCAGGCAGTACAGGATTACATTGCGTATGTAAAAAGCCGCAGTGAACGTGAACGACAGGCAGAGAAAAAAATCAGCGGTGTGTTTACTGGTGCCTATGCAGTGAATCCATTTGCTAGAAGAGAAATCCCCATCTGGATTTCTGAATATGTGCTGGCAGGTTATGGTACAGGTGCTATTATGGCTGTGCCATGTGGGGATGAACGGGATCACAAGTTTGCCAATCATTTCAATATTCCCATCACCAATATCATTGGCAGTTATTACAATGGTGAAGAAGCAAACGCAACCAAAGAAGCAACACTGGAAAACAGTGGGTTCTTAAATGGCATGCTGATGAAAGATGCCATTGAAGTAGCGATCAATAAAATTGAAGAGCTGGGTATCGGTGTACGCAAAGTGAATTTTAAAATGCGTGATGCAGCGTTCAGCCGCCAACGTTACTGGGGCGAACCATTTCCTGTTCAATGGAAAAACGGAACAGCTTATCCTTTAAGTGAAACAGAATTGCCCTTGTTATTACCTGAAGTGGATAGTTATTCTGCCGGTCCGGAAGGAGAAGGCCCGTTGGCGAATATTACTGAATGGGTGGCAAAGGAACTCGAGACGAACACCATGCCCGGTTATGCCGGTTCTTCATGGTATTTCTTACGTTATATGGATCCGCATAACGACAAAGCATTTTGCGACCGTACTGTTTCTGATTACTGGAACCAGGTTGATTTATACATTGGCGGAACAGAACATGCAGTAGGACATTTATTGTACAGCCGCATGTGGACGAAAGCTTTATATGATCTTGGACATATTGGTTTTGATGAACCATTTAAGAAATTGGTGAATCAGGGGATGATTACTGGCAGTAGCAGATTCGTGTATTTGATTACTCTTGCATCATTTGATAAAAAGGAAGATGATTCTATAGATTCAAATATTCCGGTTTTTGTATCCAAAAAGTATATACCCGATTGGAAATCGGAAACAGCACATGAAGAAATTAAAATTGCTTTAATCAACGCTAATTTCAGCAGATTAAAAGGGTTAGATCAAAAAAATTTAGTAATTGCGGCAATTGCTCCGCTTCATGTTGATGTTAATCTAGTTGATGGGTTGGAGTTAGATATTGATGCTTTTAAATTGTGGAAACCAGATTTTAAAAATGCTGAATTTATTTTAGAAGATGGAAAATACATCTGCGGCAGTGAAGTGGAGAAGATGAGTAAGTCAAAATTCAACACGGTTAACCCTGATGATCTGGTAAACAGGTACGGTGCAGATACTTTCCGTATGTATGAAATGTTTCTTGGTCCGGTAGAGATCAGCAAGCCTTGGGACACAAAAGGTATTGAAGGTGTTCACCGTTTCCTGAAAAAATTATGGCGTTTGTTTTATGATGAAGTAAAAGGACAGGTTTGGAAGGATGAAAAAGCAAATGATGCAGAATTAAAAGTGCTTCACAGAACCATCAAAAAAATTGAAGATGATACGGAACGTTTCAGTTTCAATACCGGTGTAAGTACATTCATGATTGCGGTAAATGAACTCAGTGATCTGAAATGCCACAAGAAAGAAATTCTTGAACCTTTAGTTATTATGTTAGCTCCTTACGCTCCTCATATAGCAGCGGAATTATATGCGGAGCTACGCAAAGCTCCCTCTCCTTTGGAGAGGGCGGGGGGTGAGGCTTCAGTATTGGATGCCAGCTTTCCCAAATTTGAAGCAAAGTATGTTGCTGAATCAAGCAAAGCATATCCCGTTGCCATCAATGGTAAAACAAGGGCTGAGCTTACTCTTGATTTAAATATTACACAGGCCGAAGTGGAACAGATTGTATTGAGTAACGAAGTGGTGCTGAAATGGCTCGACGGGAAACAACCGAAAAAGATCATTTATGTAAAGAATAAAATGATTAACCTGGTTGTATAATTTTTTACTCTTTACTAAATAACCAATCCCTGAATCAGCAACCTGCTGATTCAGGGATTTTTTTGCAAAGTAAATACGGCCGCATATTATTCTGAACGGTTATCTGTCAATTGCTTTTCCTCGTACATTGCTGTTCCAAAATCAATTAACAATGAAACTTATTGTTTTTATTTTACTGTTGTTTGCAGAAACTGCTTTTTCTCAAACAGGAAATGCTTATTTCCTTTCCAATCCAACCTTAACACCCGACGGTGAAACAGTCATCTTCAGCTATGAAGGCGACTTGTGGAAAGCTGCTGTAAAGGATGGCCAGGCCACACGAATTACTGCTATGCAGGGTTATGAAACATCAGCAAGGGTTTCGCCTGATGGTAAATGGATTGCATTCAGCGGAAGACAATACGGTAATGCAGATGTATTCATTATGCCAATTAATGGCGGCGATGTACAGCAACTCACTTTTCACAGTAGTGGAGATGAGGTAACAAGCTGGAGCTGGGATTCTAAATATATTTATTTTAACAGTGGCCGTAACGGACAGATATCAGGATTTAAAGTGTCAAAGGATGGCGGCACTCCTTCTAAAGTATTTGCAGATTATTTTTTCCTGTACGATCATAATCTCGTTGAGCATCCGGCATCAGGTGAAATCTTTTTCAATGATACATGGGAAAGCAGTAACCAGGTGCAGCGTAAAAGATATAAAGGCGCATTTAATCCCGATATTCAATCGTACAATTTCAAAACCAAACAGCATAAGAAATACACGAACTGGGAAGGGAAAGATTTCAGTGCAAGCATTGACCGTAAAGGAACTGTTTATTTTATTTCGGATGAAGCGAACGGACAGTATAATTTATATACAATAGCTAACAGTAACAAGAAAGCGCTGACTAAATTTTCTTCTTCAATTAAAACGCCGCAGGTAAATGCGGATGGGGGTAAAGTTGTGTTTGAAAAAGATTACCAGTTGTGGATCTATGATGCATCAACAGGAAAAGAAAATAAACTCGCCATTTCTATTTCACGCAACAATATTCTCCCAAAAGAAAAAGACTTTGATGTAAAGGGAAATGTTTCGGCCTTTGATGTATCACCCGATGGAAAGAAAATAGCTTTCACCGCAAGAGGTGAATTATTTGTAAGTGATGCCGAAGGTAAATTTATTCAGCAGGTTGAACGCAATACTGTTGAACGGGCTGCAGAAGTAAAATGGCTGAGCGATAATAAAACATTGCTCTATACTCAAACACTTAAAGGCTACACAAACCTGTACACAATTGTTGCAGGAACAAACAATGCACCCAAACAAATCAGTAGTGATCTGCGAAACAACCGTTCAGTTACAGTAAACAAAACAAGAACAAAAGCAGTTTATCTAAGCGGCAGAAATGAAGTGCATCTGCTTGACCTGAAAACAATGGCTGATAAATTAATTGTGAAAGATGAAATCTGGGGCTTTCAAAACAGCAACCCCGGTTTTTCATCCAATGATGAGTACGTAGTATTTACGGCCTACAGAAATTTTGAACAGGATATTATCGTGTACAATATCAATGAGAATAAAACTACCAATCTTACCAAGACGGGTATTTCAGAAACGGATCCCATCTGGTCGCCTGATGGGCAATATATTTATTTTACTTCACAGCGATTAAAACCTTCTTATCCTTTCGGTACAAGTTCAGCACATGTGTATCGTATTTCACTTGAAAATATAAATGCTCCGTTCCGCATGGATAAGTTCAGTGAATTGTTTACAGAAGAAAAGAAAGACACTGCTCAGAAAAAGAAAGCAGCCACTGATTCTCTTGCTAAAAAAATCATTGCGATTGAACAGGACAGATTGATGGAAAGAATTGAACAAATCAGTCCTCAGTTTGGCCAGCAGTTTTTGCAACAGGTTTATCAAAAAGGCGATAAAACAACTGTGCTGTACAGCAGTAACCATGCAGAGGGTCAATTCTCCTTATGGAAAACAACGATTGAACCTTTTGAGCAAAACAAAACTGAACGCATTGCAGGTGTAATGGGAGGTGGTTTTGATATTGTACAATCAGGTGACAAGTTTTTTATATTAATCAACGGAACGATTAACAAGCTGAACCTGGATGCCAACAAGGCTGATCCCATTAACATGAGTTTTGTGTACAGGAGAAATCTCGCAGGTGAGTTTGATCAGATGTTTGATGAAGCATGGGCACAAATGCAGGAAAATTATTACGATGAAAATTTCCACGGGCTCGACTGGAAAAAAACAAAAGAATACTATCAACAGTTTCTGCCTTATCTCAATAACCGTGCAGATTTGCGGACGCTGCTGAATGATATGCTGGGCGAATTGAATTCTTCACACCAGGGCTTTTCTACCTTTGGTGCAGATGAAACCATTGCGTTACAAAATCGTACAATGGAAACAGGAATTGTATTTGACAATGACCAACCTTACCTGGTGAAGTATATTGTAAAACGTTCGGCTGCTGATAAAAAAGGAATTCAACTGAAGGCTGGTGATGAGCTGATAAAAGTAAATAACGAAACTGTTGACAAAAAAGTTGACAGAAGTTTTTATTTCACAAAACCTTCGCTTGATACAGAAATGAAACTCACTTTCCGCAGAGGTGAACAAACGATTGAAGTGAAGCTGCATCCTGACGCAAGCATGTTCGGCAATTTTTATGAAGAGTGGATTGACCGTAACCAACAGACCGTGGATGAAAAAAGTAAGGGACGTATTGCGTATGGTTACATGAAGAATATGGGCACGGGTGAACTGGAACAGTTTGTTACAGATATGACACAGGAGCTGCAAAATAAAGATGCACTCATTCTTGACTTACGTTATAACACAGGTGGCAATGTGCATGATGAAGTGCTGAAATTTTTATCGCAGCGTTCTTACCTGCAATGGAAATACCGTGAAGGTGCAGTAACCCGTCAGCCAAATTTTTCACCAAGTGATAAACCTATTGTACTCCTCATTAATGAACAATCGCTTAGTGATGCAGAAATGACGGCACAGGGATTCAAAGCATTGAAACTTGGTAAAATTATTGGTAATGAAACATACAGATGGATCATCTTTACATCAGGTGTGGGATTGGTTGATGGATCATTTGTACGCATGCCGGCCTGGGGTTGTTACAGCCTGGAAGGAAAAGATCTGGAAACAACAGGTGTACAACCTGATATTCTTGTGATCAATACCTTTGAGGACAAAATTTCAGGAAGGGATCCGCAGTTAATGAAAGCAATAGAAGAAATAGTAAAACAACTAAAATAACAAAGAATGAAGTATTTGATGTTAGCAGCGATGATTGCAGTGACAGCATGCAACAGTAGCAACAACAGTAATGCAGCCTATACAGCAGAAAGAGTAACAGTAAGTTCTTTACCAGTAAAAGAGTATACAGAAGACGTGAATGATACCCTCAACCCCGACTGGAAATTTAAAGTGGCTTTGTTTGAACAGAAGGAATCTTTGAAGTATGAAGTAAGATTTCAGTACAAAGAAGTAACGGGTGAAAAGATTTTTTCTTTTCCCAATATGGGTTTCATGCCCAAGCCTGAATTGAAAAAGGGTCCGGAGAAGTTTTCATGCGTCATTGGGTTTTATGATGCTGACAGCACATTTATGGAATTGCGGATGATTAAAGTGGAAAATGAAAACCTGGTGTATAAACATTTGAAGGAATACAAGGTGGAGGAGAAGAAATAAAATTTTGGTTCACGCAGAGGCGCAGAGAATGCGGAGAAAGACAAATTCATACTAAAAGGGAGGTAGCTTTTAAAGCTACCTCCCTTTTCATTTTTCCCTGCGAACTCTGCGCCTCTGCGTGATACTACTCACTGCTTTCGAACAAATCGTATCATCGCACTGCTGTTTTCTGTACTTTCTAAATTAGCTGTATAACGTTGATTGTTTACATATGCAATCATGTAAGAAGTATTTGGCGGGATGGCTCCTAAATTCTCAGCTACCATCACCAGTTCATTTGCTTCACTCAACATGCTTACTGCAAATTTTACAACATATGGCTTGTCGCTGAGACGTACATGTTCAAAAACAAGTTTGTTATTCATGAACAGTGAAATGGAATCGCCATCAATTTCTGCATTGTCGTAGAAATGAATTTCAATTGTATCGCCTTCCAATGGCAATTCAGTAGTTAATACTTTTTTTCGTTCAATAAATTTTTCCTGTATTGCTGGTGTTTTTGTAATGGTAACAACGGGTTCTTTTTTAGGAGGCAGAGGCACTTCAGTTTTAGTGATTTGCTGAACAGTATCTTTTTGTACCGGTGGAGTTGTTTTTACCACAACAGGTTCAGGCTTGGGTTCTTCTCTTTTGGGTTGCACTATTACCTGTGGAGGAGGTGTAGCAGCAACCACTTCAGGTTGCTTCGTTACTCTGTGAATAGCTGCAACACTATTAATAAATTCAGGGTCATTAGTACCTACAGTATAGTTCTCAATCACATAATCCCATTCATCTTTAAAAGAAGGTGTTTCAATTTTATCTAGATGCAGGTCACCTTTATTTTTTTGTTCTTCTTTGGTTACTGCTTTTCCGTCGAGCATCATTACACCTTCACCCGGACAATTAAAATCTGCTTCCATTAATAAAGGGAGTTCTCCCGGTAATAAGATATTTGTTCGTGGAGTTTTTGCTTCGAGTAATTCATCATCCCACCAAACCACTTCATTGGTTTGCTGATTGAAATAACCCTTTACTGCATAACGGCGGTAATTCGTTGCTGATTCGTAATAATAAGAAGTGCCGAATAAACTGTCTCCACGCTGTACCAGTTTTAATTCGAGTTTTGATGGCCGTAATCCATTGCCTACTTTTCCTTTCCATACACCGGTAATCATTTGGGCATGTGAAACAGAAAAGCTCATGAGTAATAAGGAAAGAAAAAATACGATTCGGTTATTCATAGAATGGTCAAGGTATAGTCTTTAAAACGTATTGTTAATGGAAATATTTTTCACAAGCGTTAAAGTTTCAACAAAATGCAGCCGTATTTTAATAATCCCTGAACTTTAATTATGGCTTATCCTAATCAGCAACTTATTTCTGCTCTGCGTGAAACTGCTTCAAGGCTCCGTAATGGTGCCCATTATGCGTGGGGCAATCATGGCGCATGTAACTGTGGTACTTTAACACAGGTAGTAACCAGGCTGAGTAAAGAAGAAATTCTCGCTTTTGCACATACAGGAATTGGTGAATGGACTGAATTGGCAGAGGATTATTGTGGCGTAACAAATGCACCTGCATCTTTGCTGATCAGTAAGCTGCAGGAAATAGGATTAACACCAAGTGATATTCACAATCTTGAATACTTAGAAGACCGTGATGTTTTAAATCAATTACCCGGAGGATTCCGCTGGTTAAAACGGAATGTTCGTGAAGATGTGATTGTTTATTTTGAAACATTCGCCAATATGCTGGAAGATAAATTAACTGATCAGATACATTTTTCAATGGAAGAGTTGCTGCCAACTGAGCAACCGGCTTTTGTTCTTAGTTAACCTATAAAAAAGCAAAACCCCGACTGAATTGTTGGGGTTTTTTTATGCAGGCGGTTGATTTATTTTTTAATTTCTTTCAGCATTTCTTCTACTGCTTTTGCCAGTTGTGCATCTTTTCCTTTCATAAATTCTTCAAACGGAAGTTCAACCCTGATATCCGGTTCTACCTGTAAATTTTCAGTTGGTCTGTTTTCTTTTCCTATCGTAGCCACCATTGGAATGCCAAATACAATGGTGGGATCTATTTGTGTTTCCCACCAAACAGCAGTACCCGTTCCTGCCACCGGCATACCGATTAATTTGCCAAGACCATTTTGTTTGTAGATATAAGGGAAGATATATGCATCACTGTAATTACTTTCACTCATGAGTACACAACTTGGTTTACTCCAGCGGTCAAATGGTTCACTTGAATTAACAAGGTTGCCCTGTGGTGCAAATTTCAGATAAGCTTTTCCGCTGAGGAATGTATTGAGATCATTGTGCAGCCAGCCACCGCCATTGAAACGTGTATCTACAATCAATGCTTCTTTATTATAATTCTTACCTAATACTTCATCAAACACTGTACGGTAACTTCCATCATTCATTCCCTGTACATGCACATAACCTACTTTGCCTCCACTCATTTCATCAACCATCTTGCGCATTTTATTTACCCAGCGTTTGTACATGAGCCCGGATTCTTCACCAAATGAAATAGGTTTTACTGTTTCTTCCCAGCGTGTATTGGCAGTTGGATCATATAAACTCAGCAATACATTCTTCCCGCTTTTACGGTTAAGCAATTTGGCCCAATCAAAAGAATCATTGATTTCTTCGCCATCAATTTTTTCAATGATCTGTCCTGCTTTTACTTTACTGGTTGCTTTATCCAACGGGCCGCCATCAATTACATCACCAATCTTTAATCCTGTTCCGGTGAATGTTTCATCATATAATAAGCCAAGTGTTGAAGTAACGTCTCCGTTAGGTGATTGTGGTGAATAGCGGCCTCCGGTGTGAGATGCATTGAGTTCACCTAACAATTCACTCAGCAATTCCTGAAAATCATTGTTGTTGTTGATGTGCGGAAGGAAACGGGCATAGGTTGCTTTATACATCTTCCAGTCAATACCATGAATTTTCGGATCATAAAATTTTTCCTTCACCTGCCTCCATGCATGTTCAAAAATATATGCACGCTCAGCTGCAGCATTCAGCACCATTTCACCACTGATGCCAACAGGAGTGGGTTTACCACTTTCTGCATCAATCTTCATGATGGTTCCATTGTTGATGAGAAAAATACTTTTCCCGTCTTTTGATAATTCAAGACTGCTTGGCGATCCACTCAGCTTTGCCAGTATTCTAGTTTCTCTTGTACGTGGTTCTGTTACCCAGAGATCAAAACCTCTTTCAAACGAAGAGAGATAGTAAACTTTCGATCCATCTCCGCTCATTACATAATCTGCAACGGAAGAGCTGTTGATGGTTAAACGGATAACACGGTCTTCAAAGCCGGCTAATTTCGGTTGCCAGTTTATTTTGGCAAGAGAATCTTTTTTGCCTTTGGTTGTATCGGCTTTCTTTTCCAGATCTTCTTTTTCTTTGGCTAATGTATAATCTTCTTTATTCAAACGCATTTTGTCAAACAACGCCTGATCAAGAAAGCCTGCATAAATATCTACTTCTCTTCCGCCACTTAAAGCCAGTGAGCGGCGACCAAAACGATCATTCACCCAGGTAATTACTTTGCCATCTACTGCCCATTTAATATTTCCCTGTCCATAACCTGATTGAATTGGTTTTTCAATTTTGCCGCTTCCATCAGCTTTAATCAATGCAAGATTTCCATACTGCCAGGTTCCTTCCTGGTCATCGCAAATAATCCATTTATTATCCGGGCTCCATTCAAAACTCCAGTCGCCATCAGCATAACTGTAGTTGCGGCCTTTTGGCAGCAGTATTCTTGTTTTCTTTGAGGCGATGTTATATACTTTCAGAATGTTACGGTCAGCGAGATAAGCAATTTCTTTTCCATCAGTAGAAAACTTCGCACCAAACTCTTCTTCCTCTGTTGCAATGAGTGGTTCTTCTTTTAATACAGTTGATGCATAGAAATAAGGCTCTTCTTTTCGCTGAATCGTTGTTTGATAAATATCCCAGTTGTCGTTTCTTTCAGCTCCATAAATAAGTTTTTTACTATCGGGGCTCCAGGCAATCATCCGCTCCTGTTTTGCAGTATTGGTGATGCGTTTGGTAATACCACCCTCCATACTTGTTACAAACACTTCCCCACGAAAAACAAAAGCAATTTCTTTTCCGTTGGGTGCAACGGCAAATTCTGTTGCGCCACCACCAATGGATACAATGCGTTCGGTATTTGTTCTTGAATCACTGTTAATACTGATATTCACTTTTTGCTGTTTGCCTCCCTCTTTCATGGTATAGATTTCACCATTCCATGTAAAGCAAAGGGTGTTATCATCACTGCGGCTTAAATGACGTACGGGATGATCTTTGAAAGATGTGAGCTGTTGCTCTGCCATTTTGTTCAATACGGGAGCTTTGAAAATATTTTGTGCACCATTCTTTTCACTGAGATAATAAAAAAATTGTCCATCAGCATTAAAAACAGGTTCACGGTCTTCACCTTCAAAGCCACTGACTTTACGGTAAGTGCCTTTGCTTACATCCATAATCCAGATATCTCTTGTTACAGCTGATGTATGATGTTTGCGCCAGGGATCTTCATAACCTTTTCTGTCCTGGAAAATAATTTGTGAACCATTGCTGTTGAAATGTGCATTCTCCATTCCTGCTTCGCTCATTAAAACGGCACGGCCACCCGTTACAGGAACGCTGTATAAATTCTGAAACAGGCGTGGACTGTAAAAGCGAACATTACTGGCGCTCACCTGTCGTGAACTTCCAAAGACGACCCGTTTGTTATCTGTTGTAAAATCGGATGGATAATCATTTGCGCTGTTGTTAGTTACTCTTACAGGAGCACCGCCTTCAGCAGGAATAACAAACACATCAAAATTACCGTAGCGGTCACTGGCGAATGCAATAGATTTGCCATCATGACTCCACACAGGCATAAAGTCGTGTGCTTCATGCATGGTTAATGGAATGGCAGTTCCACCTGTTGCAGATACTTTATACAGATCGCCTTTGTAACTGAAGACAATAGTTTTTGCATCAGGAGAAAGAGCAGGGTAACGCATCCACAATGGCGCTTCCTGACCAAGTACTGATTGAAATGAAAATAAAAGCAGGCAATAAAGAAAGAGCTTATTCATAACCTTGTTAATTTTAAGTAAGAAAATTAGCGAATGCTAATGTAAACCGCAAACAAAAGAATGACAGCACCACTCATCAATATTTTAGAAAAGAACAAGCACCTGTTTTACCCGGTAGTTGCGTTTGAACCCGGCAAAGATAAATTGCTGAAAATGGATTTTACAGAAGCCAATAAACACCTTACAAAAACAATCATTGAAGATGTATCGCTGTACAGTGAATATGTTGATCAGAAATTAAAACAGGCGGAGGCAAAGTTTGGCATTGGTGGTTATGCTGAACATCGCACTGTGTACAGCAGAAGCAAAGTGTTTGATGCAGTTGATGGAGGAGAGCCGAGAAGATTGCATTTAGGAACAGACATTTGGGGGGAAGCAGGTACACCGGTATTTGCACCTCTTGGCGGAATGATTCACAGTTATAAATTCAATGAGCAGTATGGCGATTATGGAGCCACCATAATTTTGCTGCATCAATTAGATGGGGTTGCATTTTATACCTTGTATGGCCATTTGAGTTTACATGATCTTGCAATGGTTGATGGACAATACATCAACCGTGGACAGGAGTTTGCTCATTTTGGAGTGCCTGCAGAGAATGGTCACTGGCCCCCTCATCTTCATTTCCAGATCATTGATAACCTTGAATTAAACGAAGGAGATTATCCCGGTGTATGCAGAATGAGCGATAAAGAGTTCTATTTAAAAAATTGCCCTGATGCTGATTTGATTCTGCAGATGAATCAATACCTGTAATCTTATTGTACCACTTTGTAATTAAACATGGGTGTGCCCAGCATCTGCATGGCTCCAACCCAGAATGGAACAATCGCTTCTGTTAACCTGGCTGATTTCATATCGCCGAAGTCGAGAATGTTTTCTGGTTTCCAGTTAAAGTTTTCTGACAGCAGTTTTCTTACTGCATTCTTTGCATCCGTATCATTTCCACAAATAAATAAATTGTGATCAGCATTGTTTACAAGCGTTGCATTTACCATCAGGTTGGCGGTTACCGTGTTTAATCCTTTCACCACTTTTGCATCACTCAATAATTTTTGCACTTCTTCACCTAATGAATAGGTGTTGCAGTATTGCGGTAATAAAGAAGGAGGCATGCCATGTGAAAAGTCGAGTGGGTTGGTAACATCAATCACTACTTTATCATTGAAATTTTCTGCACCTGCCTGCTGTAATGCAACCGGAGTAACAGATCCATTTAAACAGATAAAAATAAGTTCTCCAAATTTTGCTGCATCTGTAAAAGTTCCATTACTGGCTTTTACACCGTTAGTTGTAGCCCAGCTATTTGCTTTTTCGTTGCCGGCAGTACGGCTGCCAAGCATCACATCATGTCCTTTTGCAATAAGGGCTGTGCCAATCGTTTGCCCAACGGCACCAGTGCCAAGTATTCCTATTTTCATACCAATAATTTTTATTGTTTAGTTTTACAGTAAGTTACAAACAGAAATGGCAAATCCCAATTTAAATAACGACAAAGATGCGTTAACATCAGCTGATAAGGAGTTTGAAAATAATATCCGTCCATCGAGTATTGAAGAATTTTCGGGTCAGCCACAGATCATCGATAACCTGAAGATTTTTATCAAGGCTGCAAAGATGAGAGGTGAAGCGCTGGATCATGTATTGTTTCATGGTCCTCCCGGTTTGGGCAAAACAACATTGAGCCGTATTGTGGCAAATGAGTTGGGAGTAAATATCAGAGAAACATCAGGGCCGGTAATTGAAAAGCCGGGTGATCTTGCCGGACTGCTGACTAACCTGGAACCGAATGATGTGTTATTTATTGATGAGATTCATCGCTTGAGTACAGTCGTTGAAGAATATTTATATGCGGCGATGGAAGATTACCGGATTGATATTATGATTGATAGCGGACCCAATGCAAGAAGCATCCAGATTAATCTCAATCCTTTTACACTGGTAGGTGCAACAACAAGAAGCGGTTTGCTGAGTGCACCGTTGTTATCAAGATTTGCAATTAAATCAAGACTGGAATATTACAATGCTGAAACATTACAAAAGATTGTTCACCGTGCTGCCGGAATTTTAGGGGTGAAGATCACCAGCGATGCAACAAAAGAAATTGCAGGAAGGAGCCGTGCCACTCCACGTATTGCTAATGGCCTATTAAGACGTATGCGTGACTTTGCACAGGTACTTGGCAATGGTGTAATTGATCTCGGAGTAACACAGCATGGATTGAAAGCATTGAATGTGGATGAATATGGTTTGGACGATATGGATAATAAAATTCTGCTCACTATCATTGATAAATTCAAAGGAGGACCTGTTGGTATTACCACCATTGCTACCGCTGTTGGTGAAGAGTCAGGTACACTGGAAGAAGTGTACGAACCTTTCTTAATACAGGAAGGATTTCTGCAACGAACACCAAGAGGCAGGGAAGTAACTGCTAAAGCTTATGAACATTTAGGGAAGAAACCGATGGGAGGTATAAATCCTGCATTGTTCAGTTGATAAATATTTATTTCGCCTGATCTGAATACTCTTCTTCTTTTTCTTTCAGCATGGGTTCATTTAATTCAACAACTCTTTTATTAGCGGCTCTTTTGCGCATAATCATATTCAAGGCTTCAACGCCTACAGAAAAGGCCATGGCGAAGTACACATAATTTTTCAGATGCAGCTGTTCGGCCTGTTCGCTTGCCCATCCTTCAACAAGTAATACAAAGCCAATCATTACTAAAAATGAAAGGGCCAGCATTTTTAAAGTTGGATGTTTATGAATGAAGGAAGAAATTTTCGGACTGAATAAAAACATGATCGCCATTGCAATAACAACAGCTATAATCATTACTTCAATATGTTTGGCTGTTCCGCCGGCAGTAATGATACTGTCGAAACTGAAGATCATATCAATCAATACAATCTGCCCCATACCTGCAGCAAAACCCAACGGCTTACTGGTGCCATTCGCTACTTCAACTTCACCTTCCAGTTTATGATGAATTTCTTTTACGGTTTTATAAATCAGGAATAAACCACCCAACAGCATTACTAAACTTGCCAGGTCAATTCCTTTATCAATAAACGGAATGGTGAAAATGGGTTTGCCTTTTTGTCCAAGCAGCCATGTAAGTCCAAAGAGTAATGTAATACGAACGATCATACCCGATACGATCCAGAGCGTTCTTGCTTTCTTTTCCAATTTCTTTTCCATCCTGTTCATGATAATGCTCACGAAAATGACATTATCAATACCCAGTACAATTTCAAGCACAGTTAATACCAATAAGCTGATGAGTGATTCAGAAGTAAGTAAAACAGAAAAATCCATGTGAAATAAAATTGAGTTGCAAATTTAACGTATTCGGTTAAAGTCCTGTGCAGATCTTCTTTGCAATGGCAGGGCCTTCATAAATAAATCCTGTCCATACCTGCACAAAAGAAGCACCGGCAGCAAATTTTTCTTTCGCATCATCACTGGTAAAAATTCCTCCACTTGCCATGATGGGAATGCTGCCATTTGTTTTGTTATGAATGTACTGTACCATTTCAGTTGATCTTTTTGTAAGTGGTTTGCCACTTAATCCGCCCATCTCTTTGCTTACTTCAGTAGATGCAGCGCTTAAGTTATCTCTGCTGATGGTAGTATTGGCGGCAACCAATCCATCTAATTGTATTTCCTGTGCCAGGTCAATTACATCATCTAATTGCGATTGTGTAAGATCGGGTGCAATTTTCAACAGAATAGGTTTTTGAATTTCATCAGTCTTCAGCTTTAAACGTTCTGCTCTTAGTGTTTGCAGATGTGATAATATTTTCCGCAGCGAATCTTTCTCCTGCAGCTCACGCAGGCCGGGAGTATTGGGGCTGCTTACATTTACCACGAAATAGTCAACAAAATCAAACAATTCATTAAAACAAATTTCATAATCTTTCCAGGCATCTTCGTTAGGAGTGATTTTGTTTTTGCCAATATTGCCACCTAGAATCAGCCGGTAGTTGTTAACTGATACACCTGAGTCATTACTATAGGCTACCGGCTTAGGTCTATCGGCTTTTTCTTTCCATTCTCTTAATCTTTCAACAACAACTTTCACACCTTCGTTATTAAATCCCATGCGGTTGATGATGGCCTCATCTTCGGGTAAACGAAACAAACGGGGCTTGTCATTTCCTGGCTGGGGCAGGGGGGTAACTGTTCCAATTTCTACAAAACCAAAACCGAGTACTTCCAGTTCCTGCAAATAGCTGGCGTTTTTATCAAAGCCGGCAGCAAGGCCAACTGCGTTCGGGAATTGAAGTCCCCACATTTCAGTCTGTAATTTTTTTGACGATGGTTTGAAGCCTGATGCAAGAATCTTTCGAAGAAAGCCAATGGAACAAAATGCCTTGAGCGCATTCATAGCGAAGTAGTGCACTTTTTCAGGATCAAACAAAAAGAAAAAGGAGCGTATCAGCTTGTACATGGTTGCGAAGATAATCTCCAAAATCGGATCAGAAATTAACAGCAATCATTTGTATAGATTTATTTTGAAACCTTACCTTTGACATAGAAGGTTGCATAAACAACCATTTGCCATATTCGAATTATCAAATCTTCAAATTCTCAAATTTTTATGCAGGAAGCGTATATCGTAGCTGGTTTCAGAACCGCTGTTGGTAAATCAAAACGGGGAGTGTTCCGTTTCACCCGTCCCGATGATCTCGCCATTGATGTGATCAAAGGTTTGCTGGCATCAGTTCCTCAACTTGATCCCAAACAGGTAGACGATGTAATTGTGGGAAATGCAGTACCAGAAGCAGAACAAGGTTTACAGGTGGGTCGCATCATTGCAGCAAGAGCAGTAGGTGTTCATGCACCTGGTATGACGGTGAATCGTTATTGTGCAAGTGGATTAGAAACGATTGCCATTGCTACTGCAAAAATCAGGATGGGTATGGCTGAATGTATTATTGCCGGTGGAACAGAAAGCATGAGTCTTGTACCTACTGCCGGATGGAAAACCGTTCCTGCTTATTCCATTGCAAAAGATGACCCCGACTACTATCTAAGCATGGGTTTAACGGCTGAAGCTGTTGCAAAAGATTATCATGTAAGTCGTGCCGATCAGGATGAGTTTGCGTTCAATTCTCACAGGAAAGCAAAAGCTGCCATTGAAAACGGATATTTCAAAAGTGGTATTCTTCCAATCAATGTAGAAGAAGTGTACCTCGATGCAAAAGGAAAAAAACAAAAAAGAAATTATACGGTTGATACAGATGAAGGTGTTCGTGCTGATACAACCATTGAAGCATTAAGTAAATTGAAATCAGCCTTTGCAGTAAATGGAACAGTTACAGCAGGTAACGCATCACAAACAAGTGATGGTGCTGCGTTTGTATTGGTGATGAGCGAACGGTTGATCAATCAATTAGGATTAAAACCAATTGCACGCCTGGTGAATTGTGCGTCGGCAGGAGTATCTCCCCGCATCATGGGTATTGGCCCGGTTGAAGCAATACCAAAAGCATTGAAGCAGGCAGGAATGACTATCAATGATATTGACCTGATTGAATTGAATGAGGCATTCGCTTCCCAATCATTGGCGGTGATCCGTGAACTGAAGCTCAATCCGGAGATAGTAAACATCAATGGTGGTGCTATTGCATTGGGTCATCCATTGGGATGTACAGGTGCAAAACTCACCATTCAACTCACCAGTGATATGAAACGGCTGAATAAAAAATACGGCATTGTTTCAGCTTGTGTTGGTGGAGGGCAGGGAATTGCCGGTATTATTGAAAATATTACGTAGAAGATTTACGGATAAATAAGAAAAGAGCGGCTTTAGCAGCTCTTTTCTTATTTAAAGGGCTTTTATACAGCGTTTCTGATTCGGATGGCCTCATTATTGTTGCAGTAAGGATTAAACTTTTTGTATTTTTAAAGTCAAACAATAGCAATAATCATCATCTTCTAAACCAACCAAACTATGGATCGCAGAGAGTTTCTGACTGCGGCTAAGCAATCCAAGCCCGCTTTAGCCATCAAAAAATCAACTGCTGCCAGAACTGCATCGGGAATGAATCCTTATTCCGGTCCATGGACAAAAAATGAAGCAGTCCATTTACTGAAGCGTACCATGTTTGGCGCAAAGGCAGTTGATGTAACCTATTTTGCAGCGAAGACAATGGGCGAGGCAGTAGATGAATTATTGAATCCAGCAGCACCTTTACCTGCACCTCCCGTTAAAGATTATGATGGTGTAACCGGTGCAACAACTCCCGATAATGATGTTGCAGCAGGGGCAACATGGATCAACAGTGTCAATAATGATGGCACAATTCAGAGCCGCAGAAGAGCTGCATTAAAAAAATGGTGGACAGGTTCGATGATTAATCAGGACAGAAGTATCCGTGAAAAGATGCTGCTTTTCTGGCACAATCATTTTGCAACAGAAACAGTTGATGTAGGTAACGGAAATCTGTTATACAAACATGTAAACCTGATGCGTATAAGTGCATTGGGAAATTTTAAACAACTGGTCAGAGATATTACTCTTGATCCTGCCATGCTGGTTTATCTCAATGGCCGTTTCAATACTGCAACAGCACCCGATGAAAATTATTCCCGTGAATTACAGGAGTTGTTTACAATCGGAAAAGAAAATAATCCAAATTATACAGAGGCTGATGTAAAGGCTGCTGCAAAAGTATTAACTGGTTGGCGTGTTGATACAAACCTCAATACATTCCCGGCTTATTTTACTGCATCAAGACACGATTCAACAAATAAAGCCTTCTCTTCTTTTTATAATAATACCACCATTGTTGGAAGAACGGGAGCAACTGCAGGAGATCTTGAAATAACAGATCTGATCAACATGATTTTCAGTAAGGATGTTGTAGTGTCAAGGTTTATGGCAAAAAAATTATA
>JANOIQ010000016.1:0-12668 GCA_031407835.1 Chitinophagaceae bacterium
GGAAATAATAACCTTGAAAGAAGCCGGAATTGATATTGATATTCCTGAACCATACGATACGCTGGAAGAAAATGCCTTTCGGGAAATATTTTACCGACCACATGCTGGAAGCTGATTATGAAAATGGGGAATGGAAGAACATTGAAATCAAACCGTATCAACCATTGCTATTAAGCCCATCTGTTGCTGCATTACATTATGGTCAAGCCATTTTTGAAGGTATTAAAGCCTATAAAAACAGGGAAGGCGAAGCTTTTATTTTTCGTCCGAAAGATAATTTCAGGAGGTTCAATATTTCTGCTGAAAGAATGCAGATGCCCGCCGTTCCAGAAGAAATTTTTATGGAAGGAATGCGCCAACTGATTGACCTGGATAAAAACTGGATTCCAAATAAACAAGACCATGCATTGTATATCCGTCCGTTCATGTTTTCATCGGATGAAATGATTGGAGTAAAGCCTTCGGAAACTTATAAGTTCATGATTATATTAAGTCCTACCGGGCCTTATTATAGCGAACCAATGCGGATTTATGTGGAAGAACAGTATGTAAGAGCTGCCCCGGGCGGTATTGGCTATGCAAAAGCTGCAGGCAATTATGGTGCTGCTATGTATGCTACTGCCGAAGCAAAGAAAAAAGGATACGACCAGGTATTGTGGACAGATGCCATTGAGCATAAATACCTGCAGGAGTTTGGTATGATGAATGGATTTGTAATTATTGGCAACACAGCAATAACTCCTGATCTTGGCGAAGGAACCATTCTTGCGGGTGTAACACGCAACAGTGTAATGGTGATTTTACAGGAAATGGGATTAACAGTTGAAGAACGGCATATCAGTATTGATGAAGTAGTAGAAGCTTACCACAATGCTGAATTAAAGGAAGTGTTTGGATCAGGTACTGCTGCAACTATTTCCATGATTAAGGAATTACGTTATAAAGAATTGTCTATGACATTTGATACTGACAAATGGACGATTTCTCCGGAAGTAAAACGCAGACTCACCGCTATCAGGGAAGGAAAAGAAGCTGATACGCATGAGTGGATGTATAAAATTTAAGTAAGTTATCAGAAAATAAAAAAGCGGTTCAATAGAGCCGCTTTTTATTTACCTGATTAATATTACCGTTCCTGATACAGGGTAAATTCCTCCATCACCACAAATAATTTCTGCTGTATATGTAAACAGACCCGGAGGTGCCGGTTGTCCGTTCATTGTTCCATCCCATCCTTTCAATGGATCGTTGGCATCTACATATGTTTTTTCAAAAATTAAATTCCCCCAACGGTTATAGACACGCATTGATTTCACATTTTGAATACCGTATCCCATCACATAAAAACGATCATTCACATTATCGCCATTTGGTGTAAATGCATTTGGAATGAAAATACTGTTACGATCGCAGAGCACCGTTATTTTTACGTCATCAAAGCTGCTGCAAACTCCTGGGTTGCTGGCAATGATGCGGTAGGTAGTGGTTTTAATTGGTGTTGCAATTGGATTAAAACAGGTAGTGCATGATAAATTTGTTATTGGTGACCAGAGTACACTGGTTACATCAGCAGATAATAGCGGCAATAATCTTACAGGATTTCCACCACTAATGGTTGTATCTCTTCCTGCATTTACAACAGGATAAGGATATACCACAACTCTAACAGTAGCTGTGCTTTGAAAACAATTGAGACTATCATAACCTCTAACAGTATAGGTGGTGGTAGCAGTTGGTGAAGCAACAGGATTTGCACTGGTTGAATCGTTCAAAGAACCTGCCGGCGACCATCTGTAATTTTCTGCACCACTTACATGTAACACTGTGCTTTGACCAATACAGATTGTATCAGCTGCACTAACAGTAATTGTAAAAGGCTTTTTCACTTTTACCAGTATACTATCAGTATTTACACAACCATATTGTGATGTGCCGGTAACGGTGTATTGAATATCATTCTGCACACTTGCCTGAGGGTTGGTACAATTGGTACAGTTGAGATAAGTTGGCGGGCTCCATACATAAGTTGCAGCACCGGTTGGATTAAGTGTTGTAAAAGTTCCCAGGCAAATTGTTGTATCCTTCCCTGCATTTACGACCGGCAACGGATGCACAACGATTGTTTTATATGCCGTATCAGTACATCCTGTTCCATTGGTGGCGACAAGTTGAGTGAAGATGGTGTCAGCTACTGACCGGATAATTGCAGGCGGATTTTGTACATTAAAAACCTGTCCATCAATAACCCATCGCCAGCTTACAACCGAAGTGTCAGGGTTTAACAATTGTCCCTGCAGCAATACGCTTGCAGGCATACAGAAACTTGTGTCTCCAATAATATTGATTTGTGGCGACGGAACTATTTTTATCAGAGCTGTTTTTGTAACACTGTCGATACAACCATAAAATGTTGTAATGATTAGTTTCACAGTATACAAACCCGGAGCAGTATATGTATGTGAAGGCGCTGTAAAAGAGTTAGACGTAGTTCCATCACCAAAATCCCATACATAACTTGCGATAATATCTGATGAGAAAGATGAATCAATGAATTGAACAGTCCCCCTGTCGCAGAACAACGCAGTATCAACACTAAAGTTGGGTATTGATCCATATGCTTTAATTGAATCAATTCCTTCAATAATGCCGGTACATCCCAGCCTGTCTTTAATAATTATTTTTGGAATAAATGTTCCGGGCCCATAGGTATGTACCTGGTTTGAATCAGTTGTAACAAGTGTAAGACCGTCGCCAAAATCCCATGTATAAGTCAATGGAAAATCTGTTCTTACCTGGAAGTTAACAGTAAGCGGTGCACAACCATCTAACGGTAAATAATTGATGGTGCCGGTATCTCTTCCAATCCTGATTGTTTGATACGCAGTGTCAGTACAACCTCCATTCGATTGTACAATTAATCGTATTGTGTAATATCCGGGAACAACATAAAAGTGAGTGGGGTTTATATCGGTTGATGTAAATCCATCACCAAAATCCCAATTAGAACTGATGTAGTAACTGCTGTTATTTGTAAACTTCGCTTCAAAAGGCTGACAAATTGTTAATGTATCGTTTACAGTAAATGCTGCTCCAGGTGTATCAATACGAATATTAACTGTCATTGAATCTAAGCATCCAATCGGTTCGCTTATTATTAATTTAACAGCATATAATCCAACAGTTGCATAAGCATGTGTTGGGTTTATTAGAGCAGATGTATTGCCATCACCAAAATCCCAAGTGTATGTTTCAGCACCGGAACCACCTGTTGATTGATTGGTAAACTGTAAAACAGTACCCGGGCAGGAGAGTGTATCAACAATAAATTTTGCTTTAGGTCCTAACACTGTTACAAGATTATTCTGTGAAAGAGAATCAGTACAGCCTGAAACATCAGTAACAGTAAGTTTAATCGTGTAGTTTCCTGCAGCAGGGTATAAATAAATAAATGGATTGATTAATGTATTTTGAATATCACCATTGCCCATATTCCATATTACACGGTTAATAGCATTTACTCCATCTGTTGTTGATGTATTGTTTAAACTTACACTGCTGCTTAAGCATAATTGTGTTTGATTAATTGTGAAACTTGCAACAGGTCCATTTACACGTATGTAGTTATTACGGAGTAATGTGTCGCTGCAACCATTGATATCAGTAATGATTAACCGGATGGTATAGTTCCCTGCATTTGGATAACTATGTGTCGGGTTGGGTAAAGCAGATGTGTTGCCATCACCCAAATCCCAGTTATATGAACTGATATTTGCGGCATTGAAATTAATGCCTGTAAACTGGATCACTTCATTTCTGCACACCGTTTGTTTTACCACAGTAAAATCGGGGGTTTCATCAACCAATGTAAATGTATGTCGCACCTGGTGTGAACAACTCCCGTTTGTTGTGGTTAAAGTAACGGTGTAAGTCCCAATTGCGGCGTAAGTATGAGATGGATTTTGTGCGGTTGAAGTATTGCCATCACCAAAATCCCAGTTCCATGTTAATGGTGCAATGGATTGATCAGTAAAAATAACTTCCCGTTTATTTACCCCACAGTTGACTGCATAATCAAAACGGGAAATGGGTGGAAGCACCCTGATATAATCTAAAATTTTTAAAGTATCGGGACATCGATTGTTATAAATATAAAGTTCTATTGTAAACAAGCCTGTATCTTGGTAAGTATGTGTTGGATTTTGAAGGATCGAACTGTTTCCATCACCAAAATCCCAGAACCATTGATTGGGATTTCCTGTTGACAGATCGGTAAATTGAACTTCTGAGAATGCACAGACATTTAAGGGAACTGCAATGAATGCCGCTACCGGTTTAACACCAACACGCACACTGTCGTACCTGGTTGAATCAATACAGCCCAGTGTAGTAACAATCCTGAGCTTAATGGAATAGCTGCCTGAATCATACACATGATTTGTGTTTTGTAAAGTTGAAGTATTGCCATCGCCAAAATCCCAAAACCAGGATGTAATACCGTCAAGGGAGGTTGAGTTTGCCTGGAAATTTACATTTAACAACCTGCACCCTTCATTTGGATTGATCAACGGATTAAATACCGGCCTCTGCACTTGTATATATCCGGTTCTGGTTAACGTATCAGTGCATCCGAACACATTTGTTACAATTAACCGAACAGTAAAATTGCCTGTAGAGGTATATGTATGCACAGGATTTAAAAGGGCAGATGTATTGCCATCACCAAAATTCCATTCATAACTTATTCCACCTGCAGAAAGATTTTGAAAGTTAACTGTATGGGGTGCTTTACACGCAATCAGGTCAGTGGTTATAAAATTGGCTGTTGGTTTGGGGCGTATTAAAATAGTTTTTGTTACTGAATCTGTACAACCCGGAAACTGGTTGATTAGCCTGATGATGTAACTGCCCGTAGCAGTGTACGTTTTTATTGGATTGGTTTGTGCAGATGTTGTTGCATCACCAAAATTCCAGAATGAGTTCGGAGGAACGGGAGACGATAAATTTTGTATACTGATAGGTGTATTTATACAGGCACTGTCTGGTGCGCCAATTATTGGTTGAAAATTATTAAGCTGTACAACATTTGTTTTAACAATTGTGTCAATACATCCCTGTGTACTTGCAGTTATCAATCTAATAGTAAATGGTCCTGCGCTGAGGTAATTATTATTTGGGTTTAGTAAAGTTGATGTATTTCCGTCCCCAAAATCCCATTGATAACTTAATACAGGCGGGCCTGTGGAAAGATTAGTAAATGAAATTGTTTCCGGAGGTTTACAATTTTGAGGGGTATTAAAACTGAAGTCGGCCTTTACGCCGTTAATTACGTTAACATAAGCAGACTTTACAATTGTTTTTGTGCAGCCGGAGCTATTAGTTACGGTAAGACTTACAAAAAAACTGCCTGCGGTGTTATAAACATACAGTGGGTTTTGTGAAGTAGATGTGCCACCGTTTCCAAAGTTCCAGTCCCAGCTTACAATTGTTCCAAAAACCGGATCAGAAAGATCGGAAAACTGAACACGTAAAGGGAAGCAACCAGACCTGGTGCTAGCATTAAAATCCGGAACAGGGGTAGGGTTAACAGTAATAAAGTTTGTTTTGGTTATTGTATTTGACCCGTTTGCGTTTGCAGCGGTGAGGATAACCGTATAAGTTCCGGGGTTTGCATAAATAGTGGATGGGTTCTGATCAGTAGAAATTACCCCGTTACCCAAATCCCAGAGCCAGGAAGTCGCTCCTCCGGTCGATTGATCAGTAAATGTTACAACTAATGGTGAGCATCCGGAAAGAGGGGTAGCTGTGAAATTTGCAACCGGAGTTTGCGAAAATGATTGAAACCCAAATAGCAACAGAGATACTGTAAAGATACTCAGCCTTAAAAAAAGACAATAATATTTAAGGCTGGAGGCAGGTTTCATGAAAGTTATTAAACTGGTTTTCGGACGGGTTATTGCGCTAAAATACTTTGAATTTAAAGAATATTTATTCATTTTCCAGATACTATCCACAAAAATATTGTTGCCTGTGGAATAATAGAAGGATAAAATAAGTCAAAGTTTTTGTTTGTATTACATTAGCGCTTACCTTTGCCGTCCGAAAAATAAAAGGTCACGAATGCCTACAATTCAACAATTAGTAAGAAAAGGACGAGAAATTATCAGGGCGAAAAGTAAATCCCGTGCACTGGACAGCTGTCCTTTCCGCAGAGGAGTTTGTACCCGTGTTTACACGACTACGCCTAAAAAACCAAACTCAGCACTCCGTAAGGTTGCGAAAGTTCGTTTAACCAACAAGATTGAGGTAATTGCCTACATTCCTGGCGAAGGACACAATCTGCAGGAGCACTCCATTGTGCTGGTGCGTGGTGGTCGTGTGAAAGATTTGCCAGGTGTACGTTATCATATCGTTCGTGGTTCTTTGGATACTGCCGGAGTAAAAGACCGTAAGAAGAGCCGTTCAAAGTATGGTACTAAGAAAGAAAAAGCTAAAAAATAATCTCATAAAGTAATTATTCTATACAATGAGGAAGACGAAACCTAAAAAAATTGCGCTTGCACCAGATCCAAGGTTTAACGACGTTTTGGTAAGCCGCTTTGTAAACAATTTAATGTGGCAGGGCAAAAAAAGTATTGCTTTCAATATTTTTTATGATGCTGTTGATAAAGTAGCAAAAACTACTGGTGAAGATGGTTACGAAGTTTGGAAGAAAGCAATTGCAAATGTAACTCCAGCAGTTGAAGTACGTAGCCGCCGTATTGGTGGTGCAACCTTCCAGATACCTGCTGAAGTACGTACAGACAGAAAAGTTTCATTAAGCATTAAATGGCTCATTCGCTACAGCCGTGAAAGAAACGGACGCAGCATGGCCGATAAGTTAGCCAATGAAATTGTAAGTGCAAGTAAAGGTGAAGGTGGTGCTTTTAAAAAGAAAGAAGATACACACCGTATGGCAGAAGCGAACAAAGCATTTGCTCACTTCAGAACTTAATAAACGCTTTAATTATAGTTAAATCCCTCCGTATTTCGGGGGGATTTTTGTTTTCCACTTTTTTGAGAGGGCTGGCTTTTCACTCAGGAAAAATCCATACTTTTGCGGCGCCTAAATGAATAATCAAAAGAGGTGATTGATCAACGTGGAATTGGATTATTTGTTGACCGGCGTTCTATGAGAGTATAAATCTTACATATCAGTTTCAGGTGTTTCGGTTAAACCGGACATCCTTCCCATCTATAAACTGATAACTATCCCAAAACCCTGTGTAGTGTGCGAATCGCCCACTGGCAGATTCGAAGGCAACAGGTGATGAACAAAGAAACAATAGCTGATAAAATAATTTCATTTTCAATCTTTAAAAAGATAAACATTCAAATCAAATAGTCATGGCAGATTTAAGATTTCAGAGAAACTTTGGTATTGCGGCTCATATTGATGCCGGTAAAACAACTACCACAGAGCGTATCCTGCGCTACACGGGTATGATCCACAGAATTGGAGAAGTGCACGATGGTGCAGCTACTACCGACTGGATGGAGCAGGAAAAAGAAAGAGGTATTACTATTACATCAGCAGCCGTAAGCTGTGTTTGGAATTTTCCTACAATCAGGGGTAAAGTGGATGAGAATACCAAAAAATATAATTTCAACATTATTGATACTCCGGGCCACGTTGATTTTACCGTAGAGGTAGAACGTAGTTTAAGGGTTCTGGATGGTTTGATTGCATTGTTCAGCGCAGTTGATGGCGTAGAACCACAGTCTGAAACTGTTTGGCGCCAGGCTAACCGTTATAACGTACCACGTATTGGTTTCGTGAATAAAATGGATCGTAGTGGTGCCGACTTTTTGAATGTTGTGAAACAGGTTCGTGAAATGCTGGGTTCAAAAGCTGTACCTCTTCAGTTGCCAATTGGTGCTGAAGATGATTTTACAGGTGTGGTGGATCTGATCAAAATGAAAGGAATCATCTGGCATATGGAAACAGAAGGAATGACTTTTGACGAAATCGAAATTCCTGCTGATATGCTTGAAGAAGCAAAAGACTGGAGAGCACAATTAGTTGAAGCCGTTGCAGAGTACGATGATAAGTTGATGGAGAAATTTTTTGACAATCCTGATACGATCACAGAAGATGAAATTCATGTAGCTGTACGTAAGGCAACAATTGATTTAACCATTGTGCCGATGCTGTGCGGTTCATCTTTTAAAAATAAAGGTGTACAAACTGCACTGGATGCGGTTTGCCGTTATCTGCCTTCTCCAATGGATATTGAAGCCATTAAAGGAACAGATCCTGATACCGGTGCTGAAATGGAACGTCATCCTGATGCGAAAGAACCATTTGCTGCACTGGCATTTAAAATTATGACAGATCCTTTCGTAGGTCGTTTGGCATTCTTCCGGGTTTATTCAGGTCATCTGGATGCAGGTTCTTATGTATTGAACGTAAGAAGCGGAAAGAAAGAACGTATAAGCCGTATCATGAAGATGTTTGCCAACAAGCAAAATCCAATCGACTTTATTGAAGCTGGAGATATTGGTGCCGCAGTAGGTTTCAAGGAAATTAAAACAGGCGATACTTTGTGCGATGAAAATCATCCAATCACACTGGAAAACATGTTTATTCCTGAACCGGTAATTTCTTTAGCCGTTGAACCAAAAGCACAGGTTGACGTTGATAAAATGGGATTGGCTATTTCTAAGCTGGTTGAAGAAGATCCTACTCTCCGTGTAAGAACAGATGAAGAAACAGGGCAAACCATCCTGAGCGGTATGGGTGAATTACACCTGGAGATTATTGTTGATCGTATGAAGCGTGAATTCAAGGTTGAAATCAACCAGGGAGCGCCGATGGTAGCTTATAAAGAAGCATTCAAACAATCAGTTGAACACCGTGAAGTATTGAAGAAACAATCAGGTGGTCGTGGTAAGTTTGCTGATATCATTTTTGAAATCGGACCAGCTGATGAAGAATGGCTGAAAGAAAATCCGGGTAAGAGTTATCAGTTCGTAAACGATTTGTTTGGCGGATCAATTCCAAAAGAATTTGTTCCAGCTATTACAAAAGGGTTTGAATCTTCAATGTCAAATGGAGTTTTAGCAAACTATCCGATGGTGAATATGAAAGTTCGTGTGTTTGATGGCAGTTACCATGATGTGGATAGTGATGCAATGAGTTTTGAACTTTGTGCAAAGGGTGGTTTCCGTGAAGCCGGCCGTAAAGCAAAACCAACATTGCTTGAACCAATTATGAAAGTTGAAGTGGTAACTCCTGATCAGTATATGGGTGATGTAACGGGTGACTTAAACCGTCGTCGTGGTATGCTGGAAGGAATGGATACAAAAGGAAATGCACAGGTGATCAGAGCCAAAGTTCCGTTAAGTGAAATGTTTGGTTATGTTACACAGTTACGTTCATTGTCTTCAGGCCGTGCAACTTCAACCATGGAGTTCAGTCATTATGCTCCTGCACCAAATAACATCGCTGAAGAAGTGATTGCAAAAGTGAAGGGTAAAGTGAATGCATAAATAAAGTAATACTTTATAATTCAAACCCCGACGGAAACGTCGGGGTTTTTTTATATATCTTGTTTGCAAAAAAATCACAAATCCGTCAGACGGAGAATAAAAAAAACGCCGCATTAATCAATGCGGCGTTTTGGTTTATTCATTTCAAATATCAAACCTGAAACTTCAAATTTTATCTGCTGTTTGCATCATTCATCCTGATACTTCTGCCTTTGAATTTTTTACCATCAACGGCTGTGATCATTTGCCTTGCTGATTTGCTGTCAACTTCCACCCAAGTGTTCAGTTCACGCATATCAATTTTACCCAGTGATTCTTTACGCAGTTCACTCATATCTAAAATGAATTGTAAGAAACTTGCTTTGTAGAAACCATCTTTGGTGCCAAGGTTTACAAACAGCTTGGTATAACCACCACCGCTGTTGCCACCACCACTAAAGTCACGGCCCTGTGTATCACGGTAAGGTTTACGTCCTTCTGTGGTATGTCCACCAACCATGCGTTCACGCTCTCTTTCACGGCCACGACCCTGTCCACGATCATCTCTTTTGAATTTGTCGAAGTCACGGCCACGTTCACGGATATTGAGGTCTTCCGCATTTTCATAATACTTCAGGAAACGGTCGAACTCCATTGCTGCTACACGCTTCAGGATATCTTCTTTGCTCATTTCAGCAAATTTTTCCTGTAGCATGGGCACATAGGTTTCGTATGCTTCGTTGCTCACATCTGTATTAATCACCTTATCCATAAATGAAAAGAATTGCTTCCGGCAAACATCTTTTCCGGTAGGGATTTCAAATTTTTTCAATTGTGTTTGTGCAATACGTTCTATCTGGCGGATCTTACCAACTTCACGACTGTGAACAATGCTCATACAAATACCCGTCTTTCCTGCACGTCCTGTACGACCACTCCGGTGTGTGTACACTTCCATATCATCGGGTAATTCATAATTGATAACATGGGTGATGTCTTTTACGTCAATACCACGGGCAGCAACATCAGTTGCAATGAGCAGCTGCAATGTTTTATCACGGAAATGACCCATTACAGCATCTCTCTGCTGCTGGGTAAGATCACCATGTAACGCATCAATATCATAACCTTCCCTGGTGAGTTTTTCAGAAATAGCCTGGGCATCAACTTTTGTACGGGTGAAAATGATTCCGTAAATGCCCGGATTGAAATCAATCAAACGTTTTAATGCTTCATAACGGTGTTGAGATGAAACAACAAAATACTGATGATCAATATTTACGTTGGCTGTATTCATTTTGCCAACAGTTACTTCAACCGGATCTTTCATATACTTACGGCTCACCTTACGGATTTCAGGTGGCATGGTTGCGCTGAATAACCAGGTACTTTCTTTCTTTGGTGTGTTCTGCAGAATAAATTCAATATCATCCTGGAAACCCATGTTCAGCATTTCATCTGCTTCATCCAATACCACGTATCGAATTTCTCCAAGATTAATTGCTTTACGTTCTATGAGATCAATTAAACGACCGGGAGTAGCTACTACAACCTGTACACCTCTCTTGATGTCACGTATCTGCATGCCGATGGAAGTTCCACCATACACTGCTACTACGTTTACATTTTTCATGTGCTTCTTGAAAATCTCGATCTCTTTTACAATCTGTAAACAGAGCTCACGGGTAGGGCATACAATCAATGCCTGTGGAAATTTTTTGTCTTCATCCAGTAATTGCAAAAGAGGTAACCCAAATGCTGCTGTTTTACCTGTACCCGTTTGGGCAAGGCCTATTAAATCTGTTGTTCCGCTTAACAAAACGGGAATTGCTTTTTCCTGTATCGGGGTGGGAGTTGTAAAACCGAGGTCAGTAATCGCTTTCATCAATCTTTCGTCTAAACCAAGCGCTTCAAATGTGTTCATATACTTTATCAAAATTTGCCGCAAAGGTAAGGTATTAAGGGCGGAATGAGGGGATTTAAGACGGTCAATTGCCTTCCTGTCTTACATTTGCACGCAAAACAGGTTTTGATGCGTAAACTGAGTATGGATGAGTTGAACCGCAAATCAGTAGATGAGTTTAAAGAGGCTGACAAGAATAAAGTGATTATTGTGCTCGAGAACATCCGAAGCATGCAGAATGTTGGCAGTGTGTTTCGCACGGCTGATGCTTTCCTTGCGGAGGCAATCTATCTCATCGGTTATACACCTCAACCACCGCACCGTGATATTCATAAAACAGCCTTGGGTGCAACTGAAACTGTGAACTGGAAATATTTTCAAAGATCAGCAGATGCCATCGCAGAACTGAAAGCAGCCGGTTATAGGATATTTGGTATTGAACAAACGGAAGGAAGTATATTGTTGCAGGATTATAAAAAAAGCAAAGACGAACAGATCGCTATCATTTTTGGCAATGAAGCAGAAGGAGTGGAGCAGGAAACATTGCAGCAATGTGATGGGTGTATTGAAATACCACAGTTTGGCATGAAGCATTCGCTGAATATTTCTGTGGCAGCAGGAGTGGTGCTGTGGGAATTGGCAAAAGGGTTACTCAAAAAAAATATTTAATTTTAATGTATGGAAACAATTATCATAAAATCAAAGGATAGTAAAAAAACAAAAGTGTTGCTTGATTTTTTGAAAAAAAATCAGATAAAAGCGGAAGTGTACCAGGAGCCTGATAAAGAAGAAATATTAAAAGGTATTGAAAAAAGTATGCGTGAAGTGCAGCTCCACCTCAAAGGAAAAATTAAATTAAAAGAAGCTAAGCATTTATTTGATGAAGCTTAGCATTGTTTATACCAGCCTTTTTGAAAAGGAATTTAAAAAACTTTCTTCAAGGCATATGTCGCTAAAAACAGATTTTAAAATCTTCCTTGCAAGTCTTGAAGAAAACCCGGTGCAGGGAACTCCATTGGGAAATAATTGCTATAAAGTAAGGTTAGCAATAACAAGCAAAGGAAAGGGAAAAAGTGGGGGCGCAAGAGTAATTACCTGTCTCAAAATTGTTGATAATAGAATTTACCTTGTAGCGATTTACGATAAATCTGAAAAAGAAGCCATTTCAAACAAAGAACTTCGGGAAAGGATAAAACCTTTTTCCATATGATTAGCCAAATCTTATTATGTCGAAAGTAATAAACTACCTCTCCCTGAT
>JANOIQ010000025.1:0-10239 GCA_031407835.1 Chitinophagaceae bacterium
CGCTGCAGCACACCAAAGATGCGCAGGTTATCGAGTGATTTCAATGCAATATGATCTCCGCTCCATTTAATGAAGGGACTCCAGTGCAATAACAAACCGATGATGAAAATGAGAAAGGTTCTTTTTACTACTTTTTTCCAGAAAATCAAATCACCCCCCTGCTGCAAGCGTGGCATTACAAACGACATGGCATTACCTACGGCAAACAGAAAAAAGGGAAACACCAAATCTGTGGGCGTTATCCCATGCCAGGGAGCATGTTCCAAAGGAGCATAAATATGCGCCCAAGAACCGGGGTTATTGACCAGTATCATTAAAGCAACCGTGGCACCACGAAATACATCGAGGGAATAAAATCGTTGATTCAAAGCAGAAAGTTTGAATTAAATGTAGGGAAATGTAATGAGCCTGACGGCCATTTATTAACGTAGCGTTGATATTATTTTTTTAAGATTGACACCCAACCTTTAAATTGCAGCTTAAACAGACATTAAAGGAAAACACTTATCGAATTGTGTGTGTGGATTTGAGGAGATAAGGCCTTTAAAGTCATATATTTGCACCCGTTAAAAGGGAGCATGTGCATTTATGAAATGTAATTGTGAAACCGGAGCAAACAACAACATATTTCTGCCATTGGCAAATTATATAAAATGATGGAAGGGTAAATAAGCCTTACAGGCTTGTTTGCCTTTTTTTATATCGTTAAATGATCAGCTTTTTACTCAGTCTTTTTTTTATGGGATGTGACTGAGGTGGCGAAGCTTTGTAGTAAACTGAAATGGAAGCATTCAAAAACTGGTACGCTGTTTATACAAAACCGAGATGGGAGAAAAAAGTGAGCCTGATCCTGGAAAAAAGGGGGCTGGAATTTTACTGTCCACTGAATAAGGTGCGGCGTAAATGGAGCGACCGGTATAAGGTGATTGAAGAGCCCTTATTTAAGTCGTATGTGTTTGTTTATATCACCGAAGAGGAAAAAACGAGAGTGCGGCTTGCAGATGGGGTGGTTAATTTTGTGTACTGGGAGGGAAAGCCTGCTATCATTAAACAGGCAGAAATCGAAATGATTCGTAAATTTCTGAAGGAGTACGCAGATGTACAGGCCAACCCGGTAAGCATTGCTGCAGGAGAAAGAGTGCGAGTGAGAACAGGGTTGATGATGGATACCGAGGGACTGGTGATAAAAGTGGTGAATAACAGGGCTTATGTGTTGCTGGAGAGTTTGGGTTATGAATTGACGGCACAGTTTGAAAAGAGTAACCTGGAGCCGGTGAGGAGATAAAGTGGGGAAGGCAAGGAGGCAGAGAGGCAAGGAGGCAACAAGGCAAAGTCGCTGAGGCGTAAAAGGGGGAAGAAAGTCGTTAGTGGTGAGGCAGAGCTAAGAGTTCGAAAGAGTGGAAGGAGTTAAAAAAGGAAAGGAAAAAGGAAGATTTTTTGCAGGCAGAGAAGCAGAGTTTGCAGAGAAGTCCTTCACTTCGACTGTCGCTCAGTGTAAACTCCGCTCAGGATGGCAAAGAAGAAGTTGGCCGGAAAGGCGGTAAGAAGGAAGAAGTACAGGGTTTTCCAGAGTGGTGAATAAGTGATGGAGACTTGGAGGGGGCTTTGATAAAGTATACGTATTTTACTAAAGGTGAGCTCTTCAACAGATTTATGAACGAAACATTTCAACAAATGAAATTTATACCGGATCAAATTAAAACTATGATGCGTACTTACTTCCTGCTGGGCATTTTATCGATTACACTGTTCAGCGCCTGTGTTTCTCCTGAACAACTGCGGAAAGAAAATGTGTATTTTAATGAAGGGTTGGATACGGCTAAACTTGCCCAGTATCAACTGATAGAACCCATTATTCAAAAAGGGGATCTCTTGCAGATCAGTATCTCATCCAGAAGTTCTTCTTCCAACCAATTGTTTAGTCTGAACTACTCAGCAGGCAGTTCAGGTACTACGACGGGTTCTTCATCTGCCGGAGTTTCTCCAAGCGGGTATCTCGTAGATATTACAACGGGAGAAATTAAATTGCCTTTGCTTGGAATAATAGCAGCAGATGGAATGACTAAAATTCAACTTGAAAAAGAAATCATTAAACGATCTTCTGAATATCTCAAAGAAGACCCTATTGTGAATATCCGTTACCTGAATTTCAGGGTTACCTTTTTGGGAAGTGTGGCGCAGCCCGGGTCAAAAATATTTGAATCAGAACGGGTTTCTTTTTTACAGGCGTTGGGTGAAGTGGGAGGTGTTGCACCGGGAGGAGATTTAAAAACTATCCTGCTTTCGAGGGAACAAAATGGTAAGCGTACCATGCATTATATTGATTTAACCAGGGGTGATTTTTTCAACTCACCCAATTATTATCTGAAACAGAATGATGTGGTATATGTGGCACCAACCAAACGACAGCTGGTTAATACTGATCAATCCACTCAACGAACATTACAATTTGTGAGTCTTGGATTCGGTGCGGTTAATATTATTCTCTTATTTATCACGTTCTTTCGTTAATACAAATTCCTGATGAGCACAAACGGTTTTGAGCAAGTACAGCAAGCAGAAACTGAAGGAAAAATGCTGACCTTCAAGGATATCCTGTTTAAATATATTTCCAATCTTCCCCTGTTTTTCTTTGCACTGGGTATCTCATTGATTGTTGCCTGGGCCTATTTACGCTGGGCAACCCCTATTTACAGTGTGAGCAGCAGTATGATTGTGAAAATGGAGAATGCGGCCAATATTAAAGGTGGTACTGATAAGTTCAGCAGTATGTTTAACCCTACTGATAAGATCAATATGGAAGATGAAATTGATCTGATGAAGTCGAAGGAGTTTCTCGGCAGAGTGGTTGACAGCCTGGGTCTGAATTCTGTATATATTGAGCATGGAAAAGTGAGAAGCAGTGAAGTGTATATGCAGGCTCCTATTTTTATTGAAACTGTTCGAATTACTGACAGCACCAGATCTTATTCTTTTAATATCCAGATATTAAACCCGAATACATTTTTACTCAATAAGGAAACCAAGCCCCGGAGTTTTTACAGTAATATTGATAACTATGGTTCTACCTTCCGGATCATACCAAAAACATCCATTATCAACGGCAGTGAAGGGCGTAGGTTTACCTATCGATGGATACCCACTAAATCGGCAGCTGGTGAGATTATGGGAAATCTCTCTATTGCACAGAAAAGCCGTACTTCCAGTGTATTAAATCTTTCCTTCAATACATTCAACACTGAAAAAGGAATTAATATCCTGAACCAGGTAATGAAAGAATATGGCCGTTATAATATGATGGATAAGAGCCGTATTTCTCAGAACTCACTCAATTTTATTAATGAGCGTTTAGATAAGCTTGAAGGTGAATTGGGTTTGGTTGAAAATAACCTGCAGAACTTTAAAAGGAATAATAAATTTCTTGACCTGGAGGACCAATCAAAAATGTATCTCGAAAATATGACCAGTACCGAAAAGGACCTAAACAGGCAGGAGGTACAAATCAAAATTCTAGAACTGCTCGAAAACTACATGCAGGATAAGAAGAATGCAACTAATCTTACTCCGACGATTTTAACGCTGGAAGACCCAACCCTGATTTATCTTGTAGCCGAGTACAATAAATTTGTGCTGAAGCGTGAGAATGAATTGCAGCTGAGCAAACAGAACAGTCCTGTGATCATAGAAATAGAACAGAATATTGAAAAAACAAGAACCTCGATACTGGAGAACCTGAAAAATATTAAACAATCCTATGTTGTTGCCAAGAACGACCTGGAACGGCAGAATAATCTTACAAGGAATGAGATGTTTTCACTTCCTGAAAAAGAAAGCCAGATCAGGGAAATCAAACGTCAGCAGCTGATCAAAAATGAACTCTTTACATTCCTGCTGCAAAAGAGGGAAGAAACAGGGATCCAGTTAGCATCTACACTTTCCAATTCAAAAGTATTTGCAGAAGCAGAAGGGGGGGGATCACCTGTTTTACCCAAACGCAAAAATGCTTACATGCTGGCGATTTTCTTTGGATTGGTGATACCGGTGATCATTATCCTGATCCGGGACCTGATGAATGACCGGGTGACGAACAAAGCTGATATTACAAAAAATACAAGAATACCGGTGATTGGTGAACTGGGGCATAATGATAAACCTGAAACACTGGTGGTTGTGAAAAACAGCCGGACCATCCTTGCAGAGCAGTTCCGGATTATCCGTTCCAATCTGCAATCTGTTTTGAAAAAAGAACGTACTCCTGTTATCCTAGTAACCTCCTCTTTCAGTGGTGAGGGCAAATCATTTGCGGCCACCAATCTGGCGGCTTCCATTGCCTTAACCGGTAAGCGGACAGTGATTCTTGAATTTGATTTACGCAAACCAAAAATTATCAGCGGACTTGGTATTGCCAGAACTTTTGGTATTACGCATTTTATTATCGGTAAAGTAAAACTGGAAGAGCTGCCTGTTCCTGTTCCTGAAACAGATAATTTATTTGTGATTGCCTGCGGACCAACACCTCCAAATCCTTCTGAATTATTACTTGATCCCAAGATTAAAGAACTTTTTCAATTCTGCCGGGATCATTTTGATGCAGTAATTATTGATACGGCCCCGATCGGGTTGGTAAGTGATTCAATGACGCTGGCGAATTTTGCCGATACTACCATCTTTATCGTACGTCAGCGGTATACCTTTAAGAAGCAGTTACAGTTACTCGAAGATCTTAACCAGCAAAAGAAATTCCCCGGCACTTCTATTATTGTGAATGATATTAAGGTAGAAGGGTATAATAGTTATTACGGCTATGGCGGCTATGGCTATGGTTATGGTTACGGCTATGGTTATGGTTATGGTTATTATGATAATGATCCCTCAAAGAATAAATGGTATAATAAGATTCTGCAGTTTGTGGGGATAAAATGAAGAAAGAGGTAAGAAGGAAGAGGTAAGAGGGTTCACGCAAAGTCGCAGAGGTTCACAAAGAAGAGTAGAAAAGAGCCGGGAAGGCGGTAAAAAAGGAAGAAGAAAGTCGTGAGGAAAAAGAGTTGAAAGAAGTTGGCCGCCAAGACGGGAAGGTGCAAAGAAGAAAGAATACAGGAGATAGAATATAGAAGTTGAGAAGGGGGAAGAAAGGCAAAGAGGCAAAGAGGGAAGAAAGGCAAAGAGAGAAGAAGGAGGAATTCATTCGCAAGCAGAGGCTTGGAGTTCGCAGTGGAAAAAAACAATAAAGAATTGACTTTATTTCTGTTTGAAATGATTTTTATATAACAGGCCTGCCAGCTATTCAATAAGCAATTGATTTAATTATTACAGATGTGCCGCATTGCAGGTATATATGATCCCACAGTAAAAAATCTGCAGCAGCAGATTATTCACATGCGTGATTCCATGAAACATGGCGGCCCGGATGATGAAGGAATTCTTGTGCACCAAACATTACCATTGGCTTTTGGTCACCGGCGTTTGTCGCTTATTGATTTAAGTGCGGCAGGTCACCAGCCAATGATTGATGAGCACCTGACGATTGTATTCAACGGGGAAATTTATAATTATAAAGAACTCCGTAATACATTAAAACATTATGGTCACCAGTTTAAAACAGAAAGTGATACAGAAGTTATTTTAAAAGCATACCGGCACTGGGGCGTAGATGCATTTGAATATTTCAATGGCATGTTTGCATTAGCCATCTTAGATGAACAAAAGCAGGAGCTGGTACTGGCAAGAGATCATGCAGGCATCAAACCCTTGTATTATTTTATTGATCATTCCTGTTTATACTTTGCTTCTGAAATAAGGGCTTTTCAGGAGGTGGAGAAAAAATTTGAAGAAAATAAAAACTGGCAAACAGCCTTTCTTACATTCGGACATTTACCTGAACCGATTACTACCCTGAAATCAGTTGTTCCGCTTGAAAAAGGAACGGCGTTGATTATTCAGCTTCCATCATTAACAACAAAAAAACAAGTATTCTTTCGCTGGAAATTTACCGGAAAGCTGAAGAATGAAGATGAAGCTTTGCAGCTGTTGCGTGAAACCATGGAGCAATCGGTAGAGAGGCATCTTGTTTCAGATGCGCCGATCGGTTTGTTTTTAAGCGGTGGAATTGATTCCAGTCTACTGACCTTAATTGCCAGCCGCACACAAAAAGAAAATCTGCATACACTGTCGATTGTATTCAATGAAAAAGCATTTTCAGAAGACAGGTTTCAGCAGCTGATCATTGATAAAACACAAGCAAAACACCAATCCTTTCTTGTAACAAAAGATATTTTTAATGAAAAACTGAACGATGCCATGCAGGCAATGGATCAGCCAACATTAGATGGCATCAATACCTATTTTATTTCGATGTATGCCAAAGAGTATGGTTTGAAAGCTGTGCTATCGGGGATTGGTGCCGATGAATTATTCGGCGGCTATCCTTCTTTTCAGCAACAGGGGAGAATGGACATGGTAAAAAGATTACCGGATGGAATGCTGAGAGGATTGCAGCATTTTCCTGATCACCGGATCCGAAAGCTCAGTTATGCAGGCGTAGCCAATACGGCTTCAGAATATTTAAGTTACCGTGGAATTTTTACACCTGTTTCGGTTGCTTCCTTACTTGGCAGTACCCAAAAAGAAGTGGAGTTTGAACTTGAAGCGTTAAGTGAGTATTATCCGATCAACGGATTAACCGATGGCAACCGTGTAAGCTGGCTCGAAACAAATTTTTATATGCAGAACCAGCTGCTGAAAGATTCTGATTTTATGAGTATGTGGCATGGACTGGAAATCAGGGTTCCGTTTCTTGATAAAGAAATGCTGATTATGGCAGGAGTGGTTGATGCTGCATTGAAGTTTAAAAAATCGCCCCCAAAGTATATGCTGGTAAAAGCATTTGAACAGGAACTGCCTGTGGAAATATGGAAACGGAAAAAGCAGGGTTTTACTTTTCCGTTTGAAGGATGGCTGAAAGAAAATGAATTCATTCGTCCTTCAACAAAAGATGAACAAAAGTTATATATAAATTTTCAAGATAAGCGTTTGTCCTGGGGCCGTTACTGGTGTGCCCTGCTCATGAACAGGTTTTCACAAAAAATGATGCATGCAGAAGCGTGAAATCCGGTTTATAGTACTGAACGCATTTTCGAACTGGGGTGGTATTGAAAAATTCAACCGGTCCTTAGTGAAAGCGATGGTGGATCTGCAAGAGTCTTTGCATTACACAGCATCATTCGCAGGCATGTATGATGATCATTCGGATGCAGCCTATGTTCCACCTGAAAGTTTCCAGGCTTATTCCGGTAAACGACTCCGGTTTGTTGTACAGAATTTTTTACAGTCGCTGCGGGTTGATGAACTGATCATTGGCCACATGAATCTTGCAGTGATTGGAGTTTTATATAAACTGTTCTGCCCCGGAAAAAAATTAACCGTCATCTGTCATGGTATTGAAGTGTTTGAACCGGTGAGCGGAATAAAAAAAAAATTATTGCAGAAAGCAGATCATATACTGGCGGTGAGTTCATTTACCAAAAACAAATTAATGGAACTGCAGCAGGTTCCTGCAGAAAAGATCAGCGTATTTCCCAATACACTGGATCCGCATTTTCAACTGCCTGCTGAGTTTTCGAAACCAACCTATTTACAAAAAAGGTATGGCATCCGTGAACAGGATAAAGTGATTTTTACCTTAACCCGTTTGAACAGTGAAGAAGGATATAAGGGTTATGATAAAGTGATCAGCATATTGCCACAATTAATCAAAAGCGGATTATCGTTTAAATACATTCTTGCAGGTAAAGCAGATGAGGCAGAAAAAAATCGGATGCAGGCATTCATTACTGCCAACGGGTTACAGGAATATGTATTGATGCCCGGCTTTATTGCAGATGAGGAAGTAACTGCACATTATTTACTGGCCGATGTATTTGTGATGCCGAGTAAAGGCGAAGGATTTGGTATTGTATACCTAGAAGCCATGGCCTGCGGGCTGCCTGTAATTGCAGGAAATAAAGACGGCAGTACAGAAGCCTTGCAGTTTGGTGAACTAGGAACTTTAATTGACCCGGATAATGAAGAACAATTGCAGGAAGCAATCATGCATGTTCTGCAACAAAAGAAAGAAGAAAAGAAGCTGCAGGAAAAAATGTTAAGTTTTTTTTCATTTGAAAAATATATAGAACGTTTGCAACAGGTGATAAGTGTGTAATGAAGTCAAATATTTTTTACTGAGGTTAACGGAATAATGATTGAACAATAAAAAACAAATTCAAAACAAGTAACTGTTCTGTGTTAAAGCAAAAAATGAAAATAGGGGTCATAGGTTTGGGTTATGTGGGATTACCATTAGCCGTTGAATTTGGAAAACAGTATGAGGTTACAGGATTTGATATCAATATTCATCGTGTAGAAGAGTTAAAAGCAGGAATTGATAAAACCGGGGAGACAAATGCAGAAACGCTGCTAGCTGCAAATAAATTATTGTTTTCTTCTTGTGTTGAAGATATAAGCTCCTGCACTGTTTTTATTGTTACTGTTCCCACTCCTATTGATCAGTTCAAGGCTCCTGATCTCAAACCATTGCTGAAAGCATCAGAAATGATCGGGGGGATATTGAAAAAAGGGGATCTGGTTATATATGAATCTACTGTTTATCCCGGTTGTACGGAAGAAGATTGTGTTCCTGTACTTGAAAAAGCAAGCGGGTTACTGTTTAATGTTGATTTTTATTGCGGTTATTCACCTGAACGGATCAATCCAGGCGATAAAGTAAATACGTTGACAAAAATCAGAAAAGTTACTTCCGGATCAACTCCTGCAATTGCTAAAGTGGTCGATGATCTTTACCGCAGTATTATTATTGCAGGAACATTCAGTGCATCTTCTATGAAAGTGGCAGAGGCTTCAAAAGCCATTGAAAATGCACAGAGGGATGTAAATATTTCGTTTGTGAATGAACTGGCACTCATTTTTGACCTGATGCAAATAGATACACATGAAGTACTGGAAGCCGCTGGTACAAAATGGAATTTCCTGAATTACAAACCGGGGTTGGTAGGTGGACATTGTATTGGTGTTGATCCCTATTATTTAGCACATAAAGCACAATCGCTCGGTTATCATCCGCAGGTTATTTTAAGCGGGAGAAGAGTAAATGATGCAATGGGCATGTTTGTGGCGAATAAAGTGCTGAAGCTGATGATACAAAAAGGCACGGTCATTAAAAATGCAAGAGTGTTAGTTCTTGGTATCACCTTTAAAGAAAATTGTCCTGATATACGAAACACCAGAGTAGTGGATATTGTAAAAGAGCTGAAAGCATTCCGGATGGATGTTGATGTATATGATCCTTTTGCTGATGCGAAAGATGTACAGCATGAGTACAGTATTCATTTGCTGAAAGAATTAACCGGAACATATGAAGCCATTATACTGGCTGTATCACATGAACAGTTCAGACAAATAAAAATTGAACAATTGAAATCATCAGAAACCGCTGTTGTATTTGATACAAAAGCATTTCTTGACCGGTCCCTGATTGACGGACGTTTATAACTAAAACGCATGAACTATTTCGCAGATAAAACAGCAGTCATTGATGAAGGTTGTTCCATTGGTAGCGGAACTAAGATCTGGCATTTTTCGCATGTCATGAAAGGTGCCATCATTGGTAATGAGTGTAACATCGGGCAGAATGTGGTTATCTCACCCGGAGTAACCATTGGTAATAATGTGCGCATACAGAATAATGTTTCAGTATATGAGGGTGTGGTTTGTGAAGATGATGTGTTCCTTGGGCCATCGATGGTTTTTACCAATGTCATCAATCCACGAAGTGCTGTAAGCCGGAAGCATGAATACATGAAAACACTTGTGAAAAAAGGGGCCTCTATCGGAGCCAATGCTACCATTGTGTGTGGTAATACATTGGGTGCATATTGTTTTATTGGTGCAGGTACGGTGGTAACGAAAGATGTTCCTGCATATGCATTGATTATTGGTAATCCGGGAAAACAGTTAGGATGGATGAGTGAATTTGGTATGCGTTTACATTTTAATGCAGATGGAACAGCCACCTGTTCTGAATCAGGCGAAAGATATTTATTAGAAAATAATACAGTAAAAAAAATACAGAAATGAAGCAATTTGCATTGATTGGAGCAGCAGGATTTATCGCTCCGAGACATATGAGAGCCATTAAAGATAATGGTCATTCAATCGTATGTGCACTGGATAAATTTGACAGTGTTG
>JANOIQ010000028.1:0-2680 GCA_031407835.1 Chitinophagaceae bacterium
TCATTAATCGTTTGCCCGTCATTATTTACATCCCCAACATAGGCATAACTTGCTGTTCCGCCATTGGCAGCTTCCATTGTAAAGCCAACTGATGTGGCAAGATGTTTTGCATATTCTTTACGGTAAAAAGCTGATGCAACAACACGGTGGGGCTGATTAAAACTTGAGTATGAAAGTGCATCACTATTTACATCTCCTGATACAAAACGATCTCTCCAGATTGACTGGGCAATAGAACCTCCATCATTTACCGATTTGCTTCTGCCATAGCTGTAAGCAATCATAGTATAAAGATTATTTACGTTGCGCTGTAACTGTAATGTTACGTTGTAAGAATAACCTTTTGATGTATTCTTCATCAGGATAGCATCACTGATATTGGGATTGGTTGCAGTGGTACCACCTGTTCCGGCATAAATTTTAGTGGAGCTGTAACGGATTCGTTTATCAGAACCAACAAGAGCTGTTCCGCTTGATGGCAGATTAACATTCTGATGATAAACTGCATTCAGATCTTTGGAGAAGATACCTTCTAAGGTAGCTACGATATCAAGCGGTAATTTTTTGTCAACAGCCATGTTAGCCCTGAACAGTTGTGGAAATTTAAAATCCTGTTCCGACACTGCAAGGTTATAACTTGTATTGGCAGCAGCATTGGCTGGTCTGTTTGCATTTACATTTGGATTGAAAGCCAGTCTTGGATCACCCGGGTTAGCGGTAGAGGTAAGAGCGAATGAACCGAAATCAACGCCATTATTACTTGCCTGGTTACTGATCCATACAAAAGGAGGGGCTCCCGCAAAAATACCTACACCACCACGTACCTGTGTTTCTTTATTACCAGTTACATCCCAGTTAAAACCAATTCTTGGCGACCAGAGCACAGATGTTTTTGGTGGCTTTCCTGTTTGTATGCGTACACCATCACGGAAAACAAGTGCGTCTGCATTGCTGTTTGCTATAAAATTCTTTTTATAAACAGGGATATCTGCACGTATGCCGTATGTAAGAGTGAATTTTTCATTGATTGCAAACTTATCCTGTGCAAAAAATCCTAATTGTGTTACAGCAATATCAGCAAATGGGAACTCCCCACCCTTGCGGGCCGAATAGCGCAGTTCATATTGTGTTGCATTTACAGTACCGTTGTTTGCACTTGCATAAAAATCTGCAAGGCTTGCAAAACGATAGCGTCCGTAATAACTGGGAGCAAAACCATTCTGGAATTTATTGTACGTATTCTGCGTACCGAATGTGATGGTATGTTTACCCTTATACATGGTTACAATATCATTCAACTGCCAGGTATCTGTATTTAGTTGATTGAATGCAGTAAATGGTTCATAGCCAAACGAAGTAAATGTACTTCCTGCTCCATTTTCAATATCAACCATTGGGAAAACGCCACCCGGGCTGCTTCTGAAATCTCTTAACTGATTATACCCGACCTGTAATTTATTGGATAATTTATTGCTTACACGTGTATTCAATTCAGCAATAACAATGTTGAAATTATTGTTGATGATGTACGACGAAGAAAAGAAAGGCATACCTGTTGTGCTGGCGCTTCTGCCGCCTGTTGGGGCACCGCTGGTGCTGGGAACTACATTACGGTAACTCTTCAGGTAATAGTAGTTGATGTTTAATGTATTTCTTTTGTTGATATTTAAATCTATACGTGCAGTGATTTTATCGCTGTAAGTATCGTATGTATATTTTTCAAAAGCTCCCGGATCATAACTGTATTTCTGTTTCAGAAAGGCAGCTAAAGCTTCGAGGTCTTCTGCTTTTGCCTGTGAAATTCCTGATCCGGTTGAACCGGCACGGCTTGCAACAAATCCATTGGTAGCTGGCGTACTTTCTCTTTGCTGTTCACCGCTTACAAAAAAGAATAATTTGTTTTTGATGATTGGTCCGCCAATAGAAATGCCCCTGTTATTAAAATCAAATTGTTGCGTTGGTATAGTTGCGGGGCCAACTTTCCAGCCGGTAGTGCCGGGAGTTTTTGTATAATAATATACAGTTGCTTTAAATTGATTTGTTCCGCTTTTTGTTACAGAGTTAATACCGGCACCACTGAAACTTCCAAGTGTAACATCATAAGGAGCAATATTTACCTGTATCTGTTCTAAGGCATCAATAGAAATCGGTTGTGAGTTTGTTTGTCCACCCAATGTTCCCGATAAACCAAACGTGTTATTAAAGCTTGCTCCATTAACCGTAAGGTTATTGTAAGAATTGCTTCTTCCCGCAAAGCTACTTCCATTAGCAGTGGGTGTTAAACGGGTAAAATCCTGGATACTTCTGTTAATGGTTGGAAGTCTGTCTAATTGTGCACGGTTAATTACTTCGGCCGAGCCTGTGCGGCTTTTACTGAAAACCTTATCACTTCTTTTTGCCAACACCACAAGTTCAGTTAACTGTGTATCATTTGCAGTTAGTGAAAGATCTGCTTTGTAAGCAGTTCCTAAAGTAAGAATAACATCTTCCTGCAAAGCTTCTTTAAAACCAACGAAACTTACTTTAATAATATAAGGGCCACCAACTCTTACATTGGCCAGGTTAAAGCGACCATCTTTACGTGTAGTTGTTGTATACACAGTGCCTGTTGGAGTATGTGTTGCAGTTACTGTTGCTCCCTGCAGAACGCCGCCCTTTGTGTCTGTAATTGTTCCCTGAA
>JANOIQ010000036.1:0-2872 GCA_031407835.1 Chitinophagaceae bacterium
AATCAGCAGATCAAGAATGGTTCCTTCATGTGTTCCCACATCAATTGTATTGCTGTTTGCTTTACAAACTTTCTGAATGATCTGTTTAGTTTGCAGATCATATTGTTGATTCTGGGTAAAAGCGATCGGCAATTTTTTAATGAACCGCTTCAGGTTTAGTAAAATACCGGTATTAAAGAGCCTGGTCATTTGCCTGTTTTCGTTTAAAGTACAGCATAATTAAATCCCTCTTTGTTGGAATAAGCTTATCAAAGAAAGATGTTACCGGTATTGTTACTGCCTGCAGAAAAACAGAAATACGTGTTGGTTTTTCTCCCTCTTTCCGATGTGCCGGATTAAACAGCTTCCTTATAATACCGCATACATAATAACTTACGGGCGTTGCTATTGGTTTTGTATTACATAATAAAAAACCTCCTTCAGCAAATATCCTTTCATAGTAAGTAACAGGTCGTCCGAGGTTAGATGCATGTCCTTTAATTTTATTTTCAATTCTTTCGAAAATATAAATGTCATCCTTTGTAATACGACATAATTCCAGTATCAGTTTCTTTAATGAATCTTCATTTGTATTGTGCTGTAATACGGTAGCAGTATATGAAAGGTCAAAATACTTATTCGGAAAATCTATAGACAGTCCGTCAGTTTTTTTTGTATTGATTGATTTGCCTTTTGTATGTTCACCGGCAAGCTTGAGCATTTCAACGGAAACATCAATACCCCATAATTCGGCAGGATTATATGCAGAAGCCTCAAGCAGGTTACCGCCGGGACCACACCCTAATTCCATTACCCTATTGCCGGAAAAGGGAAGCATCTTAAACACTTTTAAAAAAACAGATCTTTTATACCGGTAATATGGTTCATCATCGCCTGCAATTAATCCTCCTTCTGTTCGGTTTGAAATTTCTTTGGCAACATCATTCCAGTAAATCTCGGGTGTATACATACTTTCATTTCAGTTAATGCAGCAAGATAAAACCTTTTTAAAGAGAAAGATTTACTTTGCCCTGAAATTCATTTCAATCAATGCAATGGCTGAAGAAAATATACAACGCTTTTTCCCGTCCCGGCAAACTGGCCCTGCTTGATTACGAGGTTTCGCCATCGCCTGTTTATTCAAAAGCTAAACCACATCAGCAACTGCTGTCGTTAATAGAAGACAAAAAAGAAAATTATCAGCAATTGCTTCAGCAGGCATTACAGTTAAAAGAATTTTTTTTCAGCATTCAAATAAATGAATCAGCTGCTTCAACAACACCAGTATGGAACAATCAATTCTTTCCCGGTCTTGATATGGTAATGCTATATACAATCTTAACAGCAGTTAAACCCAAACAGTATGTAGAAATTGGCAGCGGCACAAGCACCAAGCTTGCTGCAAAAGCAAAAGCAGAACAGCAGCTTTCGTTTTCTATTACCTGTATTGATCCGCATCCACGAAAAGAAATAACTGAAGTGGCAGATCATTGGTTGAATATTCCTTTGCAGCAGGCGCCGCTTTCTTTGTTTGAACAGTTAAAGGAAAACGATGTATTGTTTTTTGATGGTTCCCATTTATTACATGCCAACAGTGATGTGCAATGGTTTTTTATGGAAGTGTTACCAAGATTAAAAAAAGGTGTGGTCGTACAAATTCATGATATTTATCTTCCTTATGATTATCCGCAAAACATGTGCGACCGTTTTTATGCAGAACAGTATATGCTGGCAACTGCGCTTTTAACGAACCCTGGTAAATTTGAGATTATCGCCCCCCTATATTATATCAGTGAAGATGATGTGCTGAAACAAATTCTTCAGCCTTTATGGAATGAATTGCCGGGCGTTGAAACACATGGCGGATCGTTCTGGCTGAGAATAAAAGCATAATTTTTTTAAACAGGAACATTTATCTTGTAACTGAAACTTAACCAACTGCACATGAGTATCCAGCTGCACAATGAATTAAAAAAAGAATTCCAGATAGAGCGCTTGATTCTTTTCAGCGATGCTGTTTTTGCCATTGCTATTACCTTACTTGTTATTGAAATTAAAGTTCCTGAAATTGAGAAGGAGTTGATTTCAGATACTGCCATCGGCAATGGATTGGCGCATCTTATTCCACGATTTGTTGGATTTTTTATCAGCTTTATGATCATTGGTTTATACTGGACGGTTCACCATAAAGTATTTGTATTTGTTGATAATTATACAAACAAGTTACTTTGGTTAAACCTGTTTTTTCTGTTCAGTATTGCACTGATGCCATTCAGCTCAGGGCTATATGGCGAATATGCAAATCATCTTGAACTGCGGTTTCCTTATGGATTTTATGTGTTTAATATCTGCCTAACAGGATTTTTTAACTTTCTCATCTGGCGTTACATCAGCAGCCCAAAAAGTGGTATCTCTAATCAGCCGATCAGTAATGCAAGAAGAGGATATGGAAATTTCAGAACCCTTGTTGTACCTTTTGCCTTTCTGTTATCATTCCTCCTGAGCTTCTGGATTCCAATGGCAGCCAGGTATGCACCCATGCTGATTCCGGTAATGATGCGATTAGCAGCAAGGCATTATAAGAAAAAAGATCCCAACCTAAAATATTAATCATGGAACAAACAACTCTTGGAATAGGTACCCGCTTGCAACATACCTCTTGCAATCCCTTTTTCCGAACTACGAGTTTCTGTTGTTCTCCCAGATAAACGTCCCTTCCCTTCGGGTTTACAAAGTATTGGGGATCATATTAAATACTATCGTTTACAAAATAATATTCCTATAAAGGATATCATTGATTACTTCCATATTGATCGGGAAACACTTAGGTGTTGGGAGTTAAATTTATTTCAACCCATTGTAAAGCACTATCCTAAGATTATTCAACTTTTAG
>JANOIQ010000041.1:0-16359 GCA_031407835.1 Chitinophagaceae bacterium
CCTGCTCATCGTCCGGATATTTATGGTAAAGTTGGTAACAGCGGCGTAAGTATTGCAACAGTTGATGATGCTAAAAAATTATACAGTGGTTTTGATTTGTGTGATCCAAAAACATCAGTGAGTATGACCATCAATGGCCCTGCACCAATGTTACTTGCTTTTTTTATGAATGCAGCTATTGATCAACAATGTGAAAAATGGATTGAAGCAAATGGTAAATGGGAGGAAGTGAAAAAAATTGCATCAGAAAAATTTAAATCACAAATTAATCCTCTTTACAATAATACATCATCACCAGGTGAACTTCCCTCCGGCAATAACGGGCTGGGTTTAAAACTTCTTGGCTTAAGTGGTGATGAAGTATTACCTGCAGATGTATATGCACAATGTAAACAAACAGCATTACAACAGGTAAGAGGAACAGTACAGGCCGATATTTTAAAAGAAGACCAGGCACAGAATACATGTATCTTCTCAACCGAGTTTGCATTGAAGTTAATGGGCGATGTACAGGAATATTTTATTCAGCAGAACATCCGCAATTTTTACAGTGTCAGCATCAGTGGTTATCATATTGCAGAAGCAGGCGCAAACCCAATTACACAATTAGCGTTTACATTGGCAAATGGATTCACCTACATTGAATACTACTTAAGCAGGGGAATGAGTATTGATGACTTTGCTCCTAATCTTTCCTTTTTCTTCAGTAATGGAATGGACCCCGAATACAGTGTAATTGGAAGAGTATCCAGAAAGATTTGGGCCAAAGCAATGAAGTATAAATACAAAGCCAACAAACGCAGCCAGATGCTGAAGTATCATATTCAAACATCAGGAAGAAGTTTGCATGCACAGGAAATTGACTTCAACGACATCCGTACAACATTGCAGGCATTGTATGCCATTTATGATAATTGCAATTCACTTCACACCAATGCATATGATGAAGCCATTACTACGCCAACTGAAGAAAGTGTAAGAAGGGCGATGGCTATTCAGCTAATTATTAACAGAGAGTTGGGCACTGCAAAGAACGAAAATCCCAACCAGGGTTCTTTCTTAATGGAAGAGTTAACTGATTTGGTGGAAGAAGCAGTGATGAATGAATTCAATCGTATTACTGAACGTGGCGGCGTATTGGGTTCAATGGAACGGATGTATCAGCGTAATAAAATTCAGGAAGAAAGCTTATACTACGAACATCAGAAACATACCGGCGAATTACCGTTGATTGGTGTGAATACATTCTTAAGTAAAAACGGCAGCCCTACTATTTTACCGCAGGAAGTAATCCGCAGTACTGCAGAAGAAAAAGAACAGCAGATCAATAACCTGCAAAATTTCTGGAAAAGGAATGAACACAAAACAGCAGATGAATTAAAGAAACTGAAAGAAGTTGCTGTACGTAATGGAAACATCTTTGCACAACTGATGGAAACGGCAAAGTATTGTTCACTTGGGCAAATTACACATGCATTATACGAAGTGGGCGGGCAATACCGAAGAAATATGTAACAGAGTTGAATGCTGGTTAAATACAAAGGGCTTTTTTAAAAGCCCTTTGTATTTATTGAAAAACATAGTTATTACTCCTCTTTAACTTTTTTTCCTTCTTTATCAATCATTATAAACTCGCCGTTTTTCATAACACGGGCTTTCCCATCGGTAAATAAATCGGCAAAGTTGTAAACAAACGGTAGAACGGTTTTCCCTTTTAGATTGATATAGCCCCACAGCCCTTTACTGTTACCAACAGGTGCCAGGCCTTCAGAAAATCCACGGGCCAATTCATATTCAAACGGAATGATGACCTGCATCTGGTAATTGACAAATCCGAATTTTTCATTCTTTTTTACACAGGCAATACCGTCGTGAAAAGAAGAGGCTTCATCATACATTGGTTCTGAGAGTACTTTACCGGTACTGTCAAGATAGCCCCATTTGCTTCCTTTTCGTACGGCTGCCCTTCCTTCATTGAATGTTATTGCTTCATCATAAACAAGCTGTACAACTAATTCACCTGATTTGCTTACATAGCCAAACTTGCCATCCTTACTTACTTTGGCAAGACCGCAAACACAATCATCCACAAAATCATATTGCTTGGTCCATACTTGTGCAGTGGCTTGTATTGAACAGAAAAGGATGAATAAAAAGATATAATTTTTCATAGCTCATGTGTTTAAAAGATTCAGAATATTGCAAGTGTTAAGGTAGACTTGCACTTTTTCTTAATCAATGATGACAGGCAGACAGCGGAGTGATTAAGGGCAGAAAAATGGCTTTTTGAGTCGTTTTCCGGCCTTTTTTTTGAAAAGAAATCAGTTAACTTTCCCGCATGAAATATCCATAAAAAATTATCGAGCTAATTTATACAAACAGCGATGATAATTTTTTTGGATATACTATGTGGTCAAAAAGGCAATAAAAATAAACACATGAAACAAACCGGAATACTTCTTCTTATACTGGCTTTCATTTTTGCGGTGGGCAGCTGTTCTAAAAAGCCATATGCAATAACTAACAAATCGTATAAAAAACAAACAAAGGCTTTTGCAAAATTATTGCAGCAATATCCTTTGCAGGATTCAGTGGATAATCCACCCATGTTTGTTGGTACTACCAACCTGTCGATGCGCAGGCCCAACTTTGTTATCATTCATCATACTGCACAAAATAGCTGCGAACAGACATTGAAAACATTTACGCTTCCACGTACGCAGGTAAGTGCACATTATGTGATCTGTAAAGATGGAACGGTGTATCATATGCTCAACGATTACTTAAGGGCGCATCATGCAGGTGTAAGCAAATGGGGAAACTCTACCGATATTAATTCAAACAGTATTGGCATAGAATTAGACAATAATGGCTTTGAACCTTTTGACGAAAGGCAACTAAACAGTTTAACGTTATTACTTGATCGTTTAAAAAAATCGTTCAGTTTACCGGCAGCTAATTTTATTGGTCATGGTGATATTGCGCCAACAAGAAAGAATGATCCCAACTGGCGCTTTCCCTGGAAAACATTTAGTGAAAAAGGATTTGGTTTATGGTGGAGCGATACAACCAATGTACAGGTTCCTGAAAAATTTGATTATCTCACTGCAATACGTATTGTGGGCTATGATATTAAAGATACAAGTGCTGCTATTCTTGGCTTTAAGCGTCATTTTTTAATGGACACCACAAAAGGAATGACACCTGAAGCAGTGAAAGTGTTATTCCAGTTAGAGAAAAAATACCTGTAACTTAGGTTGATTCAGGGTTTGTTCAAACAAGAACCTTTCTGCGATTGTTTCCCAATATAAGATGAAGCTTGCCCTGCTCCTTTATGCAATGCCGGTGAAAGGATTGCGACGCAACAGGTGATGCCATGAAAAACAGCAGCGTGTATTAAAATGATTTTATGACAGCAGAACATCAACGACTTTCGGAAAATGCAAATACAACTGTTCCTCTTGAAAGATGGGGACCCTACCTCAGTGAACGGCAGTGGGGAACTGTAAGAGAAGATTATGGTCCGTATGGTGATGCTTGGGGCTATTTTCCATTTGAGCATTCGCATTACCGTTCTTATTTGTGGGGTGAAGATGGATTAGCCGGCATCTCAGATTATTTCCAGAATCTTTGTTTTTCTGTTGCTTTGTGGAATGGAAAAGATGCGATTCTGAAAGAACGTTTATTTGGTTTGGGAAACTATGATGGCAATCATGGGGAAGATGTAAAAGAGTTGTACTACTATTTAGATAATGTGCCATCGCATTACTACATGGAGTATCTGTATAAATATCCGCAGCTGGCTTTCCCGTATAAAAAATTACTCGATGAAAATAAAAAGAGGAGCCGTAATGAACCAGAGTATGAAATTTTAGATACGCCTGCATTTAAGAATAATCATTATTTCGATGTACTGGTAACTTATGCCAAGCAGCATGGGAATGATCTGTTTATTAAAATTGATATCACCAACCGTTATCACCGAACTGCTGATATTACTGTGTTGCCAACTTTATGGTTCGCCAATAAGTGGAGCCACGATTCCAAAGAAATAAAACCGTCTATTGAATTTGTAAATGATTCCTGCATACATGCATGGCATTACCGTTTAGGTGATTATTATTTTTATTTTTCTGATGCTGATGATTTGTGGTTTACTGAAAATGAAACCAACACGGAGAAAATAAATGGTAAGCCTAATGTATCCATATTTGTAAAAGACGCCTTTCATGATGCAGTAATTAATAACAAGTATAAAAAAGAACTGCGTAAGAAAAAGGCTGGTACAAAATCTTCGCCGGTTTATAACCTGAAATTGCAGGGAAATGAAACCAAAACGATTTACTGCCGTTTGATGAATGGGTATACTGACAATCCATTTCATGAAGGGTTTGAGTATTTGTTTACACAACGGAAGAAAGAGGCAGATGAATTTTACGATACCGTTATTCCGCAGTCATTAACAGATGAACAAAAAAATATTTCACGGCAGGCTTATGCAGGTTTGTTATGGAGCAAACAGTTCTATTCATTTGATACCGAGAAATGGATCGGATCAAGTGATGGGATTACTCCTGTTAATGATGGAAAGAAATATGGGCGTAACAGCGACTGGAAACATTTAAAAAATGCGGATGTGATCTGCATGCCTGATAAGTGGGAGTATCCCTGGTATGCAGCATGGGATTTGGCTTTTCAATGTATTTCGATGGCAGCTGTAGATCCGGTATTTGCCAAGCACCAGTTATTACTCATTATGCGGGAGTGGTATATGAAACCCGATGGACAGTTACCTGCTTACGAATGGAATTTTGGTGATGTAAACCCACCTGTGCATGCAATGGCTGCATGGGAAGTGTATAATATTGAAAAGAAAAAAACAGGAAAGGGCGATATAAAATTTTTAAAAAAAATATTTCAAAAGCTGCTGATCAACTTTACGTGGTGGATTAACCGGAAAGATGATAATGGAAACAATCTGTTCCAGGGTGGTTTTCTCGGGCTGGATAATATTGGTGTGTTTAACCGCAGTCATCACATACCGGGTAACTTTCAACTCGAACAGGCAGATGGTACATCGTGGATGGGGATGTATGCTTTGAACATGATGGATATTGCTGTGGAAATTGCCATGCATGATGATGCATTTGAAGATACGGCTACCCGTTTCTTTGAACATTTTGTACTGATCGCTGAAGCATTAAATAGCCATCATCTCTGGAATGAAGAAGACAAATTTTATTATGATGTATTGTGTCTGCACGATGGAAGTAACCTGCCGCTGCGTATTAAATCAGCAGTTGGGTTAACCAGTTTGTTTGCTGTATCAACGATCCATAAAAATGCGTTGAGCAGGTTAAAGGATTTCAGGAAACGTATTTCCTGGTTTGAAAACTACCGCAAGGCAAATAAACTTTTCTGGCCCAATGAAGAAAAAAGCGATAGTGAAGAAATTCTGTTGTCGCTGGTACCTAAAGAAAAATTAATTGCTATTCTCCGCCGTGTGCTTGATGAGAATGAATTTTTATCTGTTGGCGGCATCCGTGCTTTGTCAAAGGATCATGAAAAGAAACCATATTCAGTTGAACTGGAGGGGCAGACATATTCCATTCAGTATGATCCCGGTGATTCTACATCCGATATGTTTGGAGGCAACAGTAACTGGCGTGGGCCAGTGTGGATGCCGTTGAATTTCTTAACCATACAATCCATCAAACGGTTTGGTGAATTTTATGGAGATAGTTTACTGGTTGAATATCCAAAAGGGTCCGGCGTACAACTCAACCTGAAACAAGTGGCTGAAAAAATTTCCGGACGGATCATTGATTTGTTCAGCCGCAATGAAAAAGGCGAACGCAGAAGTTACGAGCAATACAACTGGTTTTATAAACAACCCGGTAATGAACACCTGCTGTTATTCTATGAATATTTTCATGGCGACAGCGGCAAAGGATTGGGTGCCAGTCATCAAACCGGATGGACGGCATTGGTAGCAGAGCTGATCAATGACTATGGCGATAAAAAATAATCAATTCAATTCTCCTGCTGGTTCATGATCATCATACAGGTCTCTCAACTTCAGCAGTTCTGCTTTCAGCTGAAGAATGATTTTTTGATATAGGGGTGAATGAATGAGGTTTTTTTGTTCTGCAGGATCTATCGAAAGATCATACAATTCCCATTCGTTTACTGTATAGAAATAGATGAGCTTGTATTTATCTCCTCTTATTCCAAGATGAGGAATTACGTAATGATCAATAGGGTATTCATAATAATGATAATAAAGATATTTCCTGTTCAGTGTTTTTTGTTTTCCTGTGATAAGAAGTTTCAAACTGATTCCCTGTATCCATTCAGGTACATCAGCTCCTGCAACATCCATCATTGTTGGGGCAAAGTCGATATTCTGAACCAGTTGATTTGAAACAGTTCCAGCCTTGATTTTGCCGGGCCATCGCATCAAAAGCGGGGCCTGCATTGATACATCATACATCCAGCGCTTATCAAACCATCCATTTTCGCCAAGATAAAATCCCTGGTCGCCTGTATAAATTACCAATGTATTTTTAGTTAGCCCGTTTTTATCTAAATAATCAAGCAGCCGACCTGTATTTTCATCAATTGATGCTACGCAGGCCATGAAATCCTGCATGTACCATTGATATTTCAATGCAAGCAATCTTCTTTTATCAGTATAATATTGCTGCAACAACTTACCACGTTCTTTATAAATTTCTTTCAATGCTTTTCTCTCCTCTTCGGGTATACGATTAAATGTGGCGTTGTAGTCCCTTACTTCAGTTTCCGCAGGTTTTAAGGCAGGAATATCCTGAAGAAAGGCAGGATCAATTTTTAAATCTGTACATAGGGTCATATCATAAAGAATACTCATTCGCTGCTCCTGCCATGCTTTGCCATGTTGATTCATGTCGGCATATAAGGTAGGTGGCTCAGGGTAAACCTGTTTAGATGTTATAAGGAGATATTTCAAACGTGGTACCCAGTTTCGATGAGGGGCTTTGTGATGAAGCAATAGCAGAAAAGGTTTGTTTTTATCCCTTTGATCAAGCCACTGTATAGCTTCGTTTGTAATCACATCAGTAGCATATCCTTTTTCAGTAACAGTGTCACCGTTCATAGTAATCATCCGGGGATCATTATATAACCCTTGTCCCGGTAGTATTTTCCAGTAATCAAAACCAACGGGATAAGAATGTAAATGCCATTTACCTACAATGGCTGTTTGATAACCTTCCACCTGTAATAATTTAGGCATAGTCAGTTTCGATGAATCAAATCTTGTACGATTATCCTTTATTTCATTTTTATGTGAATGCTGACCGGTAAGCAGTGTGGCTCTTGCAGGGCTGCAAATAGAGTTGCCAACAAACGCCCTGGTAAACATGATTCCTTCTTTTGCCAAACGGTCAATATTGGGTGTTTGAATAAATTGTTTGTTATATGCACTGATGGCATCGTCATCATGATCATCACTCATGATATAAATGATGTTTGGCTTCTGCTGCGCAAAAGCAGAAGAGCAGCAAAGCAAAAGAAGGTATAAAAAACGCATGAAGGAAAGTTACAATAATTATTAGTATCAGTAGATTTGGAAAAATATTTTATATGGAATTTGGAAGAGTGCCAGAACAGGAATTAGATAACATTGATTTTTCATTACCGGCAGAGCCTGCTTTCAATAAAAAAATATTGAAAGGCAAACCTGTAAAGGATGCAAAAGTGTACCTCGGCTGTGCCAAATGGGGAAGAACAGAATGGGTGGGAAAGATCTATCCTCCCAAAACAAAAGAGAAAGATTTTTTACAGCATTATGTCGAGCATTACAACAGTATTGAACTGAATGCAACACATTACAAAGTATATGGTGAACCCGGCACCCGCAAGTGGGCAGAAAAAGCAAACGGAAAAGATTTTAAGTTCTGTCCCAAAATGTACCAGGGTATAACGCATCGTGGTAGTTTAAAAGGGAAAGATTTTATTACCAATGAATTCTTCCGGGGAATTGTTGGGTTTGAAGAACATCTCGGTCCCATCTTCGTACAGGTAAGTGATGCGTTTTCTCCCAAACGGAAAAAAGAACTGTTTGATTATTTAAAATCATTGCCAACTGATCTGCAGTTTTTTCTTGAAGTACGTCACCCTGATTGGTTTGCAAATGAAGATATCCGCAATGAAATGTTTGCAACGCTGAAAGAAATGAATATGGGAGCAGTGATTACTGATACAGCAGGAAGAAGGGATTGTGCACATATGCATTTAACTGTACCAAAAGCATTTATCCGCTATGTTGGTAACAGTTTGCATAAATCTGATTATACTAGATGTGATGCATGGGTTGAACGGATGAAGTACTGGTTAGATCATGGAATAGAGGAGTTGTATTTCTTTATGCACATGCATGAAGAAGCAACATCGCCGGAGCTGACGGTTTACCTGGTTGATAAGCTCAACAAAGAATGCGGATTGAATCTGATCAAACCAAAATTTGTAATGCCACCTTCTTCACAAAACTCACTTTTCTGATTTCTTTCATCCTTGAAAATCCAAAATTTAATTTTGGATTTTCAAGGATGAATTTTTAGCTTTATGGAATGATAAAGCGGCTGTTACAGGCAGATATTGAACTGGTGCTAAAAAAAATGCCGGCGGTTGCCATTCTTGGCCCCAGGCAGGTGGGCAAAACAACACTGGCAAAAGCCATTGCAAAAAATGGTAAAAAGCAAATGCTGTACCTGGATATGGAAAAGGCTTCAGACCGTAACCGACTTACCGATGCACATACCTATTTAGAGCAGCAAAAAGATAAATGTGTAATACTGGATGAAGTACAATTAATGCCGGAATTATTTTCTTTTTTACGGCCACTGATTGACGAATACCGCAAGCCGGGACGATTTATCCTGCTTGGTTCTGCATCACCTGCATTGGTAAAAGGTGCTTCGGAGAGTTTGGCAGGGCGTATTCGCTATATGGAACTGTCACCGGTAGGAGTAACTGAATTACCAAAATCTGTTTCTGTTCAAAAACACTGGTTCAGGGGTGGTTTTCCACAGGCACTCACACAGAAAACAGACCGTGATGGATATGAATGGATTGCTGATTTGATAACCAGTTATGTAGAACGGGATTTAAATACTCTTTTTTCTGTAACGCTTTCGCCTGTGCTCATCCGTAACTTCTGGCGTATGCTGGCACACTCCAATGGCAACGTGTGGAATGCAGAAGTATTTGCAAGATCGCTTGGTGTAACCGCTCCTACTGTATTGCGTTATTTAGATTTTCTTGAAGGTGGATTTATGGTACGTCGTTTACAACCCTGGTATGTAAATGCAAAGAAACGAATGGTAAAGTCTGCAAAAGTGTACATACGTGACACGGGCGTTTTGCATTATATGCTGGGTGTGCATTCGCTGAATGATTTACTTGGGCACCCCGGCTGCGGTGCCTCATGGGAAGGATATGTAACAGAACAGGTGTATCAATATAAAGCAGCAACTGCAGATTTGTTTTTCTACCGCACCCAGGCTGGTGCTGAATGCGATTTAGTATTGGTAAAGGGTATTACAGTTTTGGCATGCATTGAAATAAAACTTACCAATGCGCCAACAGTATCAAAAGGTTTTTATTCATGTGTTGAAGATCTCAAACCAAAGAAGAAATTTATTATTACACCTTCCAGTGAAGATTATCCGTTGAAAGAAGGTCTTTTAGTTACAAGCCTTTCAGCATTTATTCAAAAACATCTGCCAGGGTTGAAATAGTAACCTTGAAAATCCAAAATTTAATTTTGGATTTTCAAGGTTAACGGACTTCATATAATTCATCCCATCTTGTAGTGTACCTCGGGCTGCGCAACTCCTGGCGCATCTTCCAGTCTCTTGTTGTTCCGCTGGCGGCAAACTTCAGCACATCATCCCGTTGACTGAAGTTGATATTATCGATCATGCTCATCAGCATGCGGCCATTATTTTTCACCTCCGGTAAAAACAAATTTCCCTGTATAGATTCATCAGGAACAATACCGCTTAACATCACTCCGGCTTTTTTATAACGCTGGCCTTTTTCAAATAACTGATCCACCAGTTCAACTGCCGGTTTAATTAATTCATTGGTAAACGAAGTGGCAACAGGAAGAGTAATATAAGTACTGATGGTTCCTGTTTTTTTAAAGCTAAGCATATGATCCTGGTCTTTTGTAACTACAAACACACTGATCACCTTTGCAGCACAGTGCTGTCTTCTTAATTTTTCGGCAGCCCTCGACGTATAGGTAGCAACGGCCTCTTTAATATCATTGATATCGCTTACCGGGCTGCCAAACATTCTGGTAGTAGCGATCATTTTTTTAGTCACCAGTTCATTTTCCATATCTTTTGAAGGAATACCTTTTAATTCTCTTACCAGCCTTGCACCCACCACACCACCCAGGTGCATTTTGGCGAATTCCTCACTCATTTTGCTTAGCTGTAATGCATCATCAATAAACCATTGTTCTTTTAGTTTCTTTGCATACTGGTAACCAACACCCCAAATATCACCAACAAGTGTTCTTTCCAGTGCATCAGCAATTTTTTCATCTGTATCAAGCACCATAACCCCTCCTGTTTGCTCTTTATTTTTTTTGGATAAGCGATTAGCAACCTTTGCCAGTACTTTAGTAGGAGCAACACCAATCGAGACTTTAATACCTGTCCATTGTTCCACTGTTTCTTTCAACTCCTTTGAAATGCGATGCAGATCAGAAGCGGGAAAAATACTGAGATCTAAAAATGCTTCATCAACAGAATACACTTCTACCTTGTCTTCACCTAATATAATCCGTAAAGTTTCCATTACCCGCCAGCTCAGATCGCCATATAAATTGTAGTTACTCGAAAAAACAGCTACTCCATGTTTTTGGATTAAAGGCTTCGCCATGAAATAAGGCCCGGCCATTTCAACGCCCAGCTTTTTTGCCTCATCGCTTCTTGAAATAATACAGCCATCATTGTTGCTGAGTACAACAACGGGCTTCTTATCCAGGTGTGGTTTGTATAAGCGTTCGCAGGAACAGTAAAAGTTGTTACAATCAATAATGGCGTAAAACCCTCCCCGCTCTCTGAAGGGAGAGCCCGAAGACCCTGCTGTTTGTAAAATGCTTTTATTATTCATCAATACTTTTTTGATACGATCAATTACACTTTCCATCTTATTCAAAATATCAGCATGCCAGGTTAAATAAAAGTTGATCGATCTAAGTACCTCCTTTAGGGCTATAGGGGGTGAATCGAATATACAATAACACCCCATAACTGGAAATCGCTGAACTCTGCCAGATTAATGGATTTGTATCTCGGGTTTTCTGGTATTAAAAAGGCCGATGAAAAGTTTTTATGAAAGCGCCGCACCAGCAGTTCACCATTCAGCACAGCCACAATAATTTTCCCACTTGCTAATTTTAACGACCGGTCAACGATCAGGATATCATTATCAAACATACCGGCATCATGCATAGCATCACCTTTCATACGAAAGAAAAATGTTGCCGGTTTGTTTTTAATGAGTTGCTCATTCAGATCAATGCCACGTTCGGCATAATCATCAGCTGCAGCACCAAAGCCGGTAGCATTGGCTGTTTTTACTTCCTGCTGCGAAAAGTTTTTGCTGCCTTTGTAAGCAGCTCCGAAAAATTGTTCCCCGTCCATAGAAAAAAGTTTAGTCTCTTTTAGTTTCAGCAAAAAGAGAAGTGATCAGATTTTTTTATGTGATGCGTGCATGTTTATTGTTTTTTGCCGCATCGAACAACCCTCAAAAATATTCATCGCAACGAGCCTGAAATTGCTCAAATATTTTTCAGGATTGTTTCAGGGTTTGTAAATAAGTTTTGTAAAACTAAAACTTTTAGTAATTTAGTGGTGCGATTTGAGAGAATAAATTTTTACAGCTCAAATCAGATACTTCTTCAAACCCATCATATCGGCAAGACATCAGTTTAAGTGAATGCAGCCTGCTGATGATTTTTATTCCTTAGCTGATTTGTAAAAAACAGGAATTTATTATTAACTACCCGCCCGGCCTCCCTGGAAACTAATTCCATTTCCTTTGGCCTTCTCCTTTTGGAGAAGGTGCCCGAAGGGCGGATGAGGTGAGAGGGAGCGAGGGTGAGGCTAAAACGATGGGTTATGCAATTACAAACTATTACAACATCAACCATTCCCGGTTACCGGGTGTACGAGTACTTACTTGTACTAAATCCGCATGAAGAACTGCGGAACAAGATCATGAAAGTAAAGCAGGACTTTTATGATGTATACAAATCATCAACTGCTATTGGCGGAAAGCCACATATTACACTGGCCAATTTTCTGCAATATGAAATGATGGAAGAACGATTGGTGAACCGTTTAAAAATGGTTGCTATGGGTTTTCCTCCCATCAAAGTAGAGTTGAGAGATTATGGAAGTTTTCCAAGTCATACCATTTTTATCAATGTAGTGAGTAAGATTCCCATTCAAACACTGGTAAAAGAAATCCGCAGTGAAGCACAACGGCTCATGAAACTGAATGATGATAACAAGCCGCATTTTATTCTTGAACCACATTTAACCATCGCCAGAAGATTATTACCGTGGCAATATGAAAAAGGCTGGCTCGAATACAGTAACAGGCATTTCACAGGTAGATTTATTGCGGATGGAATGCTGCTGATAAAACGGCCTGCTGGTGAAATGAAATACCAGATCGTTCAACGATTCGAGTTTCAGAATTTACCGGTTACTACAAAACAGGGGGAATTATTTGGCCCCCTTCCGACTTCCCCCTGAAAGGGGAAGCCATCAACGCACAAGCTCGCTTATACAACCAGCCTTAATGGAATCAGCAGATAAAGTTTGTATGTATTCATTCGTGTAACCTGCCTGCCGGCAGGCAGGTTCGTGGCAACCAAAATTTTTTATAAAAACAATAACCAACATGTCAGAAGAATTAAAACAGGATCACTTTAAAGTGCAACCGAAAAAAGAAGATGAAGAAAGTCCGCAATACCTTAAAGGACGTGGCGCACAGTTCAACACCAAGAACCGTTTTCTGAAAAATGAATCTACTAGAGAGCATATTGAAGGCATTGATGATTGGGAAGAAACCAATCTCAAAACACAATACATTGAAGTGGATTCAAAAACCATTGTTAACAATGTGGCAAGCCCCGATGTGGGAATGAGTTACAGTATGAACCCCTATGCCGGTTGCGAACATGGATGTATTTACTGCTATGCACGTAATGTACATGAGTACTGGGGTTACAGTGCAGGTGTAGATTTTGAACAGAAGATATTAGTGAAGAAAAATGCGCCACAACTGCTGCGTAAATTTTTAATGCATCCGAAATGGGATGCCACACCCATTATGCTCAGTGGTAATACAGATTGTTATCAACCGGCCGAACAGAAGTACCGTTTAACAAGACAAATGCTGGAAGTATGTAATGAATTTAATCAACCCGTTGGTATTCTCACGAAAAATTCATGGATACTGAAAGACAAAGATATATTGCAGGAAATGGGGAAGAAGAATATTGTTTCGGCTATGGTATCAATCACTTCTTTCAATGAAGATTTAAGAAGAGTGATGGAACCACGCACTACAACCGCCAAACAAAAATTAAAAGTGATCAACGAACTCAGCAGTGCCGGTGTACGCATGGGTATTATGATGGGGCCGATGATTCCCGGGTTGAATGAACATGAAATGCAGCGCATCATGAAAGCAGCAAAAGATAACGGTGCAACCTTTACTGCATATACATTCATCCGGTTGAATGGTGCCATTAAATTATTATTTCACGACTGGCTGTATAAAAACTTTCCCGACCGTGCAGATAAAGTGTGGCATCTTGTTGAACAGAGCCATGATGGAAAAGTAAATGATACACGCTGGGGTGTTCGTATGCGTGGAGAAGGGAATATTGCACAGTTAGTGGCGCAGCAGTATAAAAAGTATGGTAAGCTCTATGGTATGAATGCAGAAGAATGGAGTTTGGACAGAAGTATTTTCAGAAGACCTGGGCAGCAGGGAAAGTTGTTTTGAGATTACTTACGTTGTTTTTGATATCTTAGTAGCAAACACTTTAAAAATGCCAGAAATAGACATAGAATCACCTTCGAAAAGGTTTGAAGAACATTTAGCGATTGGCAGTAATTATAGAATAATTTTGTCTGGAAAATATGGGATTGGGAAAACCTATTTCTTGAAATACTTTTTTGATAAACGAAAAGAAAACTATAATTCTTTCATACTTTCCCCAGTTAATTATGTTGTAAGCCCTAATGAAGATATTTTTGAGTTAATTAAAGCTGACATAATCAAAAACCTGTTTTTAACCGGAAAGATTAATTTAGAAAAACTGCCTGAGGATAATACCCTTCAAAAAATTTCAAACTTTGTTGAAGGTAAGAAAGCCGTGCTGGGAAAGTTTCTGTTAAATATGCTTTCTAAACTCAGTTCTACTTCTCCAATACCCGAGGAAACCATTCAAGCAGTAGGTAAAATTTATACAGATTATAAGAAGCATACTAATAATAAGAAACAAGAAGATAAAACAAGGTCAGAGGAGTTGTCAGAGTATTGGTTCGATACTGTCGAAAGGATTGGCAGTATTTATGAGCATAACTATATTACGAAACTGATAGATACTTTCCTTACAGAATTAAAAGAAAACGGGAAAAAGAAAAACGTATTAATTATTGATGATTTAGACAGAGTAGACCCCGAGCACATTTTCAGGATTCTCAATGTACTCTCTGCGCATAATAATCAATTTGATTCTGAAAACAAGTTTCAATTTGACCATGTAATAATTGTATGTGATTTTGAAAACATAAAAAGAATTTTTTTCCATAAGTATGGATCTGGTGTCGATTTTGAAGGATACATTGATAAATTCTTTTCAACTGATCTTTTCCACTATTCAAACTACGATGCAATTAGAAGTTACGTTCAAATAACATTTAATACTGTATCTGAAAATAATGAATTAGATTTCTTACTATTAGTGTTTGAAAAATTAATTGATAGTGAATTTTTAACAATACGCAGTTTACTTAAACATCGTTTCGACATTTCTTTCAAAGAATTTATTTTATTTGAAGTTGACTCAATTCCTATTGATTCACGGCTTGAAGTTTTTACCATTTTCCGTCAGCGTCATTACGTTAACTCAAATGATTTGCCAATTCTTAGATTTTTCAAGCTTATGTCTTTTGTATTTGGAAGCTTTGAGTCATTTTGGATAGCTTTATTATCAATCTCAAAGTCTAAGACACATTTTAAATTTAAGGACTGCAAAAATCTTGTTTCCTTCTTAAGTTTACAAGAACACATTTCTTTGAATCGGGATGTAGACTTGTTCTTTAAAAAGCATTTCGAAGAATTTCACGGAGATAAGAGGTTAGCAAAAATTGATTGGCCAAGAATTAAGAATCAACTGGGAAATTTTAAAATTAATTTGAAGTGGATAGCTGGTAGAAAATATGAATCTAATGTTTCTTATTTTGAGGGAGCGAAAGCAATAGACGAAAACGAAAATGATTTTACACACGAGCAGCAAAATCGTACTATTAAAGTTTCTGAAATATTTGCAACTGTTCAGAGAATAGCAATACAATGCAATAAAAACGGATATTTTGCAAAAGTTGGTATTATTTGGAATCCTAAGGATTAAACAGAATGGCTCAATCCTCAATAGAATGGACCGAAATGACCTGGAATCCTACAACAGGTTGTAATAAAATATCTGCTGGCTGTAAACATTGTTATGCCGAAGTAATGTCTTACCGTCTGCAGGCAATGGGTATTGAAAAATATAAGGATGGGTTTAAGCTGCGTACACATGAAGAAGCTTTGTTAACTCCTTTTGAATGGAAGTCACCAAAGATTGTTTTTGTAAACTCTATGAGTGATTTGTTTCATAAAAATGTTTCATTAGAGTTTATAAAGAAAGTATTTGACACAATGAACAATTGTCCGCAGCATACTTTTCAAGTTCTGACAAAGCGTTCTGACATTTTATTAAAGTATCATAAAGAGTTAAACTGGACACATAATATCTGGATGGGTGTTTCAGTTGAAGATGAAAGAGTAAAACATCGCATTGATGATTTACGTAAAACAAATGCAAGGACAAAGTTTCTTTCCTGTGAGCCTTTGATTGGTCCGTTAACAAAAATGAATTTAAAGAAAATTGATTGGGTAATTGTTGGTGGGGAAAGTGGCCGTAATCCAAGACCTATGGATGTAGATTGGGTTTTGGATATTCAGCAACAATGTGAAAAATCTAAAGTTGCTTTCTTCTTTAAACAATGG
>JANOIQ010000048.1:0-22113 GCA_031407835.1 Chitinophagaceae bacterium
TTCAGGCTGCTGTTTGTACTTGAGCTTTTTCTTTTCTGAAAAAGAATGTGCACTGATCACTTTCTTCGTTAAGCCTGGAATAAAAATATAGTTTTTCCCTGTTGGTTTAAGCAAATGCACATACACTGTTTGATTCTTTGCAGTAAGCACACCCCATTCCTGCGGCTCAACAATATCTCCTCTTGTTCCATAAATTGATTCACCATACTGTGTCATCCAGTTGCCCATAGCTTTCAATGTATCAGCAAACTCGGATTGAATTACACCAGATGGCATCGGACCAACATTCAATAAAAAATTTGCATTACGTCCTGCCGCATTTACCATGTAATGAATTAATTGCTTTACCGATTTGTAACTCCTGTCAGTGATATTATAGCCCCATGAATTATTCATGGTTTCGCAGGTTTCCAGGGGCAAGGCAGAAATTTCAGCTCCACCAAAGCCAGAGGTATTATGACCGGGAAGATCTTTTTCAAACATTTGAAAATCTTCACCGGGAATTGGTGTTAAGTGATGGTTATTGCCAATGAGACACTTCGGCTGCAGCTCATGTATGAGTTTGTAAATTTCATCATAATGCCAGTTTACTTTACTCTTCTGTTTTTTGTCAACATCATTATCAAGCTGATCCCAATGACCATCAAACCATATCCCGGAAATTTCACCATAGTTGGTCAGAAGCTCAGTGAGTTGAGCTTTCATAAAGCGGATATAATTTTCCCAATTACTTTTTTCTGTACGGCCTGTTCCTTTTCCTGTACGACCTGTTTCATATTGGTAGTCGGAGCGATACCAATCCAGCAAAGAATAATAACAGAATAATTTAATGCCCTGCTTATGACATTCATCTGCCAATTGCTTTACTGCATCTTTTCCATACACCGTGTTGGTGATCTTCCAGTCAGATTGTTTGGTATCCCAGTTACTGAACCCATCATGATGCCGGGTGATAAAGGTGATGTATTTCATCCCTGCAGCCTTGGCAGTTGCCACCCACTCCTGCGCATTAAATGCTGTTGGGTTAAATACATTGATGAGCCGGTTGTAATCGCTCACATGAATATTCCGGTTGTTCATCACCCATTCGCCATTTCCCAATACACTGGATGCTCCCCAATGAATGAAGAGACCGAACTTCATATCCTGAAATTCTTTTCGCTGTTCTGCATTTTCTGCTGATGGAGTATAGGCTTGTGTGAAAGCAGTACTAAGCATACTGCTTATAAAAAGAAGGCAGGTAAATATCTGTTTCATACGCATGCTGTTACTTAATTAAGAAATTGATTGCATTACAATTTTCAATTTAGTAAATATGTATCAGTAAGCATATTTTTTCTTACCGCAACTCACCCGGCCTGTTTTTAGTTTACTATAAAGAAAAAGCTGCGGAATAAATTCCGCAGCTTTTTCTTCTTCATCAATTTTATCTGTATTAAATAATTAGCTTACACAAATTTTTAAATCTTTTTTTATTCCCTCTTTTATTGAAATAATTCCATGACAGTTTTATCAAGTGATCACTATTGAACACTTACATTTCATCAACAAAAGAAAGAGGGGAAAGAGGATACATGAACAGTTTGTTCATGATCACAGGCTGGAGATTTTTATACGCCTGATGGAGAAAGAACAGCAGCAGGCATTTTTACCACCTGTACTGCAGGGTTACATTTACTGAAGCATTCAGTACATCTGCACCATTTTTTATGATATTTCGTTCAAAAAGGCCTACGTCCTGCCATTGATAATTGAACGCATGAATGAGGTAAAGATTAGATAATAAATTAAAATGTTTGAATGAACGGTTATATTTGAAACCCGCCACAAGATCAACCCACTTTCTGTAGTACTCGCCTGTACTAACAAAACTGTCATAGAAGAAATCCTTGTTTCGTTCAATACGGTAAATACCAAACCCTGATACACTATTATTATTATTTAACAGATCAATCTGCACTGATTGCATAGCTCCACCTGTTCCGATACCTGCACCAATAATCTGCCCCCGATTGGTATAACCATGTACAACCTGGTAATGTACATACCAGTATGGTGTTGCCCGTGGATTTGCTTTTGAAGATCTGCTTAACTCTGTCATTTCAAAATTAAAATTCAGTTTTCTTCTTTTTAATTTATACGATTTATTGATACCAAGAATAAAAGCCCTTGAATGAAAAGGATCTGTGAACAGATCACGAAGGTCTGCGGCATGATCATTTCTTGCAAATTCAAGATAAACATTCGATGCACCTTTATCAAATGATTGCTTTAAATACAACGACAGCATTTGGTCTCTGCGTTTATTATCTTCATCGCCTGCTTGTGATTTTAACAGGAAGCCAAAAATTGGCAAAAATCCATCAATGCTGTTTTTCCGGTCAGATTCATACAGGTAAAAAATTCTGCCAAGCCCTGCTGAAAATCCTTTAAGAAAAGATGGTTGATATACAACAATCAATCCATTCAGGTAACGCTTACCGTCAGCAGGTTTTTCCTGGTAAATTCTTTGGCCATTATTCATTCTGCCTGTATCAGGTGGTATCTCTCCTGAGCCTGTGAGGTTTCCTGCAATTAGCTGAAATTCAAATCTTCCAATTTTTGTTACGAGAGGTTTCTCTGTTTTAATAAATATATGCGCAAAACCAGGTGCATTATTACTCATCAGCAGACTGTTATTTTTTCCGGGGCCCCACCATAAATTTTCTGTTGAAATACCTGCTGAAACTGATCTGAAATGGAGTTTGATATTTGATTGACCCGGATAAAACTGCTGAACATGTTTAGTAAACCGTTCGGGATTATCTACCTGGTTATACCAGAAATAACGGTTCGCCCATAATTTATCATCATATGATTGTGGAAATCCGGCAAATGATTTATTCTGTGCAAATACAATTTCCGGGCGGAACTGAATAGAAATAAATTTCATCTTCAGGTAAATACCAACAGTACTGTAACTCTGAAACCCTCTGTTGGGAATCATTGGCCCGTCATTCCATCCATAGGGTACAGTGCTATTGTATTGAATAGCTGTTTCAGGAGAAAAAATACCTGCCTGAATATTCTTATTACTGGTTCGCTTAAAAGACTTTGAATTATATGCAGCAAGTGAGTCATCTGTAACCGGGAAAATAAGATAAGAAAATTGCTTTGCCTGATTTCTTTCTTTAAACTCGCTTACCTCTGCTTCTTTTTTGATATCAATTGTTTGCGCAACTATTTGCTGATAGCTGCCAGTCAAAAACAAAGCCAACATGATGATTAAAAAGAATTCTTTTTTCAGCATTCAGAAAACAAAAGTTAGTTGAGAAAATTAATACGCAGGGAAACGGGTTGTGTGTAAATATCAGTAAGCATTTTTTTCACCCTTAAAGATATTGATAACTGTCTGTAAGATGATTTGCATATCGAGCCAAAAGCTCCAGTTTTCAATATACCAGATATCATGATTAATCCTGGCCTGCATCTTTGCAGGGTTATTCCTGGTTTCGCCTCTGTAACCGTTCACCTGTGCCCAACCTGTAATGCCGGGGATAACAAGGTTTCTGCGCATATAGTCGTTTATTTTATCTTTTGATTCCAGGTTTAAAGGAATTGGATGTGGTCTTGGGCCAACAATCGACATTGAACCTTTCAGTACATTAATAAACTGGGGCAATTCATCCAGGCTTGTTTTTCTCAGGAACTTTCCAATTTTCGTAACCCGGGGATCATTTTTTCTTGCCTGCTGATATTTTCCTTTTTCATCTACATCCCTGCTATCCATCATCATAGTGCGGAACTTATAGCAGATAATAGGCACTTTATGAACACCCCATCTTTTTTGTTTAAAAAAAACTGGCCCCTTCGAGGTTAATTTAATCAATACGGCAATTACAGGAAATAACCAGCTGAAAATAAAAATGAAAGTGATACTTGTAATTACAAGATCAAAGATGCGCTTGAATATCCGCAATTCCGGATCATCCAGCAAAACCGGATCGGGTGAAATCAACGGCATAGTTCCAATAAAGCTGAAACTTGCCGATTTTGCATAAGCATGATAATCAGGAATAACTCTTACCCGCTTTGCATGCAGCTCGCTGACCCTGATAATATTTTTGATTTTATCAACTTCCCTGCCGGGTAATGCTACAATAACATCCTCTACCTCATCATGTTTGTGCAAAAAATGATTTAACTGATCTGTAGCACCAAGATATTTTCCATTAAGGCCGGGTTTCTTTACATCATCTAAAAAACCAACTAATTTGTATCCCATATCACCTCTCTCAACAACGTTATTATAAAACTGCATACCCATTTCACCCGCCCCAATAATCATTAAAGGAATACTTTTCCTCTCTGCCATTTTGCTGGCATAATACCAACGCATAAGATATTTTTCTACCGGCATTACAATAAATAATAAACACGAAAAGCTCATTGCAAAAAGCTTACTGTATTCGGGTTCACGGGATTCAAAAAATAAAGCTGCAACCACTGCTCCACTCAAAATAATCAATGCCTGAAACAGCATTACCAGTTCCTTTGCAAGACTCCGCATCAGAAAAATATCGTACAGTTTAATAAACTTGGAAATAAAATACCAAACAGATAATAAAAAGCCCAGTAAGGCCACATTCCTTACAGAAAGAAGTTGTTCAGCATAAATAGGGAAAAAAGCACGTGTTACATAATAACACAAGCTAATTACCGCCAAATCGGCGAACAATCTTGTAAGGTATCTTTCACGGTGGTATATTTTCATATATAGGAGTTGGTTAAAAGAAATAATGAATGTAAAAATGAATTCAATTAGTTTATCATTACAATGAATTCATTTAATTAATACACATATAATATTAAAATCGCTGCACTGCTGGTGAAATTTTTATTTTGACTCTAAAACTGTTAAAATGTTTAAACAACACTAAAATACTTGTATACAGCAATTTTACTAAACTTCAGTTCAGGCAATAAACGCAATAAATTTTTTAGATAGCAATGCAATAGGAGAGTGAAGAACTTTACTGGCAACGCAGTATTCTAACGAATGGTCGTACAATTTTCATGCCCTGTTTCAAGAAGCTTCTCACTTTCAGGATTTACAGTTTCACAAAGCTTACAGCAAAAATTTTATTAGAACATTCCTGCTGAATGATTAGCTTTTTTTAAACTCAATTTGTGTATAACCTCAAAATACTGGCTGGCAATTTTTTCCCAGGTATAATTTTCAACAATACGTTTTCTGGACTTATCCCTGTATTCAACGAGGATTTCCGGTTTTTGCTCAATAAGCTCAATTATATTCTTTAAATCACCTGTTTTCTTGGAGAAATAAATACCATGTTCAGCTTCCTTTAAAACCTCCCTGCTGAAAACAGTATCAATGGCAATAATTGCACATCCATATGCAAGAGCTTTCAAAAGTGTGGGATTCGTTCCTCCAAACTCATGCCCATGAAAATAGGCAAAGCTGTTATGATATAATTCAGCCAACTGATCAGCAGAATTTACATACCCGGTAAAAATAATTCTTTCATCCTGCATTTTCTTAATATTTTCAGCATATTCATCTTCATAAGGAACATCTCCAACTATGACAAGCTTTTTTTTACTATCTGAGAAAACGAACTCTTTTAGAATGTGAAGTGCATTATTATCGGGAATTAACCTACCTACAACTAAGTAATAACCATTAGGACTTATGTTCCATTGATTGATAAGATCGGGTTGTTTAGAGTAACGGATATTGGCCCCGTAAGCAATAACAGTTGAATCTGTCTTAAATTCTTTTAAATAAACATTCCTCATTGCCTCAGCATCGGTGATAATAGTGTCCATCCATTTTGTAGCCATTTTTGAAGAAAAGAAAAAGACTTTTGCTCCCAAGCCTTTCCACTTTGGTCTTAACCATTCCAACCCATCTACATTGATGGCTGTTTTTTGTCGGAACAATTTTGTGAGTGGGCCAAATATTCCATTAGAAGAGTTTACATACAAAATAGCATCATAGCCTTTCAATAAGGCATGGACTGTACTTAGAAAAGAGTTGGACCATTGACTTAAGTTTCTGGATTTTATACAGGCAATATAATGAAGCTTAACCCCATTTACCTCCTTAGGTCGTTTTAAAAACAACGGCTTATGACAATAAACATGCACTTCCATTCCTTTTTCAATAAGCCTGGGAGCAGTTTCTGAAACAAACGTTTCGTACCCGCTGTAAACGTAAGGATAACCTCGTGAACCTATAATTGCAATTTTCATTACTAGTAGTGACGCATTTTATAATACTTCCTGAATTTGCCAATAACTTCCCAAAACGCTTTCAATGTGTACCGCTCAAAAAAGATACAATAAACAAAGATTTTTAACATCCGGAATACTATAAAAGGAAAGAATTTAAAAAAATCAGAAACCGAAAGGTTTCTTACTAACATAAGGTAATGATTGCGTAAGGCCATTCTTCTTATGTCTTTATTAATTTCCTTTCTTGATTTCAGCGTTGCAGGTTTCCAGGTTCGTACATGATTTGCCAGCGCTTTGTGCACAAACGCAAATTTCCATCCTTTATTGACAGCCCTCCATGAAAGATCCTGATCCTCGCAATAAGCAAAGAAATACTCATCAAAATACTCATAGTTCAGACAGACATCTTCCAGCATTCTTCCGCTATAAACCGGGCACATACCATCTACTCCGAAAATATCTTTGTTTTCATGTTGATTATCATGCATACCGTTATCAATGGCAACAAATTGATAACTCCTTTTAATACTTAAGCCACAGGTATCAATAATATCTTTAGGTATAAATTTTCCATCCTTATACCCGCACTGAAAAACCTTGCCAATGCAGCCTCCATATTTCGGTTCGCTTTCCAGAAACGAAATGCATTCGCTGATATAATTATCATGCAGGAAAACATCCGGGTTCAGTACGCAATAATAATCGCCCTTCACAGAACGAATGGATTGATTATGCCCACCTGAAAATCCATTATTGAAATGATTTAAAATACAGGTAATCTTTCCTTTGTATTCATTGAGAATATCCCTCGTTTTATCCGTTGAACAATTATCTACAACAATGATGGTTTTATTTCTGTACTGTTGCTGCAAACAAGCATCAAGGCATTTTTTAAGATACGTTTCACTATTCCACGTTACAATAGAAATCACAATGCTTCGCATAAATCATACGTTATATAAGATTTGGTATTTATTTTCTACAGAAGTCAAAACATAGTAATTCGAAGCAAATGCTCTGTTTCGGTCAAAATAGCTGAGTCTGTTTTTTTGTATTTCATTGATCATGTCGCTAAACTTCTCCATATCCCTGTTGCGGTCGAAGACAAATCCAAGTTGATTTACTTCCGTTTCACCAGTTGCATCTCCAATGCCGGGGGAAATCAATACAGGCACACCAGCCCCAATATATTCGCCAAATTTCATAGGGCTTGAAATTTCATTAACTATGCTCTTTTTGCGAATCAACAAAGCTAAATCAGCACTGCTTGTATAGAGGTGAACCTCAGTATGAGATAAAGCCAAGTGAATTACATCCTTTCCCTGTAACCCAAGTTGTGAAACAAAATTTTCCATTACATCCTTTTTCTCTTTCGACAAAACAAGTAAAAGGTACTGATTCGGGACTGCTTTTGCGATGGATTGAACCGCCAACTTCATTGAATCATAATCGTTCCACGGTGATATTGAACCAGAATAAAGTACAACAAACTTGTCCTGAATGTTTAATTCTTCTCTTATTTTGTTTCGTATATCTAACGTTATTTTTTGCGGATCGAAATTAATCCCACACGGGATGACAAGATTTGGCTTTTGTTTTGTAATGCTGTTAAGATAACTTAATGCCTGATTGCTAATAGCAACATTTCCCTTTGAATTATAAGCAATTCCTTTTTCAAGGTATTTCATCAACCGGTATTTCAATGACTCTTTTTTCCATGAACCAATCAACACCCGTTCTTCAGGTATAGATCCATGGAAGTCAAAAATGTATTTTATCCCAGCCAGTTTTTGTAAAAATAAAGCATTGATGCCTGCCGTAAGATTATTTGCATACAACTTATGGAATCTCCCCTGCTTAAATACAAGCCACACTGTAATGAGGGAAATGGGGAAGATGCGTATGGTATAAATTACAGGAATCCCAATTGCTGAAAAAACATTCTTGACATCCCTCTTTTTTCTGCGGTTAAAAAAACTACGAATATCAAGAATTCCAATAATCTTTGGCTTTTCAAGCAAATGTGATGTAGCCTTCAGGTAATCATAGATTTTGATAGGGGTTGCATCAAATGAAGAAATATTTCCAGCTACAAAAAGTATTTTCGGTTTCATACAAGCTCATTAAAACTACCTAAAGCACTAATTTCTTTTTAGCTGATTCAAAATCATTGTTTAAAAGAGAGCCTCTGGAAGTAAACTTCATTTTTCGTAAAAGTTTAAGATAGTTAATGGCTATGTACTTAAATAAAAACAACCTAACCTTATTGTTCGGTCTCTTTGTTAAAATGTGCAGCGAATCACTTACCCTGAAGTATTTAGCTCCAAAGTTCTCGCCAATTTGCTTTAAGGACTTCTCAGAATAAAAAGATATATGTTGTCCGATTTCAGGGAGCAGATAATACCACTTCTCCAAATCTGTATCAGGCATAAGTTCTGTTGAAAAAAAAATGGTGTCGCTGAAATGAAACATTTTTTCAATTTCAAATAACGGATCATTTAAATGCTCAAAAACCTCGAAGGCAGTGAGCAAATCAAATTGTGAGGTTGAAGCTGCATCAGTTAAGTCAAAATGTTTTGCAAATAAATTTTCACAATAAGCATCCTGCCGGTAGTAATTAAATCCAAGGTCTCTCATAATCCTGGTTAATAATCCATAACCGCCTCCAAAATCCAAAAACTTTTTGGAGCGCCTATGACAAATTTTAATATAACAAGCCAGAATTTCTGAGTAAATTAAATTCCTGTTTACTAGCCCTATGTCCAGCGATGTAATGGCACTTGAATAAGATTGCTCTAACCAAAAAGCCGGTCGCTCAGTAAACAGGAACCCACAGTTAGTACATAAATTATACTTAACATTTTGCCCGAATATTTTTTTTTCGAAAACACTCTCTGCAACTCCCCTGCAAATTATACAGCTTGCTTTATTCATATATTTAAGAAGAAGCTTTATTAAACACCCTTTCTTGAATTTGATAACAAGTAATTAAAATAAAACAGGAAAATAAAAACAGGCAGACCAATTAGTGCAAAGTTGTTTCTGTAGAAATTTGAAACAGAAACAACATTAGCATGAAACTTCCTGTTAGTCAGATTTTTCAGAAAAAAAATAATTTTGTTACCTTTTGTTTTCGCCCCTGTATTTTTCGCATCAACCCATACTTTCAAGTTTTTGCACATCACCGCTGAAAAGTGATTTTTCTTGCAACGTACCCAAAAATCTGTATCGCCGAAATAAAGTGGAAGCTTTTTCTCATCAAATCGTCCGATTCTGCGGACTATATTAACCGGTATTGCTACACCCATTCCGCCAAAAATATCATTTTTTGTAAAAACGTGTTTCAATTCTGTAGTATACTCAAACTGTCCAAAAGTATTTATCTGACATCCTAAAAAGAAAGCATCCTCATTTTCAGTATATACTGTACTTCCTATAATACAGCCCGGTTTTTTTTTCAGACAATCATATAAAATTGCAAAATAATTTTCAGGCACATAGTTGTCAGCATTGAAGAGAAGTATGTAGTCATAATTTTTACTGCAGGCAACTTCAACGCCCTTGTTAACTGATCCGCTCCACCATAAATCTCCACTACCTGTAATAATATTTCCAAACCCAATTTCATTTAGTTTTTGAATAGTAGCATCAGAAGAACAATCATCTACGACAACAATATCTGTTTTAAAATCGTTATACCCAGTTGCAGCAATAGATTTGTTAATACTGCTTATACATCTCACAATATGATTTTCTGCGTTATATGCCGGAATTACCAGTAGGACCTTGTTCATAACTATTTTTTTTAACGAACTGCGGCAAAAGCATTCCCATATAAAAAGGAAAGAAGGGGTGAAAATCAAAGCCAAACCCATACGGTATTTGAGAAATAAATAATACTAAAGAGAACCGAATTATATCTCGATTTAAATCTAGGCTGTCGGGAATCCTTTTTATTACACTAAAACACTTTATCATCCAAATCAAGAAAGCGCCAAACCCCGCTAACCCAAACTTAGCTAAAATAGAAGCATACTGATTGTGCGGAGCGATGTTTAATATTGAAAAACCGAAATCAATTTGCCAGCCCTTACCTAATCCTTCACCGAAAAGAACATTTTTAAAAAATATTTCCATCGCCCCCAATACTCCCAACAGGCGAAAACTACTAGTCCCTATTTCATCATTTTCAATACTTACTGCACTTTTCAGTGAAGACAATAAGGGAAATATCTTATATGAATCCAACAGATAGATAATCAGAAAAACAAAAGCAAGAAAAAATACATTTAGCAGTAACCGGTATATTTTTCTATTGGTAAATTGAAAGTAGGTTATGTTTAAAAAAAACAATCCAATACACATAGCAATGATTGGGGTTCTGTTTTGCGTAATCAGAACAGCAATAAAGAACAGGAAGCTGACTACTTTTGAAATTTTTGATTTGATTTCCTTTTTGAAAATAAAGACAAAGAGTACAAACAGGCAGAGGTTGAAGGTTTCTGTTGAACCTAATATTCTCATCCCCCGTCCGTCTTCTAAGTATCCATACGCTGTTTCCTCTGACGAAAGAATTGCCAAACCAAATCCGTGCCCAATTATTACTTCGATTAAAAATAAAGCAAAAGCACCCAGAGCCAATGAAAAAATTACTCTATAGAGAACAGTAATAAAAGGCGTATCTTTTGCTTTTTGGGCATACCTAAATCCAAGAAAAAGAAAAAAGAAATGATAATACTGCCTGCTATCAGACAATGCTTTAACACCTGACCCCAATAACCCTATCAGCATATAACATAAAATAACAGCAGGGAAGATCAGGAAATTTCGATATTTCTTTATCCTGAAAGCTTCAATTGCAAGACAGAATAAAGAGTAAAAAAAAATCAAATCAACAACCATTACAGAACTGCCTGTAAAGGTTGGAATTGAATAATTGATAATATCATTCCAAAAAAAACCAATTATTACAAACATTGGAGATATGACTCCAATCCTATTTGAAGGCATTGTAAAATTCCCTGGTTTCATTACACATTCTTCCAAGTCTATAATAATCGCTGAATTTCTTTTCTAAAACAGCTGCTTTGCTTACTTTATTTTCAATTTTTAAGACAATTGTATTTAACAGGCTCTCAGGATCGTTTACATCAAAGTAAAATGCATTTTCTCCAATAACTTCCTTTAACACAGCAATATTTGAACAAATTACATCCGTTCCGGCAAGCAAAGCTTCGATTGCCGGATAACAAAACCCTTCCTCTAAAGATGTAATGATTAATGATTCGGCTCCTTCATATAAATTCTTAAGGCTTTCATCAGATACGTAAGGGATATGTTTCAGATTTTGTGAATGCTTATGAAAGATATTTTGTTCTTCCTTTGAAAGAGGCTCTCCTCCAATAACAACCAGTTGGCAGGAATTATACTCCTTAATCAGTTTTATAAAAGTATCCAGCAGCAAGTTGAAGTTTTTATAAAATTTTCTAGGCCCGATATACAGGAAATATTTTTCTGTTAAAAGAGGCTTTCTTGCAGATAAACCGGATGGCTTTACATCTATTCCGTGATGAATAACCGAAATTGGCTTCGCCCCGACATTACAATAAGTATTCAATTCTTTCTTTGTATGATCAGAAATGCAAATGATTCCATCACATCGCTTTATAGCATAGGAGAATTGGTTTTTGAATTTTTCAAAATCCTTAAAATATTGAGGGTACTTAAAATAAATTAAATCATGGACAGTAAGGATAACTGGCTTCTTAACCCCAGACAGGTATTTAATATTATAATAGGTAGGATGAATAATGTCTGCTGCATTTGAATATCCAGCCTTAATTACAGAAGTATTCACAAACCTTGAGGCACGCTTAAAAAATGGAAGTTTTGCTAACGTTTTACCCTGCTTCAAATACAAGTTATCTGAAAAGTGTGCCACTATCCTGCAGTCCATTCCGGGAATCAGGTTAAGCCCATTTTTTAAATCAGTAATGTATCTTGAAATACCTCCTGCTTTTTGGTTGACGAAAATCTGATGATCAAACAAAACTCTCATACATTTTTCCTTTGAGCCAGAAAATTTAAAACCTTTATTAATAAATACTGCTCATCTTTTATAAAATGTTCTGCCAATTTGCTTCTCGACAATGCAATACCCGATCTGTTTAAAAATACACGCAACAGGTAAAAAAATTTGTTTGTGCTGAACATTTCATTTTTAATTGAAAAGCGGAGGAACAAACGCATTACTTTTCCCGGTGCTTTAAGCCGGTGCAGAAAATAAAATACGTTGCAATACGTGGAAAAATTTCCCTGAAAATGGGTAAATGCCATTTGTCTTTCTTCATTTACTATTACAACACCGTTACACGAATGGAATGATCCTGAATGAACAGACCCCTGAAATGAACACCAGTCGTTAAGTTGTAAGGGATTTTGGATATAATAATATCCATCTGAAAAAATCGTTTCTGCATTTTCCTGCGGCAATGTTCCGCTACCAATTAGGTATTGTAAAAGGTCCTGGTCACTGCCAAGCGGATTGCGGTAATTTGACTGGTTACACAATAATTTATCCAGCTTTCTGTAAGTGTTCCGGTGCTGATAGGCTCGCTCTGAGTACAGAACAGGATCTTCAATCAGTTCCTGCAAATTTTTTTTATAAATAGTAAACCAACTGTGATGGGTGATGCTTGTCAAGACAGGACACCCTTCGAGCATGAAAGCTTTACCCTTCGTGTCGGCAGCAATGGCATCAAGTGATACATGCAGGATAACATCTGAATCAATATGCCACATCTGTTCAAGTCCTGTTTCAGCAACCAATTCAGCCATACAAATCCAACGCAAAAAACAATACGATTCGAACACAGAGTAATGTGCAAAAATTTTACTGTAGGCCAATTTGATTTCTTTGAAGCGGCTTTCATAATCAATTACCTTGACATTAGGGTTTTCTAAGCTTTCTATATATTCATCTTTAACATACTGCATCCCCTCAAGAAAAACGATATTAAGCTGTCTGTTCTTGGTGCCGGTTTGGCACACAGAGTCACTTAGCAATTTTAAAGGAACCTGATTGTCCAGTGAGTAATCAGGGTTTGTCCAAACGAATGTGTAAAACATTAATCTTACTTGGTTAATATCAGAACAATTGTGGAGGCAGTAGAGGGGAAAATCTTCTTAACCGAGAAGCCAACAAGTTGAAGCATTTTAGAAGACAGTTTCCTGTGCCTGAAACGGGACCGTTCAAGAGCCGTTGAATAACCTAGCTGATATTTGCTAAAGTTGACTTCTTCACAATACATCTTCAGTTCGGCGGGCATATAAATCCGGTCATGTTCGGGGCCGTGGTCTACTGTATTGTATTGAAATGGCGGGTAATGCAGTTGGTCCAGTTTCTTGTTAAAAAGCATTTTTACTCTGTTAGAAAGCACCATCAGGTTGGGTGTGGTCAGGTACAATAAACCTGAAGCTTTCAACATGTGCTTCAGATGATTCAATACATCAACCGGGTTTTTATGGATATGTTCAATGACCTCAAGAAATAAGATAACATCATATGTTCTGCCTTCGAAATTCTTGTCTTCTGTAAAAAGGCCACCGGGGAAAAAAGGAACCTCGTATAGCCTGCACCTCTCTTCAGATACGTTACTCAAGTCTAATGCCTGCACGTTTGCAAATCCATGCTTTTTTAAAAAGAAAGTAAAAGGTGTTACCCCAACATCAAGTATCGAAAGGGCATTTGCATTAGGAATCGAGCATAGGAATTCATAAACTTCGTACCACCTGTAAATGGCAATCAAAGAGTAGCTTTTTTCCAATTCTTTGGTTCCGGAAAGATAGTAAATATCGTCCCTGTCTTTGTACTCGTCGATAATAATGCAAATTGATTTACTGAATTCACTAAAAGAAAGTTTATTACCCATTCAAAAGACGTTTAGTTTTAATAAATGACGGAATGATCCCTGTTACAAGAACATTAAAACTGATAAAAAATAAAACTGCTGTTAACCCGTACTTTGGAACAAAAAGAAGTATTTCCAAAAGAAAAAATAGTACCACTAAAAATGAAAAAAATACCTGAAAAGAAATTTCATTTAGCGCATTCAGTATTGTTGAAAATACACCTGCGATGTTGGACAAAATAATCCATATGCAAAAAAGAACAAGAATATTCAATGAAAACGTTACTTCACCTTTCAGCAGGTACGAGGATATGAACCCTTTAAACAGGTAAAGGGTTAAAAAGTATATAAAACAGGCAGTTAAAACGAAAATTAAACTAAAGCGGTAGCTTTTTTTTACTATATCAAACTTCCTGTTCAGGTAGGATTGAGACAAGAAAGCCCATTGCGGTTGTAAAAAAACAGTAATTAACGAAGAGATGGGATTAAACAAACGAACAAGAATGCCGTAAATGCTGATCTCTTCAGTTTTTGCATAAAACGAGAGAATAATCGGAACCGAATTGTAGGCAAACGTACTTGCAAGCTGTAGTGAAAAGAACTTACCTCCTTCAAAAATGACATTTGTGATTTCCTTTGAAAAGAAAAACTTTATATTTTTTATATAAGAAGTAAGCAGGTAAGATCTCTGCCCTGCAAAATGTATGATGTTTGCCACGTGCCCTAAGACTGGCATACCGAAAATGATCAGAACATGCCAGACAAAATCCAAATGAAAATATACGGCCAGCAACTGCCCTGCAATGCCAAGAAGTAAAGCTAACGAATCAAAAATTCCATTATAATAAGTTTGGTTGAATACCAACCTGTAATTATTCACAATTGAAAAACCGCACCTGAGTGTTGATAAAAAAGTGCACAGCAGGAACATGTTTACAACAAATAGCCTGTTATTTAAACCCCGGAAGATGAAAGCACTGAAAAAATCAGACTGTAGTAAAATACTGATGAAGCCATTTAGAAATATTATCCAGATGAGTAAAAAAGTAATTGATCCCTGAAACAATACAGTTAATTCTTTCAAATTATTACCTACAAGGTGTTTCACACCTTTGTTCACCACAGCATTACTAATTCCTAAGTCGAAAAAGCTAAAAAAAATCTGATAAGAAAATAATACAATGAGAAAAGCGAAATGTGCAGTATCAAGATACCCAAAATAAATTTTTATTGTTAGAATTGACTGTAAAAACCCCACACATCTTAAAAAAAACAACCAAAGGCTATTTTTTAGAAAAGCAGGATTATTCTTAAATATGCTTAAAGACATTTTTACAAATTATTCAACAAAAAAGCAGCTATTCTTTCTGAAGCTTTTCCGTCTCCATATGGATTGTAAGATGCCTCCATTTTCCTGTATGCTTCGCTATCGCTTAATACTAATGCTATTTCATTTAAAATTAAATCCTGATTTGTACCGACTAACTTTATGAATCCAAGTTCTAATGCTTCCGGACGCTCTGTGCTATCCCGCATTACAAACACAGGCTTTTTTAATGTTGGGGCCTCTTCCTGAATTCCACCACTATCAGTAAGTATAAGATAGCTTCGGTTCATCAACCAAACAAACTGCTGATAGATTAAAGGCTCTATTAAAAATATATTTTTTATTCCTCCAAGTTTATCAAATACAACTTGTTTAACATTTGGATTAGGATGAACAGGAAAAATCACACATACATCATCAAAAGCCTCCACAATTTGTTTAAGCGCACTGCAAATATTATTAAAAGCCACACCATGATTTTCCCTTCGGTGACCAGTTACTAAAATTATTCTTTTCCCTTTCACGCTATCTTCTTTTATGCCAGGAATTATGTCCTCAATATTTTCAACCCCACCTATCTTACTCATGGTATAAATCAATGCATCAATAACTGTATTGCCAGTAACCAATAGCTTGCTATTTTTCACATGTTCATTTATCAAATTAGTTTTGGCCATTTCTGTAGGTGCAAAATGAAAATCTGCCAATTGGGTTGTCAGCGTTCGATTGATTTCTTCTGGAAACGGTGAAAATTTATCAAAGGTTCTCAACCCGGCTTCAATATGTCCAATCTTAATCTTTGCATAAAAACACGCAAGGCTGGCAAACAAAGTTGTACTTGTATCACCATGAACAAAAACAAAATCAGGCTTCACCTCATCAAGGATAGGTTTCAGTCCTGTCAGGATAGCCGCTGAAAGAGAGAAAAGATCCTGATTAGGCTGCATTATATTCATATCAAAATCAGGTTTGATTTCAAAAAAGGATAAAACCTGATCTAACATTTCTCTATGCTGAGCTGTGATACAAATTGTTACTTTGAAATTTTCAGGATCATTTCTCAGTTCATGAATGACCGGGGCTAATTTTATTGCTTCAGGCCTAGTGCCAAAGATGAATAGTATGCTTTTTATTGCCATTTTTCTTACTTAAACCCTTTAAAATTTAGTATATACGTTTACTACCTTGAACCCTGTACATTCAATAAAAATTATAATAGATGTATTCTATTACCAGTTTACAATTTTTAGTTTCGGATTTAAGGCCAGTTGGGAAGAAATCACTTATGATTATAGAGATATTTTATTAAGCAAAATAATTCCTTTTAGCTTTAATAACTGCAACAAACCGGAAATCATAAAACCAAATATTATCAACTATGCAAACCATTTTTCCACCACCTCCTGATTAGCAGAAATGATATAAGGAACAAACCTGATAAAAGCCCACCAATAAGTATTGATATCAGCTTGCTGGTCTTTTCCTTTTTCAATGGCAAGTTGCTTTTATCAATCATCTGCACAACAGGTGTTTCCTGGCTTAATGCTACTTTCGATATCTCCAGATTTTTTACCACTTCTGCAAAAATGGTAGCAATCATTGTTTTATCCCTTGCTGTGATTTCCGCTGCAACAGGTGCCATTCGAAGTGCAGGATTTACATCAACAAGATTTTGCTGAGTAGCTGCTGCTGAATACGTCCTGCTATTCAGTAAAGCTCCAAGGCTATCGGCCCTTCTTTGTAATCGGGCAACATTAATAGCTTTTATTTTAATTTTTGACTCAACGTATCTATCTGTTGCAATATTCACAAGCCTTTCACTGAAATACTTACTCAGTAATTCATCTGTCATAAGTGCTTTTATTTCAATGAAAGAAGCCTTCTTATCCGGTTTAACAACTTCAAGCTCTTTTCTTAACACCCGCTTTATAATAATCTGTATTAAACTATCTTCCAGTCTTGGAAAATTTCCATTGCGGTATAGGGCAAAACTGATATTCCCGATTTTATTGTTTTTACTCCAGGATTCCTTTAGTCCATTTACTTCTGCATACTTATCAGCAAGCGATTGCTTACCCGCCGAATCATAATTTGTAATTAATGTTTCTCTGCAAAGGCTTTCACTTTTTAAAAACAACAGGATATTATCTCCTGCAAACACACCACCTCCGGCACCACCGCCAATATCAAACCCAAATTGCCCGGCTATGGCTGCTAATCCTCCAGCACCTCCTTTACTTTCTTCTACAACAAAGCTCAAACGTGAAACATACTTCACCGGTTGCATCCAGGCATAAGCCAATCCAATAGCCCCGCCAATAATTCCGGCAAGCAGAATTATAAACCATCTCTTAATGAGGTAGTTCCATAGTACTCTGGTTTTATCAATCAATTCTTTCAAAGAAATTTCATCATCCTGTAATGGGGAGTCTTGCATGTGTTTGTTGATTGAAATGCTTATTTAACAATTAAAATCAGAGCCGTTAAAATTGCAGAAAAAGCTGAAACAAGCACAGCTGCTTTAGCCGGATCTATTCCTCTTCCTTGTGGTTTCATGGGAACAAAAATGGAACTGCCTGAAGTTACTTTGGGGCGAAACTTAAGACCAAGAAAATTGGTAGTTCGGGCTGCCCGTCCATTGGGGTATACAACAAAAGCACCTCCTTTAAAAGCATCTTTCGTATAACCTCCTGCAGCAGAAATATAATTGGTAAATCTTTTGCCGGGTTCAAATTGCACTTTTACAGGGCTCAAAACCTGTCCGCTGATTGTGATTGTATTATCAATCCTTGGCACAATCAGTTCATCTCCATCCTGTAATGTAATGTCGTCAATTGTCCCCGATCGCTTCAAAATCTTTTCCAGGTTCAGCGCTACAAACACATGCTCTTTGTTCATCCCTTGTTCCTGGAAAAGTAAAGATGAATCTGTAAGAGCTGATTTGTTATTACTACTTGAAACCAGGAGACGTTTAATATTGGTGGTATCCGATTCTGTTTTTTTACGAACCAGCTTCGCACCATTCAGATTTGCATAAGGCAGGATGCCTCCAGCTCTTTTGATAACTGAACTTAATCGTTCATCTGGATAAGCCAATGTATAAACACCTCCATACATTACTTCCCCCGTTAGTTTTACATTGATCTGCTGAATCTTTGCCGGATCAGATTTAATACTTACCACATCAAAAGCCTCCAGATAAAAATCTGCACCCAGCTTACTGAGATCTTTTGTCATTTCAATTTTAAATATTTCTGAAGTGGCTGCTCCTTTTGTGTTGATGTTGATATCTTTCTTGCGCCGGCCAACTTCAATTCCGGTTGCAGTGGCGAGATCAAGAAACCCTCCTGCCTGTAAAATCAATCCCTGTAAGGTGAGTGACTCTTCAAATAAATATTCGCCCGGCTTTTTTACGGGGCCATTAATTGTTATTGTGAATTTGTCTTTCAAATCAAGCACTGAAACAATGTGCAGACTGTCTTCTTTGCGAAGAATAATATGTTCTTTACCCTGTAACACCTCCCGCAGATTAAGGCTGATATACTCTTTGGTCATATCTTCTTTTTGCCTTACAACATTGGCTCTTCCTGTGTAAGCATCTTCTTTCAGGCCCTGTGCTTTTTCAATCAGCCGTTTAATATCCATTCCGGGTTCTAATGCATAAGATCCGGGTTTAAAAACTGCGCCTGTTATAATTACCCTGTTCTGATAACGGTTCACCACTGAATCAACATATAATGAATCTCCGTTTTCAAGACGAAAAACAGGAAATTCACCTGCAGCAATATCTATCACCTTTCTTTCAATATCAGTGTAACGGGTTCCGGTAATTCTGCCTTTGAACGCATCCTTTCGAAAACCACCACCAAAAGTTAAAGCCTGTTCAAGGGTCTCTGTTGGTTTCATCTCAAAAATTCCTATACGATTCAGCCCGCCATCCAGTACTACCTGAGTTGTTGCAAAGGGAATTCGTATAACATCGTTATCACGCAAAGCAACATTTGCAGACTGATCACCTTTCAACAGAAAGCTGTACAAATCGGCTATAACAACAATTTTGTTATTCCGCAGTAATTCAATGTTTCGGAATGACCCATTTTCAACGGGGCCACCACTGGCGTATAAAGCGTTGAAAAGTGTGGCAAGGGATGGCAATGAAACAGTGCCTGGTTTCTTTACCGCACCAACTATAGTAATCTGTATGCTTCGGATAGAGCCAAGTGTAAGTTGCAATTTGGTTGCACCTGAAGATAAGGCCGGATAAAATCTGGTCAATCTTGCTTTCAAAATTCCTGCGGCCTGTTCAATACTGAGTCCGTTCAAATTAACAGGGCCTGCATACTTTACGGTAACAAAACCATCAGGCGATACAATTAATTTCTGGTTTGAAATATTGTTGCCATAAATATCCAGTTGTAATTCGTCTTCAGGCCCAATGATATAATTTTTGGGTGTGGCAATTTTCAGATTGGGCACAAAAAGCGGATCAGTTCCTGTAAATAAATCTGCCCCAAACACCCTTGATTTTACTTCCGGTTGCTGAAAGATCGTTTGCTCACCTTTAAAAACTCTCCGCCCTGATGAATTCTTATTGTTATTTGCATCTGTTGGAGAATTTACTTCTGTACCAGCAGGCATCAACAATTTTACACGAGCCATCAGCAATTGAAGTTCAGCTTCAGGCATTCCCCGCATCTGGAATTCCTGAATCAATTGTGATTCTGACATTCCTGCGCTCTGGGCCTGTTGAATAAACTGTGTTAACTGAGCATCCGTAATTTGCGACGATTTCACTTTGCTGAGATCAGAGGGAAGCTGAGCATGAACAAATACGCCTAAAAAAAGAACGGAAAAGAATAGAATGATTTTTTTAAACTGCTCCATTAAAGAGGATTTATAAGTAACATTAGTATAACCGACAGAATAACGTTGCATGAGATAAAAAAAAGGATTGGCATAGCTTCGCCACCTCAGTCACATCTGTTTTTCAATAACGTCTTAGAAAAACCTTATACCCATTTTTTCAGACGTACGATCATAAAAACAAATCTGCTTACTTCGCCCTCTTCACAGATATTCCCGTTCTGCAGATCATTAATGACAGCAAACTGCCGCTTACACACAATCTGAGTTGCAAGTAATCGTTTTTGAATGCCTAAAAAAACCGGGATTTGTAATAAAATGCTTTCACTGATTCTGAATGACAGAAAGGTTGTATTAAGCATGATTAGCACAACGCAAAAGTACGTGGATACATTTTTACAGGCAAATGATTTAACACTGATAAGAATCAGTTAAATACTAAATAGAAACACTTAAAACTGACTCTTATCATTTTCATGCCCTTCAGACATATTGTAGTTGCCTGCTTAGTCAGGTTTCAGTTTTACATAATGCCCTGCTCATGAAAATCGGGTCAGAAAATCGGAAAGGATACGATTGAAAGTTTCAGGAGTTTCCAGCATGGGAACATGACCACAGTTGTCAATCCAGAACAAACTGGATTGTGGTATTAATTTTTTAAACTCTATTGCGGTTGCAGGTGGTGTAACGGCATCCTGCCTTCCCCAGACAATGCAACAATCGCATTTGATTGTTGTCAATTCTTTTTTTAAATTATACTTAATCGTTGATTTGGCAAGACAAAGAATTTTCAGCGCTTTTACTCTGTTGTTAACTGTTGCAAAAATTTCATCCACCAACTCCTTTGTTGCTGTTTCAGGTTTGAAAAAAGTTATTTCTGCTTTCTTTTTGATGTAATTATAATCACCACGCCTCGGAAATGTATCGCCCATACCATTCTCAAATAAACCGGAGCTTCCAACTAATATTAATGATTTTACATTTTCCGGGTGATGTAAGCAGTATAATAAAGCTATATGACCTCCAAGTGAATTTCCAACCAGGTGTATATTTTCCAAATGCAGGGCTTGAAGCAGCTGATATACATAATCGGACAATGCCCCAACTGAAACATTCAATCCAAGATCATAAATAGGTAATTGCGGTACAATAACCGTGTATGATTTCTTAAAATGTGTGATTACTTTGCTGTAATTTTTTACTGAACCAAATAGCCCATATAAAAGTACAAGTGGCTCTCCCGTTCCCTCAGCATAATAGAAAAATTTCCCTGTTGATCTTTCTGTAAAAGTTTCTTCAGTATCTGTTTTTGTAAGTTTGCTTTTAAAGGCACCCTCCGCATGAAGTCTTATCTCCTCAACCATTGTCCATTAAAATTATCGGCTAAGATAGGACTTAATGGTCGGCAAAACCCTGACATCAGGTTTAACGCATTACCAAAGCAAAGAAAGAAAAAGATGTTTTATATTAACCCGTTAAGAAACAGCTGGTTTGGAACATAAAAAACCCTGCAATAGTGATTACTGCAGGGTTTTCGTTTGAAAGCATGGTAGTCCCGCCAAGAATCGAACTTGGATCTAAAGTTTAGGAAACTTCTATTCTATCCATTGAACTACGGGACCAAGACTGCCATTCCGGAATCCGTTTGCTGGCAGGGCGGCAAAAGTAGTTATTTCAATCCTTTCATAGATGCAAATTTCAAATGTTCAAATGCAGCTTCATTCATATCCCTACCTTTGCTGCCCGAATAATTCAATTTAAAAAGAGCTGAAAATA
>JANOIQ010000101.1:0-5575 GCA_031407835.1 Chitinophagaceae bacterium
GGTTCGGCAGCATTTGTTCCTCCAATTCCGGGTACTGAAAAAGACGGTGTATTTATTTACAGAACAATTGAAGATCTGGAACTGATGACGGCTTATGCAAAAAAAGCAAAAAAAGGTGCAACGCCTGTACCCGGGCCAATCATAATTACATCTTTATCGGCAGCAGGTAATTTGAAATTCCTATCCTTATGTACATAAAATGTAATCGCTGCATCAACAGGAAGATCACCCAAAAACTCACTGCACAAACCAAAACGTTGTTCATCTTCCGCAAGAAATTGATCTCTTGCAACAGTGATGTGCACTTCATTTTCTCCATGTGATGCAGGAGAAGATGAAACAGAATATAATCTTGGTGCAATCGGCATTAATACTTTCAGCACTTCTTCAAACTGTGTTGCATCTTTCAACGGATAAATTCGAAGCAGATCAACCAGGTCCATTCTTGTATCAGGAATTTCCTGCTGAATGATTGCCGCATACTTTTTTATTGTTGACGAAAGCAGGTAACAGATATTAAGATGCTTTGTAAGCAATTCTGAAACAGCAGCAGATACTTTTGTTGTTTGAATTACTTTATCAGCATCAATTCCAGTTAAGGATAATATTTTTTCAACAACTTCTTTCCTGTTTTGTGGTACAATACCGATTGTGTCACCGGGCTCATATTCAATAAGTTCATCAGTCCCTATTTCAATATGATAGGTTTCTTTATTTGAACCACGGTCGTTAAGATTAATATTGGTCAGAACCGTTCCGTTATAATATTTTTTACCTGTTACTTTTTTAACAGGCTGCGGTTGAATAGAAACAGTTTTTTCTGTTGACTGATTTTCAATTACATTCAAAACATTTCCAAACCATTGCATTGCCTCGTCTTCATAATCCACATCGCATTTTTGCAATGGCACAATCCGCTTTGCCCCAAATTTTTCAAATTGCTTATCCACATCTTCACCTGTTTTGCAAAACATTGGATAAGATGAATCACCCAGTGCCAATACACTGAATTTCAAATTCGGCAGCGACAGCTCGTTATCATGAATATGATCATAAAATTTTTTAGCCGGAGCTGGCGGCTCACCTTCACCCTGTGTACTGATTACAACAAAAAAATATTCTTCTTTTGAAAGATCATTTAACCGATACTGATCCAATCCAATCAGCTTTGCATTTACTCCTCTTTTCTTTGCTGCTGCAGCTAACTGTGTGGCAAGCTTTTTTGAATTACCTGTTTCCGTACCAAAAGCAAGACTGATTTTTTTGATTGCTGCAGATTTTGTTTCATGCCCATTACTATTGCTATTGGCAGAACCATAGGGTAACCCATTTGAAACAATTCCGCTCAGGTAACCATTGATCCAAACCAGCTCTTCTTTTGAATAGCCTTTCAGAAAATCATGCAGTTCTTTTAATCTTACCTCACCAATCATATATATACTTTTGCTGTTTATAATTTTTTGAAAACAGATCCGGCTTCGTTTCCGGCAAACCATTTAAAATCCTGATGCAGCTTCACTACATCTCCAACAATGATTAAAGAAGGAGAGCTGAATTGTATTCCGGCAAAGTCAGCAGCACATTCTTTCAATGTTGTTATATGAACTTTCTGATGAGTTGTGGTTGCCTGTTCAATTACAGCAAGAGGCGTTTGCGGCTGGCGTGAAAACCGTAATAACAACTCCGTCAGGTCGGTAATATTTTTTACAGCCATATAAAAAACCAGTGTGTCAATGGTATTTGCCAGTGCTTTCCACTTTTCAGTGCTGTAAAAACTGTTTGGGTTAAAAGTAATAAACTGAACAGCCTGCGAATAGTCTCTTGCAGTTAATGGTATACCGGCATATGCAGAAGCGCCAGATGCAGCAGTAATACCGGGAATAATTTCAAATGGAATTTCATGCTGATGTAAAGCCCTTAATTCATCAAGCACATTACTGAAGAAAGCAACATCACCTCCTTTCAATCGTACAACAGTCTTTCCATTTAATGCGTGTTCAATGATCAAGGCAGAAACATCTTCCTGTAAAAGAGATGCTTCATTATATCCCTGCTTACCGGCAAGGACGATCAGCGCATCTTTTGAAGCATATTCATCAATGATCTCCGGATTCACCAAACGGTCCACAATAATTACATCTGCTTCTGCTAACCGCTTTTGCAGCTTCACAGTAATCAGCTCCGCATCTCCCGGACCGGCTCCTGCCAATATAACTTTCCCTTTGGTTGATTGTTTCATGTGTTCATTTTTATTGGCCTTTTGGCCCCATAGTATATCCACAAAAATTATCATCGCTATTTGTATAATGTAGCTCGATAATTTTTATGAATATTTCATGTTTATTTAGTCTACCCAATGGGTAGGAATTATACATAAAAAAATTATTTGAACAATACAGCTGCTACTGTACTGTTGCTGGTTTCGTCAATCAATATAGCACTGCCATTTGCATTGATTGTTTCGTACCCATCGTACACAACCGGCGATGCTGTTTTGATTGTTGCTTTCACCACTTCATTCAGCTTCACATTCCCTTCAACCGGCTGACGCTGCAAACTGTTTACGTCTAACTTATATTCTACCTGTTTTACAACAGCACGAATCAAACGGCTGCCATGCTGCAGGTAATATTTATTGCCCGCAATCAGGGGCTTCTCATCCATCCAGCAGAGTAACACTTCCAATTCATTGCTTACTTTCGGAAGGTTATCAGATTTCACAATGGTATCTCCGCGGCTGATATCAATATCATCGGCCAGCTGTATTGTTACACTTTGAGGTGCAAATACTTCATCCACTTCTTTACCGCCCGACTGTAAATGACTGATCGTTGTTTCAATACCTGCAGGTAATACAGTTACTTTATCACCTTTCTTATAAATTCCACTGATCACTTTACCTGCATATCCACGATAGTCGTGTAATTCTTCTGTTTGAGGACGAATCACTAACTGTACCTGGAAACGTGCATCCGTTAAATTTACATCATTGTTGGTTTCTACATCTTCCAAAAACTCCAATAGTGGCTTCCCGTCATACCAGGTAATCAATTGAGATTTGTCCACGATGTTATCTCCATTCAATGCGCTGATAGGAATATAAGTAACATCTTTTAATCCCAATTGTTTTGCCACTTCTGAATAATCGATCACAATATTATTATACACATCTTCAGAATATTCAACCATATCCATTTTGTTGATAGCAACTACCACATGTTGAATTTTCAGTAAAGAAGCAATGATTGAATGACGGCGAGTTTGTTCAATCACACCCAGTCTTGCATCAACAAGTATGATAATCAGGTTTGCGTTGGATGCACCTGTAATCATATTTCTTGTGTACTGCACATGACCCGGTGCATCTGCAATAATGAATTTGCGTTTGGGTGTAGTGAAATAACGGTAAGCCACATCAATGGTAATACCCTGCTCTCTTTCAGCACGCAAGCCATCCGTTAACAACGCCAGATCAACAGAACCGTCTGTTCTGTTCTTGGTTGATTTTTCCAACGCTTCCAGTTGATCGATCAGTATATTTTTACTATCGTACAGTAAACGACCGATCAACGTGCTTTTACCATCATCCACACTGCCTGCTGTTATAAAACGTAATAAATCCATAATAATAAGCCTCGCCCTCTTTTCCTCTCACCTCATCCGCCTTCGCCACCTTCTCCAAAAGGAGAAGGGAAAAGGAAATGGAATTAGCTTAAAGGAGGCCAGGCAATTTGTTTAAAAATTATCTTTTGTAATTAAGCATTTCAGCTTGTTATCTTTTATCAGCATCTCTAAAGTAGCAAGCCTTGCGGGCAGCAGTTCTCTCCCTCTGGGGGAGTTAGAGGGGGCTGTTTTAAAAATACCCATTCTTTTTCCTGTCTTCCATTGCTGCTTCTGTTACTTTATCATCTATTCTTGTTTCGCCTCTTTCACTGATCTTGGTAGCAATGATTTCATTTACCACTTCATCCAGTGTAGATGCATTTGATTCAACTGCAGCAGTACAGGTCATGTCGCCAACTGTTCGGTAACGAACTCTTTTTGTTACTACTTTATCGCCTTCAGAAAGCTGTACATGTTGGCTCATTGCCACCAGCTGACCTTCATGTTCAATCACTTCCCTGTCATGTGCAAAATAGATGGAAGGGAGGTCAATTTTTTCAGTACGGATATAATTCCAGATGTCCAGTTCTGTCCAGTTACTGATCGGGAACACCCGAACATTTTCACCTTTATGAATACGTCCGTTGTAAATACTCCACAATTCAGGTCTTTGCAGTTTTGGATTCCACTGACCAAACTCATCTCTTACTGAAAAAATTCGTTCTTTAGCTCTCGCCTTTTCTTCATCTCTTCTTGCGCCACCAATGCAGCAATCAAACTTGAACTCTTCAATTGTATCTAACAATGTATATGTCTGCAACCAGTTACGACTTGGAAATTTTCCTTTTGGTTCGGTAAGGCTTCTTTCTTTGATTGTATCTTCTACTTTTCTTACAACCAATGTTGCACCTACTTCATTTGCCATCCAATCACGGAATGCCAATGCCTCAGGAAAATTATGACCTGTATCAATATGTACTAAGGGAAACGGAATCTTTCCGGGTGCAAATGCTTTCTGAGCCAGGTGAACCAGGGTAATAGAATCCTTTCCACCACTGAACAACAATGCGGGCCGTTCAAACTGTGCTGCCACTTCACGAAAAATATGAATACTTTCCGCTTCCAACTGCTCCAGGTAATTTAATTTATATTGACTCATATTCTTGTTTCTTTAAAGTCCACCTGATACGTAGACTTTATATGCAAATAAACGCTAAAATCTCCTAACGCCTGTTGATAAATACGCAAACGATTGCTGATCACCGTCATGCTTTCTTGTCCTCTTCAATTTCTGCATGTTCATGCAGACCGCATTCTTTCTTACTGCTATCTTCCCACCACCAACGACCTGCCCTGAAATCCTCTCCCGGTTTGATGGCCCTTGTACAAGGTGCACAACCTATGCTGACAAATCCCTTATCGTGCAGTGAATTATAAGGCACCTGATTTTTCTGAATAAATTCATTCAGTTCAGTCCATGTCCAGTGGAGTATTGGGTGAAATTTAATGACCTGGTTGGCTTCATCCCACTCCAGTTGCGGCATATTCTCCCTGTTGGCACTTTGTTCAGCTCTTAAACCTGTAATCCAGATTTGTTTTCCTTTCAGTGCTCGTTGCAATGGCTCTACTTTGCGAATAAAGCAACACTGCTTCCTGTTATCAACTGATTCATAAAAAGAATTGGGGCCTTTTTCTGTTACAAATTCCTGAATAGCTTCAGCATTTGGATAATATGCCTTGATAGGATGCTGATAAGATTCCAGTGTTTGCCTCCATGTACTGTAAGTTTCTGTAAACATTCTGCCCGTATCGAGTGTGAATACTTCAATTGGAAGATGCTGATTAAAGATCAGGTGGCTGATAGCCTGGTCTTCCAGACCAAAGCTTGTTGAGAACACGATTTTTCCTTCGAATCGTTGACTTAGTAATCGAAGACCTGCCTCGGGGCCTTGGTCCTTCAGCAGGTTTTCCA
>JANOIQ010000137.1:0-2228 GCA_031407835.1 Chitinophagaceae bacterium
TACGGAAGTCTGCACTCTTGTAGAAAAATTAATTCCGTGTTTGTTGAAAGTTCGGTCGTAATCGAATCCTCCCCAGAATTCATTGTTGCGCTGGTTACCACCATACACAGTTGATCTGTAGGTAAGCGGAGCTTTTGTTCCAAAACGTGTAAAGCTGCCATTGGTATTTTGTTCATACACTTCGTAAGCCTGATTGAAGCCCGATTGAAATGTACCTGTAATATCGTAAGTGTAAAAAATATTGGCAGACAATCCTTTGGCAATAAAATCAAGTTTATGTTTCACATTCAGCGTAGCCAGTAATGTGCGGTACAGATCTGTAATGTTCCCATTCTCATTCAGCATAGCCAATGGGTTATTACGGAACAGTGAACTGCCACCATATGTGCCATCTGCATTTACTAAAGGAAATGCATTGGATGGCGTACTGTAGATGGTTGAAAGAAATGTTGCATTGCCTGATGCAGGAAAACGCAGGTTCTCAACCCTGCCACCAACATCCAGTATTACATTCAAAGATTTGTTGATACGCAGATCAAGGTTGGTCCGGAAATTATAACGCTTATAATTGGTATTGGCATTGTACTTACTATTGTCTGCACCTTTGTATAAACCATCCTGGTTATAAAAACTCAACAGTGTAAAATATTTTACAAACGCATTACCACCACTAACGGTTGCAACATAGCGCTGCACAGGGGCTGCAGTTTTCATAAACTGATCTGCAAAATTGATATTCGGATAACGCAGAGGATCAGAACCCGATTGATAAGCATCCAATGCTGTTTGATCGTACCTGGGTGATAACCCATCATTGCTGAGTACTTTATTATAAAGCACTGCATAATTGTATGCATCCACTGTTTTGGTTTTATTCATAGGAACCTGTACTCCACCCTGCACATCGAGCGAAATTTTTGCAGACGAAGCACTGCCTCTCTTTGTTGTAACATAAATAACACCATTGGCTGCATTCATACCATACCAGGCTAATGAAGTGGCATCCTTCAATACGTTGATACTTTCAATTTCACTGATATCCATATTGATAAAATCACGTGCAACACCATCAACCAGCACCAGTGGTTCCTGGTTACTGTTATACGATGATCTTCCACGAATAAGAAATGTTGCATCATCTGTGCCCGGGCGTGAACCTGTTTGTTTCACATACAAACCGGGAATCCGTCCTGAAAGAACATTGTTCAACGTAGACAACGGAATTTGAGATAAACTGCTTCCCTTTATTGAACTTACCGGAGTCGTTAATACACGTTTTTTCCGAATGCCAAACGGGATATATACATCATCATCATCTGCTCCATCGATGAGCGATACTGTCATTACCACATCACTGCCAAGTAATTCCGTAGCTATTTTTTGCAATGTGTTGAATCCTTTCTTTTTAAAGATCAGAATATCATTTGATGAACAGTTTACCGTAAAAGTGCCGTCACTGCCGGTAACAATTCCTGAGGTTTTTTCCTGGATAAGAATGGCAACTCCTTCAACAGGATTATTTTTTATATCGACTAATTTTCCCTTTGCTGTAATGTCAGTACCCGGTGTTTGTGCAGCACAAATACCAGCTACGCTCATGAACAAAGTGAATAATAATAATTTATGAAACAGTTTCATTATAGCTTATTTAGTATGTTATAACAATATTTCCCTTCTTACCATCCCTGGTTTTGAAGAAGAATTCCCTTGCTCTTATAAATCTCTGTGCGTGGTATTGGGTACCGATGCATATAATCGAGATACACTTTTTGCATATTGGCAGGAAGCAGAACTTTTGTATATGTAAATGTTCCGTTTGTATTTTTAACCACATCCATACCATACATTGGCTGGGCTACAATTTGCGGACCTGCTTTCCAACGCATAATATCATACCATCTGAAATCTTCAAACGCCAGTTCAACTGCACGTTCATTCCGGATCCTTGCACGCATCTGATCCTGTGTTAAACCTGCTGGTAACGCAGGCATTGCCACACTTGTTCTTGCACGGATTTGGTTGATCGCAGCATATACACTTGCATCGGGGCCAACTGCTTCATTTTGTGCTTCAGCATAATTCAGTAAAACTTCTGCATAGCGGAAATGGACAAAATTCAGCAAAGCTGTTCCGCTTACATTTCTGATATATACCTCAGGCCATAATTTGCGGCAGTAATAACGGGTAGCAGTGTATGTAACATTTCCTGTTAAGTAATCTTTACCACC
>JANOIQ010000146.1:0-3476 GCA_031407835.1 Chitinophagaceae bacterium
AATTGGCAAGTGTTGGCGGGAAATAGAATCGCTCCAGCAGATTTGTTACAGGTAATAAAAGAATGGATAACAGAATTGAGAAATAAATGGGAACCAGTACGCCATGGCCAATGTAAATAAAAAGACCAATCAGCAAAATCAGTAACAGTGGATATACCAAACGTTGGGAACTGGGTCCGTTTTTTATATTGTTCATTGTAATAGGCCTTTAAGCGGCGGCTGAAAATATAATTTCTTTACTCAGCAGGGGTATGTTCAATGTAAATAGTGATATAAAAATCGGCGTTTGTTTATTTCCCCGCTTCTTTAAAGTATTTTGTAATGGAAACTCTGTCACAAATGGATATAAATATAGGCGGCCATGTGCGGGAAGAATTACATGATTTAAGGATTAAGTTATATAATTCACAGGTTAGCCATCTTTGTAAGAATATGATGAAAGTTAACAAAGCTTTGTTTGAAAGCAGGAGATAGTTAACAAAAAAGTTGAAATGTGAATTGCTGCAGAGGCTAAAAAAAATATGCCAATAAGATTGTATTATCTGCCTTTATAAAACAAAATCCCCATCATAATCACTATTCCAAACACAAGTAAAGTAAGCCCCGAAATTTTATTAATGATGTTAATGGTTTTAAAAGTGAGCCGTTTCCGTAAACGGTTCGCCAAAAACACTTTCAGTAAATCAGCAATAAAGACTACTGCGAGGCAGGAGCCAAATAAAGCAATACGTTCGTTAACGGGAGTAGTAATAAAAGCAGTAGCCCATGTAAACCAAAAAGCAATAACGCTGGGGTTTAGCAGGTTCATAAAATAGCCGGCAAAAAAGATGCGGGCATAATCACCTGCATTACGTTTCATCTCTAAGCCATCACCCAATTCATTCAACTTCATTTTTTTGAAGAACAGAAAGTAAACACCAATACCCATGAGCAGGATGCTGCCGCTCAAGCCAATAATTTTTTCAAAACGAAGTAAGCGGTTGAATAATTCTGTGAACACATTGCTGATGAGAACAAGCGTTAAATCACTTGCTGCTACACCAATGGCAAAACTGAATCCGCCTTTGTGTCCGTTGCTGATGCTCTGTTTAATAATGGAGAAAATAACCGGCCCCATACTGATGGCCAGTAATAAACCTAATGCCAAACCTTTAATGATTGCCTCCGTCATATTTGCAAGAAGGTATATTTATGATAGAAACACGGGTTAAGCGGGTTGTTCCTGATTTACACTGATTTTTTCTTATCTGCTTTCATCTGTATCAATCAGTGGTATCAGCGTTTCTATCCTTACAATTTACCGGTTTCAAGAAACTGTTTCCAGTCGGCCAGCATTTTCCCTTTCAGTACTCTTGGGAATTTATGCTGCGATCCGATTTTCCCCTTCAGCCTCATGAAATCCATAAAAGTTGACTCAGGAAGAATATCAAGATACACATCTCTCAAAGCGCTTACACGTTCAACGGCATAATCATCATTGATTTCTTTCAGTGCTGCATCTATTTTATTTCTGATATCAGCAGCAGTTGCACGGTCGTCGCAGGCAACATACCAGTGATGCGCAAAGAAATTTCCATGAGGCTCACCTACAACTGTGTATTCAGGGATCGAAATGTTTAATTCTTCACTCACCATTTGAATAGCCTTGTTCATATTGTCGACACTAAGGTGTTCGCCAACTAAACTGAGGAAGTGTTTCGTGCGGCCGGTAATAACGATTTCGCATTTTTCTTTATCGGTAAACCTGACAGTGTCGCCAATTAAATAACGCCAGGCACCCGCACTGGTGCTGAGCAGGATGGCATACACTTTTCCTTCTTCCACTTCATGAATCATTAACGCTTCAGGTTTGTCAATGATATTTCCATCAGCATCAAAATTTTTATTATCAAACGGAACAAACTCTAAAAAGATATGTTCGTTGGTAACAAGCTTCATCGCATTCGCATCCTGCCTGCTTTGATAAGCAATAAAGCCTTCGCTTGCCAGGTAGGTTTCAATATAAATCAACGGCTTGCCCAATAATTTTTCAAAGCCATGTTTGTATGGCTCAAATGCAACACCACCATGTACAAAGAAGGAAAGGTTGGGCCAAATTTCATGAATGTTATTGAGCTTGTAACGTTCAATAATCATTTCCATACACATTTGTATCCATGCAGGTACGCCCACTACAAAACCAATATCCCAATTCGGGGCTTCGTTAACGACGTATTCTAATTTTTTAGTCCAGTCTTTTGTGCGGGCAATTTTTTTACCGGGCTTGTAAAACGGACTGAACCAGAATGGTGCACGTTTTGCAGTTATTCCACTTAAATCGCCAGAATAATAACCGGGACCTTTTTGCAGATCTGTACTTCCTCCAAGCATCAGCCAGCCTTTTCCCAAACTGCGTACAGGAAGATGTTCATAGGTACGCAAGGAGAGTAAGCTCTTGATCATCACAATACGATTGCCACGCATGAGATCATTGGTGATGGGAATATATTTACTGGCAGCTTCGCTGGTGCCGGAACTTAAAGCATAATATTTAATGGCTCCGGGCCAGCAAACATCGGTTTGCCCCTCTAATGTTTTATGCCACCACTGGCTGTAAATTTTATTGTAATCGAATACTGGTACCAGCTCCTGGAATTTTTTTCCGGGATGGCGATCGTTCAGAATCTGATCAAAATGATAATACTGACCAAACTGTGTATGTTTCGCTTTTTTCAACAGGTTTTTCAGCGCTTTGATCTGTTGTCGTTTGGGTGAATTGACAGGCAGATTTAAAGCCCTGCTGAGTGATTTGGGGAGATTAAGTTCAATTAATGACATGCTTACCGTTCAATTGTAACAAATGTACCAACTCAATGACGATTGATACCTAATTTTTTATAACTGGAAAAAAGGATGCTGATATCATTCAACACTTCATACTCCCTGGCATACCATTCATCGGCCAGTAATAAACCTTCAGCATTCAGTTGCATCTGGCTGTGTGGCACGCCTGCGGGTGCAAGTACCGATGGTTTTAGTTTGGGTAAATGCTGCCGTGCTGCTGAATAGCCAATCCAGGTTTTCCGGTAAAGTAATACCTGCATACTGTGGTTTAATAAAGTAAGCGGATGTTTATTGAAGAGAAAATGAAAAGGAAACAGAATTAATAAAAAGAAAGCGGAAAAAATATCAACCAGTCTTTTTAAACGGAGATTCACCGACTGTGATAATTGGTATTGCCGGCTGTTCAATACCTGCCCGGCTTCATTTTTTGAGTCACTGCCGATGATGCTGCCACTTCCGGTGGCATGTAATCTCAACTTCACCTGCTGACCGGTTTGTTCATACAGCGAAATGATTTGTGTAAAAGAAAGGTCTTTACTTTCGCAAAGAATTAATTCTTTCAGCGGAGCATTTGTCAGCAGTTTTTGAAGATCATTCAAATTGCCAAGTGAACGTTCTTCATTGAGAGGACTGACAAAACCCTGGATATGCTG
>JANOIQ010000147.1:0-1890 GCA_031407835.1 Chitinophagaceae bacterium
AATTGGCAAGTGTTGGCGGGAAATAGAATCGCTCCAGCAGATTTGTTACAGGTAATAAAAGAATGGATAACAGAATTGAGAAATAAATGGGAACCAGTACGCCATGGCCAATGTAAATAAAAAGACCAATCAGCAAAATCAATAATAGCGGATATACCAAACGTTGGGAACTGGGTCCGTTTTTTATATTGTTCATTGTAATGGGCCTTTAAGCGGCGGCTGAAAATATAATTTCTTTATTCGGCAGGGGTATGTTCAATGTAAATAGTGATAGAAAAATCCGCGTTTGTTTATTTCCCCGCTTCTTTAAAGTATTTTGTAATGGAAACTCTGTCAGAAATGGATATAAATATAGTCGGCCATGTGCGGGAAGACTTACATGATTTCAGGATTAAGTTATATAATTCACAGGTTGACCTTTCTTTTTCAGTAATTGAACCTGCAGAAGAGAAATGAATTGATACAAACCTGCAGTAACAGAAGGGGTATGAAGTTAAAAAATACCCATAAGAGGGCATCTCAGTTTTCTTAAATTAAGGTAATCTTGTGCAAACTCTTTACATGAAAAAAATACTTGTTGCCTTTTTCTTTGCAGGCTTACTGTTTGCCTGTAATACTAAAACTGAAAAAACACAAACAACTGAAATAAAACAACTTCCTGTACCCGGTGAAATGATTACCCTGAAATTGCAGGAAAAATTAAAAGGGCAATACGATAATGTGTGGGATGTAGCCGAGGGCTTTGATGCCGTTTTGAAAGACGGCAAATGGGGGTTTGTTGATACCAGCGGGAAACTGGTAATTCCTTTGCAGTTTGAAAGTCCTGCTCAATTCAGACATGGCTTTGCTACTGTAAAAAAAGAGGGTAAGATGGGTATCATTGATAAGACAGGAAAAGTGCTGGTAGATTTTCTATATGACTACATTGGAGATTACAACGATGGCTTGTTTTCTGCCAGAGATTTTAAATCGAAATATGGATTTATTGATTCAGCCAATAATGTGATTATTCCTTTTGAATATGATGAGGTAAATATTTCCTGGTTCAGTGGCGGAATTGCTATTCTGAAAAAAGGGAATAAATACGGAGCTGTTGATAAAACGAATAAAACCGTTGTGCCATTTGAGTACAATGAACTGGGCGTAACCGATGGATTTGAACCGGGTTATGCAGTTGGCAAAAAAGGAAACAAAATAGTACTGGTTGATAAAACAGGGCAACCTGTCAACCTGCCCAATATTGATTTGTATGAAAAAATTCAGCCGATTGAAAACAATCTGCTGATCGTAAAAGAAAAGGCATCTGGTAAAGAAGGCATCATTGATCTTACAGGGAAAGTAATTATTCCCGCTAAGTATATTTCTGTTACTAATTTTTATAAGGGCTATGCAATTGTTGAAAGCGATAGTGGAAGATACCTGCTGGATGAAAAGGGCAAAACTTATTTTGAACAAACACCTTTTCTTAATCTGAATGTTTTAAGTGATAACCTTTTTTATGGAAACACAGCAAAAAATGATAGTATGTACCTGTTTGATATTACCGGAAAACATGTGGTGGAAGAAGGCTTCGGCAGTATTATACCAATGGCAGAAAATATGCTGCTGGTTAACAGAGATGGCAAAGCATGGTATATTAATTACAAAGGAGAGAAGATTGCTGACTTGCAGGAGTAAGAGTTGAAGAAATGTAAAAACAATTTGGCACCCCGCTTTTGCGGGGTGTTTTTATTGAACAAATCACTATTTCACTATCTGCCTTTATAAAACAAAATCCCCACCATAATCACTATTCCAAACACGAGCAACGTAAGTCCCGAAATTTTATTAATGATGTTAATGGTTTTAAAAGTGAGCCGTTTCCGTAAACGGTTCGCCAAAAACACTTTC
>JANOIQ010000159.1:0-11700 GCA_031407835.1 Chitinophagaceae bacterium
CACCAACTCTTACATTGGCCAGGTTAAAGCGACCATCTTTACGTGTAGTTGTTGTATACACAGTGCCTGTTGGAGTATGTGTTGCAGTTACTGTTGCTCCCTGCAGAACGCCGCCCTTTGTGTCTGTAATTGTTCCCTGAATTTCAGAGGTTGTTTCTTGTGCAAAACTGTGCAGGGACGAAAACACAGTCATTAGCACTGTCGTAATAAGCATTGTAATTTTTCTCATAAATATTATTTTGAAGGATGCAAAGTAACACCCGTATCATAAGAGAAATGTAAACTTGATATTACCATATGATTAAAGAATTTTAAATTTTGGGTTAATGTTTTAAAACAGAAAACAAAAACCATCGGGCTCATCTAATAATGAGTGTTGCATCGTCAATCAGGCCGGTTGTTTTGTTTGAGCATTTTCTTTTTTTACTAATCATAGGTTCTGCAGATATTTTTTACTGTTTACAAAATGTGCAGTGAAACAATTTCATAATACTCCCATAACATTAGTATAACTCTTCGTTAAACTATTGGTAATACAGAACAGACAGTTTTGCCAGACAATAATCAAAACAACTGTTTTATGTTTTCAACATCACATCCAAAGAAATTTATGGTATGCCTGTTTCTGTTGGTAAGTCTGCCCTTTATGCTGGCAGCTCAAAGCTTAACAGGTAAAGTTGTATCAAAAGCTGATCAGCAAGCTATCTCTGGCGCCTCTGTTCAAATTAAAGGAACAAGAAAAGGCACAAGCACAGACGCAACCGGACGGTTTGCCCTCTCTGCAAAAAACGGTGATATCTTATTAGTAACCGGCTCAGGTTTTTTAGAAAAGGAGTTTTCGGTGAATGATATAAATGAAATTACCATAGATCTGGATGTAAACCCAAAATCATTAAACGAAGTAATTGTAACTGCGTTGGGTGTAAAAAAAGAAACCAAACGTATTACCTATGCCATACAGGATGTAAAAACAGCTGATCTGGTTAAGGCACGTGAACCGAATGCAATCAACAGTTTAAAAGGAAAGGTTGCAGGCTTGAATGTAAACGTTAATAATGAACTGCTGCGGGCACCTTCTATTAATTTTCGTGGTGAAGGAAATATTTTATTTGTAGTGGATGGGGTACCGATTACAACTGATACCTGGAATATCAGCCCCGATGATATTGAAAGTTACACTATGTTGAAAGGACAAACTGCTTCTGCATTATATGGAGCACTGGCACGTAACGGTGCAATTATTATCAACACAAAAAAAGGAAGCAGGGATAAAAGAGGATTTTCCATTGAGTTTAATTCAAGTACCATGTTTGAAAAAGGATTCCTTGCGTTTCCTTTATACCAGGATGAATATGGGCCCGGTTCACGTGGAAAGTATGCATTTGTAAATGGTATTGGCGGCGGCTTGAACGATAATGATTATGATGTGTGGGGCCCTAAGTTTGAAGGTCAGTTACTACCTCAGTACGATGGTATTAAAACTCCCGGTCAAAGCTATATTACAACGTTTCCTGACGGATCAACTTTTACTGGCGATATTAAACCAACACCATGGGTAGCAAGAGGAAAAGATAACCTTAAGAATTTTTTACAAACAGGTTTGCTTTCCACCAACCATGTTGCCATTGGTGCAAGCGGCGATAAGTATAATGTACGTTTTGGTTTGGGACATACTTACCAGAAAGCAATTGTGCCCAATATGGATTTAAATACTACCAATTTTAACCTTAGTGCCGGATATGATTTCAGCCCGAAAATTAAACTGACTGCTGATATCAATTACAGCCGCCAGTATTCTCCCAATTTTCCGGATGTAAACTATGGCCCCAACAGTATGATTTATAATGTGGTGATTTGGGCAGGTGCCGATTGGGACATCAACGATATGAAAAATTACTGGCAACCTGGAAAAATAGGAACCCAACAGATTTATGCTGAATACCAGCGTTACAACAATCCATGGTTTATGGTAAACGAGTGGCTTCGTCCGCATTATAAAAATGATGTGTATGGTTACTTATCACTCAATTGGAAAGTGGCAAAAGGGGTTGAGTTAATGTATCGTCCATCCATTTCTACCTATAGTATTTTCCGCCAGGAAAAAATGCCTGTATCTGCAGGCTCTTATGGCCGTGATGAAAGATTAGGTGATTACAGAGAAGATAACCGTATGTTCTTTGAAGCAAACAATGAAATACAGGTAAAATACAATTCAAAATTCTTCAACAACTTTTTAAGTGTTGATGGATTTGTGGGTGGCAATGTACGCAGTGCACGTTATAACGGAACCTTTGCCAGTACTGATTATTTAAATATTCCCGGTTTATATACATTGGCCAATTCATTACGGGCACCACGTATTGCTTCTATTGCCGCAGAAGCGTTAACATTAAGTGGTTATGGCTCTTTCGACTTTGGATTTGGGAAGTATGCTGTTGTTGGAGTAACAGGCAGATATGATAAACAAAGCACTTTGCCATTAAAAAACAACAGTTATTATTATCCTTCTGTTGGTATTTCAACTGTACTTACTGATTACATTGATAATTTACCAAAGGCGATTTCTTTCCTTAAATTCAGAGGTTCTTATGCTGAAGGAAGAAGCGCAGGTTTAAATGCATCTGTTGGTCAGCCTTCTATTGGTATTGGTACAGGACAGGGTTATGGACAGCAGTATTTTTCTCCTCTCAATATGGGTTTATATGAACTGACATCTATTGGATATGGCATTGCCAACAGTGGTACATATAACAATGCATTGGGAGCAAGTTATTCAAACGGTTTGCTCAACCCTGAATTGATTGCAGATAACAGAAGAACAACTGAAATTGGGATGGATATCCGTTTCCTGAAAAACAGGATCGGGTTAGATGTAACTTATTTTCGTTCCATCAGTGAGTTGCTAACTCCTAGATCTGATATTATTTCACAGTCATCAGGATACAATAGTGTTACTGATAATTATGGAAAAGTTCAGAATACAGGATGGGAAGCAATGATAAACGCTACACCTGTTTCCAAAAAAGATTTTCAGTGGAATATAAATGTAAACTGGTCGACCTTTAAACGCATCTGGAAAGAACATCCCAATCCAAACTTCTGGAGCAAGAATGGTTCACGTGTTGATTTAATTTACCAGGAAGGATATATCAAAACTCCTGATGGACAATTGGTACATGGAACTGACGGGTTATTAATGCGTTTCAGAGATGCAGGTGCAGGTGCAGCAAGAAGAATTATGGGTCATGCTGATCCTGACTGGAGCTGGGGTATTACAAACGCACTTACCTACAAAGGTTTTAAACTCAGTTTTCAGTTTGATGGTATTGTTGGTGGGGTGTTCCATAATTATCTCCGTCAAAAAACATTGCAGGGTGGCCGCCACCTGGAAACTGCAACAGGGTTATGGGGACAAAACAGGAAGAACGATATAACAGGTGGTACACTCGTTGCACCGGGTATAACATTAACAGGAGGTGCTATTCAACTTGATCCTAACATGGGTGAAATTACCAACTTCAAAAGTTTAACTGTTGTACCTAACGCAAAAGCTACTTCAGTACAAAGTTATTCAAGCCGCTATGCAGGTTTGGAAGAACTGAATATTATTGATAAAACATTTGCCAAGTTCAGAGAAGTAACACTTACTTATCAATTACCTGCTTCACTCATCAAAAAATCGGTAATTAAAAAAGCAGAAGTATCGTTGGTATGCCGCAATGTATATCTGTTCTTTAATAAGAAATATAAAGATGTTGATCCCGATCAGTTTACACAGGATGGTGGATCGGGTTTGCAAACACCTACCACACGTCGTTTTGGGTTCAACATCAATCTTACATTTTAATTTATAAAAAATCATTACAGCATGAAAAAGCTTATCTATATCGTTGCAGTATGTTTCTTACTGTTACTCGGCTCCTGCCACAAGCGATTTGAAGAACTGCAGGTAAATCCAAACATCGCCACTTCTGTTCCGCCCGATCTTTTATTAAACAGATTAATCAATGGAATTTCAAATGGGCTGGGTGGTATTGAACCCTGGGGTGCGGTAGCCCGGTACAATCAATTTTATTGCCGCAACTATCAGTACTATGGCGATAACCAGTACAACTGGAATAACGGTCCGTTTGATGTGTATCAGAATATTCTGAAAAACATTACACAAATGGAAAGTGAGGCACAGAAAAGTTCAGGCAACAACAAAACACCTTATCATGCCATTGCCAAGTTTCTGAAGGCCTATTACTATTATAATCTTACTTCTTTAATGGGTGATGTTCCTATGAGTGAAGCAGCAAAAGCACTGGATGGTGTGTTGCAGCCAAAATATGATACGCAAAAAGAAGTTTTTTTACAAATATTAAAATGGCTCGATGAAGCCAATACAGACTTTGCAGCGTTAAAGACAAGTAATAATCTTACACTTAAAGGCGATATTTATTACAATGGTAATTATGACAAGTGGAGAAAAGTGGTGAACTCGTACAAGCTGCGCATATTAATTGCATTGAGCAAAAAAGAAGCTGATGCTGATCTTAAAATTAAACAGCGCTTCAGTGAAACTATTTCAAATGCGTCTTCTTTTCCTGTTTTTGAAAGCATAGCTGATAATCTGCAGTATGTTTATATCACACCAACAAATAATTACCCAACCAATCCTGTATCATTTGGATTTGATGCATTGCGTTATAACATGGCTGAAACCTATGTAAAGAATGGTGCCGATCTGCAGGATCCCCGAATACTAGTAACCTGCGAACCTGCCTGGAAATTAGTAAATGATAATGGATGGGCTCCAACAGATTTCAGAGCGTATGTTGCTTCAGGTACCGGCGAGTCGCAGGATATTATGGAAAATAAGGCCATTAATTATTCTATTTCACATATCAACCGCTACCGTTATTACAGAACCAATGTTGGTGAAAACTTTGTAATTGTTGGCTACACAGAAATGTGTTTCAATATTGCCGAAGCAATCAACAGGGGATGGGCTGCTGGTAATGCAGAAGACTGGTATAAAAAAGGAATTCAGGCTTCTATTGCTTTTTATGGAATTGTAAATGGCAGTAATACGGGATATTACCTCGCTATTGGAAAAACATTGGGGCAATGGACAACCACAACTTATAATTTTGATTTTACTACCTATTATAATCAATCAAAAGTGGTTTATGAAACAGGCGCAGCAGGATTGAATAAAATATTACTTCAGAAATATCTTGCATTTTTTCAGAACTCAGGATGGGAAGCTTTTTACAATTACCGCCGTACAGGTATACCTGCTTTTTCAAAAGGTGTTGGTATTGGTAATAATGCTAATGTTCCTGTGCGTTGGACTTACCCTTCTAATGAGCAGCAACGAAATGCTGCAAACTGGAAAACTGCTGTTGACAGGCAATTTGCAGGTGCAGATAATATCAATGGTGAAATGTGGTTAGTAAAGTAATTAATTATTGTTAGCAGTTTTCTCATGTATATTGTTGCGGGGCTATTCTTAGCTCCGCACTTTATTTATTAAATTACCTGTAATATGATACGCTCCATTTTACTTATTGTTTTACTGTTGATGATACATACAGCATTTGCCCAGGAAAAAAAAGTACAGATATTTTCTGTTCCATCAGGGAATCAATACGCTAAAATTGACCCTGCAGGAATTTCTATTCTTCCAAGCGGAAGATTTGTGCAACCTTCCGGTGAAACCATACGCATCACACATGATCCGTTTGGAATGGCTGTTTCGGCTGATGGGAAAAAAGCAGTAACACTGCACAATGGGGTGTTTACCATCATCAATTTAGTTACACTGAAAGCTGTGCGTGTGCCCAGCTATAATCAAAAGATTAATTCCCCGCTTGCACATGATCCGGTTTCATCTGTTAGTTTTTCTGCGGTTGACAGCAATTCAGTCATTCAATCGCCGCTTACCAATGGCTCTTTTTTAGGTGTGGCTATTGCTGGTGATTCAAAAATAGTTTATTTAAGTGGTGGTGATAATGGCGCAGTGATTGTTTATAATATAGAAACCATGCAGCGCCTGGATTCAATATCATTAAATGGAAAAGTTGATGGATTTACTTTTGATGACAGCTTTACATCAGATTTATTACTAAACGATGATGAGTTGTTGATTTTAGACAGAGGCAACTTTCGTTTGGTACGCTATAATCTTACTGAAAAAAAAATAACTGCTTCTATTCCGGCAGGCCGGCAACCTTTTGGTTTGGCAATTAGTGCCGATAAACAAACTGCTTTTGTTGCCAATGTTGGCATGTATGCTTATTCACTAATTGAAGGAATGGATTCTGTAAATTATAATTCCATAATGATTAACCGTCACCCTTATGGCGACAATACAAAAGAATCCATTGAAGGAACAGTGATAGATGGGAAAAGAATTCCCGGTGTTGGCAGCCCTGACTCACCGGAAGCAATGAGTGTGTTCACCATTAATTTAAATACGAATAAGGTAATTGATAAGTTTAAAACAGGTTATCAGATTGGTGAAATGGTGGAAGATGCGGAAGTAGTGGGGGGGGCCAGTCCGAACTCCATTGCGGTTGGGAAACAATATGCGTATGTAACAAACGCCACCAACGATAATATTGCAGTAATTGATTATAAAAATCACAAAATACTTTCACATATACCCATCAGCGTTGATAAACGTATTGATAAATACCGGGGCTTATTGCCTTTTGGTATCACATTAAGTAACGATGAAAAAACATTGTACGTAGCATTATTAGGTTTTAATGCTATTGCAGTGATTGATGTGGTAACGAAAACAACCAAAGGATTAATACCTACAGGCTGGGGACCTGCAAGAGTAAAATTATCTGCCGATGAAAAGGAAATGTATGTTATCAGTTGCAGAGGCTTAGGTGCAGGGCCAAATGGGGGTGCTGGTTTTGTTGCGCCGCCGCAAGGCACTTATATTGGCGATATTCAGTTAGGAACTTTTCAAAAAATTGCAATGCCCGGTGCCGTTCAATTAGCAGCTTACACCAAACAAGTCATTAACAATACATTTCAGGCAGTAACAATTAAAGATGATATCAGCAATCCTTTGCCTGCATTGCCAGGCTTAAGAGAAAGCCCGATTAAATATGTAGTCTATATTACCAAAGAAAACAGAACCTATGATGAAGTATTCGGCCAGATGAACAATGCAGTTGGTGATAGTACATTGGCAAGATTTGGTGTTAATTGTGAATATACATTACCCGATTCATTACAGGCAAACAATAAACAGCTAAAGGTTGCGCCCAATCATCATAAGCTTGCAAAGCAATTCTCTTTCAGTGATAATTTTTATTGCGATAGTGACGCATCTATTCACGGTCATCACTGGATGATGGGGGTAATTCCCAATGAATGGGTGGAAACCAACAGCAGTGTAGATAAAACAGCTAAATATTTTTCTAAGGCACCCGGCAGAAGATTTCCCGGCTCAACAGGAAGTATGGACCCTGAAGATTATGCAGAAATTGGCGGATTATGGGAAGCGCTGGAAAGAAAGAAGATTAACTTTTACAATTTTGGTGAAGCCAATGAAACAGCACATGTTCGTGAAGAATGGAACGATACTGCTACAGGTGCTGCACATGCGGTAATGGTGCCCATGCAAAAAGCATTGTACACCCGTACCAGTCATAACTACGCCGGTTATAATACCAACATACCTGATCAGTTTCGGATGAACCAGTTTGAAGAGGAATTTACAAAAATGTGGATCACCGGAAAACAAAAGCTGCCTTCGCTCATTACGATGCAGGTGCCTAACGATCATACTGCTGGTGCCAGACCTGAAGATGGATATTTTTCCAGAAGCTCTTATGTAGCAGACAATGATTTAGCTGTAGGAAGAATTTTACACTTTCTATCCCGCACCAAATATTGGAAAAATATGCTGGTGATCATTACAGAAGATGATCCGCAGGGGGGAGTTGATCATATTGATGCTCACCGCAGTATTTTAATGATGGCCGGTCCTTATATAAAACGTGGCTATGTTAGTCATACACATGCTAACTTTGGCTCCATCTTAAAAACCATCTATAATATTTTAAATGTTCCATATGTCAATCAGTATGATGTAACCGCATCTTTACTGCAGGATTTTTTTACTGGTAAGCCTGATTTTACTCCGTATACATTAGAACAACACGACCCCAGAGTTTTTGATGTAGACAAGGCCATGAAAAAATACAACCGGACAATAGACTGGCGAAAAATTATGCAGGGCCCAGCAATGGATAAGGTAGAAGATATGCGAAAGGAATTCAACCAAAAATAAATTACAATGTTATGCGTACAATTAAACAAATGATTCTTGCTGCTTTTATTTTGCTTCCTTCTTTCATCGTTGCTCAGAGTAAAGAAACTAATAGAGTATTACTTCCAAACGGCTGGTCATTATCACCCGCCGGCCGTTCATTTCCTTTGGGCGACCTGCCATTAAATACAGCTGTGTCGAAATCAAAAAAGTTAATGGCTGTAACCAACAACGGGCAAAGTGTACAGAGTATTCAGTTGATTAATCCGGCCACCGAGAAAGTGCTGGATAATGTGATTGTGCCTAAATCATGGTACGGATTGAAGTTCACAGCCAATGAAAAATTTTTATACGCCAGTGGCGGCAACGATAACTGGATTTTGAAGTATGCTGTTGTTAAGAACAAGCTTATTTTAAATGATTCCATATCGCTCGGTAAAAAATGGCCCAACAAAATTTCACCTGCCGGGATTGATATCGATGATGTGGCACAACTGCTATATGTTGTAACAAAGGATAACAACTCATTGTATATTGTTAACCTTCTCAGCAAAAAAATTGAAATTCAGCTGCAGCTGGATGAAGCGGCCTACTCCTGTTTGTTATCGAACAATAAAAAAGAACTCTACATTTCTTTATGGGGCGGAAAGAAAGTACTGGTGTTTGATATTGCTGCAAAACAAATCACTGCACAAATCAATGTTGGTGAAAACCCCAATGAGTTGCTATTATCAAAAAACGGGCAATATCTTTTTGTGGCTTGTGCTGGTGATAATGCAGTATCTGTTATTGATGTAAAACAACGTAAAGAACTGGAAGTGCTGAATGCGGCACTGTATCCCAATGCACCAACAGGCTCAGCCAGCAACGGTCTTGCCTTCAGTGAAGATCAGAAAACATTATATGTTGCCAATGCAGATAATAACTGCCTGGCTGTTTTTGATATCACTAAACCCGGTTTCAGTAAGTCAAAAGGCTTTATTCCAACTGGCTGGTATCCTACTAACGTAAAAGTAGTCGGCAAAAAAATATTTGTAACAAACGGCAAAGGGTTTTCTTCTTTTCCCAATGTGAAAGGGCCCAACCCTGCAAGCAATAAACAGGAAGTAACTTATCAGCACGGCGATTACAGAAAGCAACAAAGCAAGATTCAGTATATCGGTGGATTGATGAAAGGTAACATGAGTATTATTGATGAACCTTCTTCTGTAACACTGGCAGCTTATTCTAAATCAGTTTATGCAAATACACCTTATACCAAGGATAAAGAGCTGAATGCAAAAGGCGAAGTGGGTAATCCTATCCCCATGAAAGTGGGTAATCCTTCTCCCATAAAATATGTTTTCTATATCATTAAAGAAAACAGAACATACGATCAGGTGTTGGGCGATATGCCGGAAGGCAATGGTGATACAAGCCTTGTGTTATTTGGCGAAAAAATTACACCCAATCAGCATAAGCTGGCAAGAGAATTTGTGTTGCTGGATAATTTTTATGTAGATGGTGAAGTAAGTGCAGATGGGCATAACTGGTCAATGGCTGCTAATGCAAATGATTATCTGGAAAAAAACTGGGTAACAAGTTATGGCGGACGTGGTGGTGAGTATGATGCAGAAGGCAACCGGGATATTGCAAGCCCCGACCGTGGTTTTCTCTGGGACTATTGCAAACGGGCAGGTGTGAGTTACAGAACGTATGGTGAATTTGCTGATGATTATAAAGCAAATATCCCTGTGCTGCAAAATCATTTCTGTCCATACTACACAAGCTGGGATGAAAAGGTAAGAGATACTACCCGTTTTAATCAATGGAAAAGAGAGTTTGATTCATTATTAGCTGTTAATGCGGTTCCAAGATTTAATTCACTGCGTTTTATCAATGATCATACGGAAGGGGCAAGAATTGGAAGGCCAACACCATTTGCACATGTGGCAGATAATGATTTAGCTGTTGGAATGTTTGTTGAGTATTTATCTCAAAGTTCAATCTGGAATGAGACCGCCATTTTTATTGTGGAAGATGATGCACAAAACGGTCCCGATCATGTAGATGCTCACAGGAGTACGGCCTACTTAGCCGGGGGTTTTGTAAAAAGAAAATTTGTTGATCACACAATGTATTCTACCTCATCCATGCTGCGAACAATTGAATTGATACTTGGTTTGCCACCTATGAGTCAGTACGATGCTGCTGCAGAATCAATGTGGAGATGCTTTAGTGCTACTCCTGATTTATCACCCTTCAAATCAGTGGCTGCTAATGTTGACCTCAATGAAGCAAATGTAAAAAACACAGCAGGTGCAAGATTGAGTGAAACATTTGATTTTACGAAAGAAGACAGAATTCCTGATTTAGTTTTCAGCGAAGTGATCTGGAAAGCAGTAAAAGGCGAAGCCAGTGAAATGCCTGCACCAAGAAGAAGTGCATTTGTAAAAATGGTAGAAACTGAAGATGAGGAAGAAGAAAAAAAATAATTCTGTAACCCGGACGATGATATTTTTTATGAACAGACTGATTCTTTTTATCACTTGTAATTGTTTGATTATTTCTGTTTATGCTCAGGAGGATACGGTTATAAAATCATTGAATGAAGTAATTATAACTGCAAATAGAACCTTACAGAAAGAAGCTGTTGTTCCATATACAGTAAAGTCTGTGGATAGACAACAGTTAAGTCAATTCAATCCCCGTACTGCTCCCGAAGCATTGATGGGGATGAATGGCGTGTTTGTGCAAAAAACAAATCATGGTGGTGGCTCTGCTTTTGTAAGAGGATTAACAGGAAATCAAACACTGATATTGATTGATGGAATACGGTTAAATAATTCAACCTTTCGTTACGGGCCGAATCAATATCTCAATACTATTGATGCTTTTACAATTCAGAAAATTGAAGTTGCAAGAGGAACAGGGTCAGTGCAGTATGGAACTGATGCGTTGGGTGGAGTAATCCATGTGTTATCAAAAGAACCGTTATTGAAAAAGAATGCAGATGATGGTATGAAGAAACTTGGAGCGACTGCCATTGTAAAAGTTATGAGTGGAAACATGGAACAAACAGCCAGGGCTGAAATGAATTACAGCAGCAAAAGGTTTGCAGCCATTGTGGGAGCCACAGGAAGAGATTTCGGCGTTATGATTGGAGGTGATACAACCGGCAAGCAATCGCCAAGCGGATACAAAGAATTTGCTTACGATGTAAAATTAAAGTTTAAACTAAATGAGCAGGTGCAGTTAACAACTGCTCATTATTTTTTGCAACAAAAGAACGTACCGGTTTATCATAAAGTACTGCTTGAAAATTTTGCAGTAAATGAAATGGATCCGCAGCAACGAATGCTGAGTTATGCAAAACTTTCTATCAGTAACAGGAATAACCTGATTCGTACAATTGATCTGATTGTTTCGCACCAGCAATC
>JANOIQ010000161.1:0-11922 GCA_031407835.1 Chitinophagaceae bacterium
TTTGCCAGGAGTAAATGCAAAGATGCTGCTCCAGTGTAACCGCTTTACGCTATCTAAGTAAAGCATAGGTTTAACAGGTGTTTGGGTTTCAACTGCTAAACGGAAGGCTCCATCATAAAATGAAATCAAAGGTTTGTTCGTCATATTGAATGTTCCTTCAGGTGCGATATAAATGGAAATTTCTTTGCTCAGTACAGCCTTTAACGTTTTTACACTTCTTGCCCTGTTTTGTGCACTGCCTCTTGCAACCGGCACTACTGCTGCATTGTAAATGATTCCGAAGATGGGTACTTTACCTGTTTCTGCTTTTCCTAAAATACGTAATGGCCTTCGGATCGATTTCAACATTTGCGGAATATCCATGTATGAATTGTGGTTGCTCACAAAAATGTATGGCTGATGTTCCCTGATCTCCTGTTCAACAATCCGCACATGATAAATACCCAAGAGAAACAACCACACATCACCCCACCAGCGGGCAATACTCATCACAATATTTCCACCTTTTATTTTTCCAAAGAAAGATCCTGCAACTACAAAAGGAAGAACAAGAAACATGATTGCCACAAATAAAAGCATGGCGTAAATGGCGTAGATATATTGAAATGGTTTGAGAAGCCTCACCACCCAACCTCCTCTCCCAAGAAGAGGAGGCGGTACTGTATCTTTCTTATAAACTTTTTGTTCTTCCATATCATCTTAAATTCTTTAATCGTCACATATCAAACACTCACCATTAATTAAACATTATAAGTTAGCTGGGCCAGTGCTGCAGCAGTTCTCCCCCTTTGGGGGTTTTTGCGGGGGCCGCAACTCGGGCATTCCCAATCTTCATCCAGGTCAATTACTGTTACAATGGTTAAATGGCGTTGCTTCGGTGCAACAATAATCCGTACATGCTGACGGTCTTTTGATGTAGTTCCTTCCAATGCATACTTCGGCCCCTGTGCTGCATCGAGTTCACTCTTCTTATAATTCACTTCAGCTTTCCGTACAATTTCTTTTACTTCTTCCTGTGTAATATGCCTGCACTTCATACGGCAGCGTGCATGCTTTGTAAAATAAAAATCTGATGCAGGATCTCTGAAAACATCTAAATTACTTTTCCCGTTATCCGTTTTTGGTTCCGTTGGATTGCGTACGTCTTCCGTTTTCTTTTTTTCTTTCTGATTATCGGTTGTATTTTTTGTGCTGTTACAACGGCGGATCATTACTGCAGCCAGCAGCAGAACAATCAGTAAAATATAAGGAAGTGCTTTTTTCATGCCCGTCCCTAAAGGGAGTATTTAAAAAAAATGAATTGAAATCGGTTTACAATACAATGATAAATGATTTTAGTTATCAATCAGTTGATTCCATATTCAATTGTATTGGCGTCGCATGCAGACGCTTTCGGTCTGCATCCCGACATTTATATCGTCGGTGACACTTGTGCAGCAGTAAGACCGTTCTGGTTGAGCTTCACCCTCCACCTCCCTCTCCTTAATGAGAGGGAGCGGTACCTCTTACCAATATCAAACTTTTTTATCTTCCAATTCATTTGTAGTGCAAAGCAAGGCAAATAAAATTCTGCAAAAAAGCTGGCTTTGTGCGTTGAAACTCCTCCCCTTTTGGGAGGTTGGGAGGGGCCTCTTTTGCCCGTATCTTTACCGCCCCATGGCAGAAGCAAAATCAATCGCATTTCATACACTCGGTTGTAAACTCAACTACTCCGAAACCTCCACCATCAGCCGCCTGATGGAGAGTGAAGGTTTTGAGAAGAAAGAGTTTGATGATCTGGCCGATGTATATGTGATTAATACCTGCTCTGTAACAGAAAATGCTGATAAAGAATGCCGCCAGCTGGTTCGTCGTATTCAACGAAAAGCTCCTGAAAGTTTAGTGGTGATAACCGGTTGCTATGCTCAATTGAAGCCCAGGGAAATTGCAGAAATACCCGGTGTCGACCTGGTATTAGGAGCAGCAGAAAAATTCAATCTTGCTTCACATATTAAAGAACTTTCAAAAGGCGACAGTGCCAAGATCAGCAGTTGTGAAATTGAAGACGTAAGTGGTTTCAATGCATCCTTCTCCCTCAACGATCGTACAAGAACATTTTTGAAAGTGCAGGATGGATGCGATTATACCTGTTCCTTCTGTACCATTCCTATGGCCCGTGGCAAAAGCAGAAGTGATACAATTGCTAATGTTATCAGTAATGCAAAAGAAATTGCAGCAAGAGGAAGTAAAGAAATTGTGTTGACAGGTGTGAACCTTGGCGATTTCCGAGGCCCCCTCCAAACCTCCCCCGGAGAAGGAGACTTATCAAGCCTCCAATTAAAACAAGAGCATAATTTTTTTGACCTGATTAAAGAATTAGAAAAAGTTGATGGAATTGAGCGTTACCGTATTTCTTCAATAGAACCCAATTTACTAAGCAGTGAAATCATTGAATTTGTAAGCAGGAGTAAAAAGTTCATGCCGCATTTTCATATTCCCTTGCAAAGTGGAAGCAATACCATTTTAGGAATGATGCGGCGCCGTTACAAACGGGAATTATATGCAGAGCGTGTGGCACTCATTAAACATCTGATGCCGCATTGCTGTATTGGTGTGGATGTGATTGTTGGCTTTCCCGGTGAAACAGATGAACTGTTTAAAGAAACATTTGACTTTCTGCATTCACTCGACATTTCTTACCTGCATGTGTTTACTTATTCTGAACGTGACAATACACATGCATTAACGATAAAGCCTGTTGTGCCCCTAACTGTTCGTTACGACCGCAACAAAACCCTCCGCAATCTTTCTTACATGAAGATGCAATACTTTACACAGCAGCATGAAGGGCAAACAAGACCTGTTTTATTTGAGGGTCATTCGAAAAATACCATGATGGAAGGTTACAGCGACAATTATATTAAGATAACAACTCCGTTGAAAGAAGAGTGGGTGAATGAGATTGTGGAGTGGAAGATGTAACATCATCACACATGCGCTTCAGTAACTGATGGATCATCTTTTACAACCTGCACTTTATCGGGCAGCCATCTGTTCAACAGTTTTTCAACTGTACTTATCAATGGTATAAAAATAATTACGCCGATGATATTGAAGAACATGTGTCCGTTAGCAATCATCCGTTCAAGATTTGCATTACCTGAGAACCACTCTACAAACCTTACAAAAAACGGAAACAGGCTCAACCCTATAATGATGGAAGTAAAATTAAAGATGAGATGAAACAAACCTGTTTTTAAAGCCTGACGGTTTGATTTGATAGTTGCCAGCAATGTATCGGCACAGGTGCCCAGTTCAGCACCAAGCATTACTGCAAGTGATGCGCCCAATGAAATCAATCCTTTTTTAGCGAGTGTTATCACCATGCCAACTGTTGCAGAAGAGGATTGAATGAGTAAGGTTACTACCGCACCTGTTAATGCACCTTTCAATGGGCTTTCAAGTGTTCCCATCCATCCATTAAACCGGTTATCATCACGCAAAGGCTCCACTGCCCTTTCCATGGTGTACAATCCAAAAAATAAAATACCAAAGTATAAAAACACTTTGGCTGTTTGAGAAACTTTTTTTGACTTAGAAAGTATGGTCAATATCAGTCCTAAAAAAATAGGGATGGGTGAAAATTTGCCAATATCAAAAGCTATTAGCTGACTGGAAAAAGTAGTGCCGATATTGGCTCCCATTACAATACCAAGTGCCTGCCTGAACGTAAGAACTTTTGCATTGATCATTACAATGGCGAGAATAATAACCGCTGATGATGAGTCCAGAATGGTGGTAGCTACAAGCCCCGTAAGGATCGAAGTAAAGAGATTGCCTGTAAACTTTTTTAAAATATCCTTAGTCCGGTCACCCAATATATCTTTCAGTGTATCAGATAAACTTGAAACAGCATAAAGAAATAATCCTAAACCACCGAGTGCCATCAAAATCACTTCCATAATGGTTATTTTAAGAAAGCTACTTAAAACAGATCAGGTCGAAAGGCGTTCAATATTAATTAATCGTGAAATCATTTACTTACTGATCTCTGCGATATTCCGCTGTAATACGGCTTCTAACTTTAACTCCAATTCCTTTTCATTAACGATCAGATCTTTCAGCGTTAATTTCTCCAGCAGATTATCCAGTGTACTTTGTACCATGCGCCAAAGCGAACGGGTACTGCAATCAACTGAGTTGGTACACAAACGTCCAACAGCAGTATGTGATTCGCAGAATTCTTTATCGAATAAATTCCCGCCCAATGCTTTTAATACATGGTTGATGATGATTTGCTCTGCCGGTTTCGCTAACACATATCCGCCCTTATAACCGGGAGTACTGTTAATGAAGCCCTCCATCCGTAACGTACGACAGATCTTTGCCACATGCGGCTCGCTCAATCCTTCTGCATCACTCAGCTGCGGAATGCTTAATCCTTCAACAGGATTAGCAGATGCAATGCGGATGAGCATCCGGATACCATATTCTTCTGATGACGTTATTTTCATTTTATTTTTTTCGTTTATGCCTGTGCTGCCAATGGATCAACCTGGTACACATTTGTAAAATAGGTTCTCAGTTCAGTACGTCCTTCTTCTGTTGTTTGTTTGGTACATTCTTTATTGTACACTTCAATTAAACTGTCAGCAATACTTCCTGCATCTGTTGTTTCAATCTGGTGACGTTGCAGATGAAGCAATACATTTCCATCTTTCAACAAAATAATATTTGGTGATGATGGTGTTACTCCGTTCAGATATTTTTCACGGAAGTGCACCACTGCCTCTTTTTCCATACCTGCAAATAAAGTTGCCTTTATATCAGGAACAACATGATTGAAGAAGCTGAGCAATGCCCCCGGTCTGCTTACTCTTGCGCTGCAGCCGCATACACTGTTCAACACCACCATGATTGTTTTTCCCGGGTTACCGGCGAGAATTTTATCTACTTCTTCCACTGTCATCATCTGCTCAAATCCTGTATCCACCAATTCTTTACGGTAAGGCGCTACTATTTGTTCCGGATAGGATGGACCACTATTGCCCATCAAACTATCTAATGAAATCATTGCCATAATCAATTTGGTTTTTCGTCTGACGTCCCCGTCTGACGAATAGTTATTCAAAATATTTTCGTGCCGTCAGACGAGGGCGTCAGACAGTATTTCCAACTCTACATAAATCCTAATTCCAATGCTGCCACTTCACTCATCATACTCTTATCCCATTTAGGTGTCCAGGTGATCATCACATTCACATCCGTCACTCCTTCCACTTCTCTTACTTTCTGATCTACTTCTACAGGTAATGATTGTGCAGCCGGACAACTTGGTGCCGTTAACGTCATGGTGATCTGCGCATAACCTTTCTCATTCACATCCACATTGTAGATGAGACCCAGGTCATAAATATTCACAGGCAACTCCGGATCAAATACCGTTTGCACCTTCTCGATGATCTTTTCTTTTATTGCTTCTGTATTCAGTTCCATCAGTTCTTACTTACTTGTTGTGCTAAATAAACTGTTGCGTCCAGTTTCATTTGTTTCACCATGCTTAACAAACCATTGCTTCTTGTTTGCGCCAGGTGCTGCTTCATGCCAATCTTGTCAATAAACTCCAGCTTTGCATCAATGATTTCCTGTGGTGTATGTCCGCTTAAAACACGAATCAGCATACTCACTAATCCTTTTACAATCACTGCATCACTTTCTGCACGGTAAACCACTTGCCCATCTTTAAACTCACTGATCATCCACACCGTACTCTGGCAACCTTTGATTTTATTTCCATCTTTCTTATGCTCGTCTTCCAAAGGCTTCAGCTTCTTTCCCATGTCGATGATGTATTCATACTTGTCATCCCATGTATCGAAGAGGGAAAAGTCTTCAACTATTTCTTGTTCTGTTTCTGCTATTGATTTCATATGAAGCCTCACCCTCGTTCCCTCTCCAAAGGAGAGGGAGGCCGGGCATTTATTTTAGTTCAAAATTTGTAGTTAAGAATTTTGGCTTTGGATCTATTATCGTCATATATCAACCTTTCTATTTTTTATTTTACTCTCTAAAAAGCTGGCATTGTGCCTTGCTAATCCCCTCCTTTGGAGGGGTTTGGGAGGCTCTTATCTCAACACCTTAATTGCTTTATTTAATCCTGCGATCATCACATCAATTTCATCTTTTGTATTGTACATCGCAAAACTTGCTCTTGTTGTACCGGGAATACCAAAGCGGTTCATCAATGGTTGTGTGCAATGATGACCTGTACGTACAGCGACACCCTGGTTATCTAACATAATTCCCAAATCCTGCGGATGAACACCCTCCACAATAAAAGAAGCAACACTTACTTTTTCTTTTGCTTTACCAATAATGCGAATGCCATCAATTGATTCTAATTGTTCTGTTGCATACTGAAGCAATTCTTCTTCATGACGACGAACCTGTTTTTTGCCAATTCGTTCTACAAAATCAATGGCAGCTTTTAATGCAACTGTATCAGCGATATTCGGTGTGCCTGCTTCAAACTTATAAGGCAGTTCATTCCAGGTTGTTTTTTCGAATGTTACATCTTTGATCATTTCACCACCACCCATGAACGGCGGCATTGCTTCAAGCAATTCTCTTTTACCATACAATACACCAATACCTGTGGGACCATATACTTTATGTGAACTGATGGCAAAAAAATCACAATCGAGTTCCTGTACATCAATATCCAGATGAACAGACGACTGTGCACCATCGAGCATTACAATTGCTCCTATCTTATGCGCTGCATCAATGATCTCTTTTACAGGATTAATTGTTCCCAGCGAATTAGATGCATGTACAACAGAAACGAGTTTTACTTTTTCATTAAGAAATTTATAAAACTCTTCCATGATCAGTTCCCCATTATCATCAACCGGGATCACTTTCAACTTTGCACCTGTCATTTCTGTAATCAACTGCCAGGGAACTATATTGCTGTGATGCTCCATTCCACTGATAATGATCTCATCACCAGCTTTCAGATTTGTTCTTGCCCAGGTATAAGCAACAAGGTTGATACTTTCTGTTACCCCCCTTGTGAAAATAATTTCTTCCCGCTCTTTTGCATTGATGAATCGCTGAACAGTATCTCTTGTGGCTTCATATGCAGCCGTTGCTTCTTCTGCCAGCGAATGAATACCACGATGAATATTTGCGTTGTAATTTGAATAGTAATTCACCAATGCATCTATCACCGCCTGAGGTTTTTGTGTTGTAGCGGCATTATCAAAATAAACCAGTGGCTTATCCTTTACCATACGGTTGAGTATGGGAAAATGACGCCTTACCTGCTCGGCATCGAATGCTATATGTAATGTTGTTGCCTGCATAATTTTTCTGTTTTTTGTCTGATGTAACGTCTGACAAATTACAATATCAAAATTGTCTTCGTCAGATGAGGGCGTCAGACGAAAATTTACTTACTATTCGAAATCAAGTCTTTCAGAAATGATCCTGTCTGCATAATCACGAATTGGTTTCAGCTCAATCTTATCCAATATCTCTCCTGCAAATGCATGCAGCAATAATGCTTTCGCCGCTTTTTCACCAATTCCTCTTGCACGCAGATAGAATAATGCTTCCTCATCCAAACGTCCAACTGTACAGCCATGCGAACATTTTACATCATCAGCAAAAATTTCCAGCTGAGGTTTCGTGTTGATCGTTGCTGTGTCACTTAACAATACATTCTTATTACTCTGGTAAGCATTTGTTTTCTGCGCATCCTTCCGTACAAATATTTTTCCGTTGAATACAGCTGTTGCATTTTCATCAATAATGCCTTTGTACAATTCATTGCTTAAACTGTTGGGCATTTGATTGTCTACGATGGTATGATTGTCAACATGCGTATTTCCCTTCACACAATACAAACCATACATATTACTTTCGCAACCGGGCGCTTCTAAAATAAAATTAAGATTGTTACGGATCACTCCACCATTCAGTGTAATGGTTACTGAATTCACTTTGCTTACCCCCACCTGGCGCACATGTGTTGTTTTTACACAGCTGCTGTGGCTATCTTCGTTCTGTATTTTATAAATATGAACCTGTGCATTTTCTTCCACCACAATTTCTGATATCTTGTTGATGAATGAATCACTGCTGCCCAGAGTTACTTCTTCCTCTACCAACTTCACTTCAGCATTTGCATTTACATGAATCAATGTGCGTGGTTGAGAAAACACACTCACTGTTCTTGCATCATTGATATAATAGCAGTACAATGGATGTTCAACAGACTTATTTTTCTTTACTGAAATAAATAATCCCTGGTGTGCAAATGCATTGTTCAATCCATTAATGCCATCTTTATGATAAGCTGCACTATGCCCAAGGTTACTATCTACAATTGATTTGTATTCTCCTTTTACGGCTTCACTCAATGGCATAATCACCAATTCATCAACAGATGAACGGATGGTTGAAAGCTCTGCATGATAAATACCATTTACAAATACCAGCTCATTCGCATCTTCATGACCGGGTAAACGAAACTCTTCTACATCTTTGGCACTTATTACTGTTGCAGCATCTGCATAAGAAAAATTTTTGTTCAGCACAGCACTGATGCGTGTATACTTCCACTCTTCATGCTTTACAGTAGGGATGCCCAGTTCATTGAACAATTGCAATCCTTTTTGACTCAGCGCTTTTAGAGAACCATTCCCACCGAATGATTCGTTGCTGATCTTATCCTGTATTAAATTTTTTAATTCTGACATAAGCCTCTCCCTCGTTCCCTCTCCTGTAGAGAGGGAGGCCGAGCTTTTTTTATTTATTCAACAATATTATTTAAGCATATCAACTTAAAATCTCTTATTATCATTTGTCAACGACCCTGAATTTTATCAACCTCTTTTATAAGCAAGGGCTGTGCTTTGACATTCTCCCCTTCAGGGGCTGGGGCTACGCTTCAACTTCTTCACCCAATTCTTCTTTAATAAAATCATATCCTTTTTCTTCCAGTACCAATGCCAGTTCTTTTCCGCCTGTTTTCACAATACGCCCTTTATAAAGAATGTGTACATAATCAGGAATGATGTAATCAAGCAAACGTTGGTAATGAGTAATTACTAAAGTAGCATTGTCTTTTGTGCGAAGCTTGTTTACACCTTCTGCTACAATACGCAGGGCATCAATATCCAAACCACTATCTGTTTCATCAAGTATTGCCAGTCTTGGTTCCAGCATTGCCATCTGGAAAATTTCGTTGCGTTTCTTTTCACCGCCGCTAAAGCCTTCGTTCAAGGAACGGCTTAACAATGACTGATCAATATTTACCAGCTTCATCCGTTCTTTCATCAGTTTCAGAAAAGCAACTGCATCCATTGGTTCTTCACCACGATACTTACGCACTTCATTCACTGCTGTTTTAATAAAGTTAGTAGTGCTTACACCCGGAATTTCAATCGGGTATTGAAACGCCAGGAACAAACCTTCTCTTGCACGATCTTCAGGAGAAAGCTCTAACAGATCTTTTCCTAAAAATTCAACACTTCCGCCGGTAACTTCATAATCAGCACGGCCGGCTAATACAGAAGCCAGGGTTGATTTACCACTTCCGTTGGGTCCCATGATGGCATGTACTTCGCCCGGTTTAATATCGAGGTTGATTCCTCTTAAGATTTCCTTCTCTTCAATACGAGCGTGTAAATTTTTAATACTTAACATACTTTAAGCCTCTCCCTCGTCCCTTCTCCTGCAGAGAGGGAGGTCGGGCATTTGTTTATAAATTTGAACAATAGTTTTTACTTTTCGGCCTCACCCTCATTCCCTCTCCAAGAGAGAGGGAGGCTGGGCTTCACCAATTAATTCAGATAAAGTTTTTTACATTTTAGCTGAAAAATTATATTTCATCAGCACAAGTATGCTATACTTCGGCTTCGCTCAGTACAAGTTTCACACGAGCAACACAATCAAAAAAAAGAACTTCAAATTTTTTAACTGCAACACTCACTTTGAGTGTTAACAGTTCCCCTTCAGGGGCGGAGGGGTTTACCCCACACTTCCTTCCAGTGAAATAGCCAACAACTTTTGTGCTTCCACTGCAAACTCCATAGGCAGCTGATTCATCACTTCTTTTGCAAAACCATTGATGATTAAGGCAACAGCAGTTTCTGTATCTAATCCACGCTGATTACAATAGAAGATCTGGTCTTCACCAATCTTTGAAGTCGTTGCTTCATGCTCCACCTGTGCTGTACTGTTTTTTACTTCGATATAAGGAAATGTGTGAGCACCACATTTATCACCCAGCAGCAAACTATCACACTGAGAAAAGTTTCTTGCATTTACTGCATTCTTACCAACCTGCACCAAACCACGGTAAGAATTTTGACTGAAGCCAGCAGAAATACCTTTTGATACAATGCGGCTTCTGGTGTTTTTTCCAATGTGCATCATCTTACTACCGGTATCGGCCTGCTGATAATTGTTGGTTACAGCAACAGAATAAAATTCACCCTGACTGTTATCACCTTTTAAAATTACACTCGGATATTTCCATGTAATTGCTGAACCGGTTTCTACCTGTGTCCAGCTGATTTTTGAATTTACCCCGGCGCAGATACCACGCTTGGTAACAAAATTGTAGATACCACCTTTCCCTTCTTTATTACCGGGATACCAGTTTTGCACCGTTGAATATTTTACTTCTGCATTGTCGAGTGCAACGATTTCTACAACCGCAGCATGCAATTGATTTTCATCACGCATAGGAGCAGTACAACCTTCGAGGTAACTTACATAGCTTGATTCTTCTGCAACAATTAATGTACGTTCAAACTGTCCGGTGTTCTCTGCATTGATACGGAAGTAAGTACTTAACTCCATTGGCGATTTTACACCTTTCGGAATGTAACAGAAACTTCCATCGCTGAACACTGCGCTATTGAGAGCCGTAAAATAATTATCCGTCATTGGCACAACAGAGCCTAACCATTTTTTGATAAGTTCAGGATGTTCTTTAATGGCTTCGCTCATACTGCAGAAGATAATTCCAAGTTCAGCCAATTGTGTTTTGAAGGTGGTTGCAATTGAAACCGAATCAATCACTGCATCAACCGCCACACCACTCAAACGCTTTTGTTCATCTAAAGAAATGCCCAGCTTTTCAAATGTTGCCCTTAACTCAGGATCAATTTCATCCAAACTGTTGAGGGTTAACTTTTGCTTGGGAGCGCTGTAATATTTGATGGATTGATAGTCAATCTTCGGATAATGAACATTCGACCAGGTAGGTTCTGTCATTTTCAGCCAATGCCTGTAAGCTTTCAACCTCCATTCAAGCATCCACTCAGGTTCGTTCTTTTTGGCGCTGATAAAGCGTACAATGTCTTCGCTTAAACCTGGAGGAGCTTCATCGGCCTCAATATCCGTTACCCAGCCGTACTTGTACTCACTGAGGGCGGTTTGCTCCAACGTATTGAGCATTTCACTCATGATTCATTTTGTTTAATCTGTTTATCTAAAATGTTGAACATTCAATCTATACACAAAAGTACAGATTAATCTATACAAAAAAGTATAGATAATGTTCGAAAAGTGGAAAAACAGGCAGAATTTGGAAGTTTTTCAACCAAATTAGCCAATTGCAAAAGAAGATTGATTTTAGAACTTGCTATGCAAAACACATTTAAGAAAAGAGATGTCGTGAAGATTTACTGTTCCTATTCACTGATAATTTACCATTCGTTAACGACAAAATAACATTCCGGTAACAGGGCTCAACTACCATTGCAGCAAACAATAAAAAACCAAAATGAGAAAATCTTGTCTGACTGTTTGTGCACTTGCATTGCTGTTTGCCTGTAATAAAGCGACAGATGTAAAAACGGAAAATGCTTTTTTTAATGAAATTGGGAGTATTGATATTGGTGATGTGGGCGCTGCAGAAATCAG
>JANOIQ010000356.1:0-43315 GCA_031407835.1 Chitinophagaceae bacterium
TGGACGATAGACACCCTGATTCAAAAAGTGATAATGAACAAAGCAGCAGATTTCAAACGAACCAACAGCTTTGAGTTTGTAAACACTACCATCAATAAAAATACAGCATGGGTTACATACTACCTGCAATCAATCATTACAAGAAATGGAAAAGAAGATATTGTAAAATGGATGGAAACGGTCATCCTGGTAAAAGAAAAAAAACAATGGAAAATAAATGTATTGCATTCAACAAGGCTCGTTAAAAATTAAAAACATCAACATGAAACAAATACTCACTGCTTTTCTCATTACACTTTCACTAACAGGCTTTGCTCAATCAACCATTGTATATGATATAGTACTCAAAGGTGGCCGGGTCATTGACCCTGAAACAAAATTAGATGCCATTAAAAATGTAGGCATCCTCAACAACCGCATTGCACAAATCAGCAGTGAAGTATTGCAGGGAAAAGAAGTAATTGATGTAAGCGGATTAGTTGTAGCACCAGGTTTTATTGATATGCATATACATGGCCGCAGCAATGTGGAACAGGAATACCAGTTGCATGATGGTGTAACAACAGCATTGGAGTTAGAATGGGGAATTGAACATTTAGGTAAATGGTACGAATCCAGAAAAGGCAAGGCACTAATTAACTTCGGTGCAAGTGTAAACTGGCCTTTTGAACGGTTTAAAGCCATAAGTAAATACCAAAGCGCTGTAGACAGTTTACTGCAAATTACGCTGAAGGGAGAAGCAAATATCGGAGCAATGACCAACAGTATTTTACGGGCTGCAAATGAAGCTGTTTCACCTGAGGTAATGAATCAAACACTTGCAAACATTAAAGTTTCCTTGAGTGAAGGCGGTATTGGTATTGGTGCACCCATTGGCTATTTGCCCAAAACAAATCCCAATGAAATGTTCAAGGTTTATAAACTGGCTGGTGAGTTGCAAGCCCTCGTGTTTTCGCATGTAAGGCAACCAGATATTATTTCAATTCAAGAAGCAATAGCTGTTGCGGTACTTACAGGAGCACCACTGCACATTGTTCATATCAACAGCATGTCGTTGGGAAATATTGGACTGTCGCTGGAGATGGTAAATGCTGCAAATAAAAAGGGTTTTGACATCAGCACTGAGTTGTATCCTTACACTGCTGGTTCAACTTCGCTGCAAAGTGCCATGTTTGATGAAGGTTGGCAGCAACGACTGGGAATAAGCTACGGCGATTTACAATGGGTGGCAACAGGCGAACGGCTTACGAAAGAAACATTTGAAACCTATCGCAAAACCGGCGGCGTAGTGATTCTTCATGTAATGAAACCTGAATGGATTAAAACAGGTATTGCAGCTCCCGGTGTTATGATTGGTTCTGATGGAATGACGTATGCGAAACTGGCTCATCCACGCACTGCTGGCACTTTCTCAAGAGTATTGGGCAAATATGTAAGAGAAGATAAAGTGATTGACTTAATGACTGCTCTTGAAAAAATGACACTGCTTCCTGCAAAGCGTTTAGAAAACATTGCTCCCTCCATGCGTTTTAAAGGAAGAATACAAGTGGGTGCCGATGCTGACATTACCATTTTTAATCCCGAAACAGTTATCGATAAAGCAACATTTGAAAAAGGCCTGGAGTTTTCAGCAGGTATTGAATATGTAATGGTGAACGGAAGTTTTGTGTTGAAGAATGGGAAAACGATGAGTAATGTTTTTCCGGGGCAGGCGGTGTATGGGAAGTTTAAAAAATAGATTGTTTGTAAAAGTTTATAACTATAAAAAAATAGAAAAATGAAAATGAGGCAAATAACATTCCTGTTTATCGCATTGATAAACGTATTTTCTTTTCAGCTTTTGGCACAAAAGACAAATCAACCGATTCAACTTGAACAATTACTTCAGCAGTACTCAAAAGAATATTATGCTTTAAATCCATTGGAAGCCACACAGGCAGGTATCAACGATTACAATAGCCAAATGGAAATTACTATCAGTGAGCAGTATATAAAAAAAGCAAAAGCACTCAATCAAAAATATCTCACCCAATTAGGTGTTATAAACAAAGCAGGCTTAACAGCATCTGAGTTGCTAAGTGTCGATGTACTTACCTACAAACTCAAATCAGAAAACGAACGATTAAACAATTCCTTGAGTTTTTACCGACCTGTTGATCAATTCGTATTTAGTTTTTCAACGAAGTTTGCAACCTTGGGGTCTGGAGCAGGCTTTGTTCCTTTTACTACCGAAAATGATTACCGGAATTTTATCAGCCGTATGAAAGGTTTCCAACTATGGGTTGACCAAGCCATTGCAAATATGAAAAAGGGTGTTGAGCAAAATAACACAAACCCAAAAGCAGCAATGCAAAAAGTTCCGGCACAATTAAAACCATTATTTGAAGGAGCGCTACAGGAGAATGTTTTCTATAAACCTTTACTAAAACTACCAACCAACTTAGATAATGCTGCTGCGGTTCAATTAAAAAAAGATTATACGAATGCCATTGAAACGATTATCAAACCAGCTTATAAAAAATTGCATGACTATCTTGTTACTGAGTATATTCCAAAAGCAAGAACAACATCCGGCTTATTAAATAATGATAAAGGGAAGAAAGAATATGAGTTGTGGTTAAAGTATTACACAACAACAAACATTACTGCCGAGCAAATTTTCAATTTAGGACTTCGTGAGGTTGCCCGAATTCGCAAAGAAATGGATTCTGTAAAAACACAAGTTGGTTTTAAAGGTGATTTGAAAGCCTTTTTTGAATATGTAAAAACCGATCCTAAATTCTTTCCATTTAAAACCGAAGAGGAAGTATTAGATAGATATAGAAGCTTTCTTGATAGAATGTCACCGCAGCTCAACCGTCTTTTTAATTTAATACCCAAAGCAAAATTTGAAGTAAGGGCTACTGAAAAGTTTCGGGCTGCCGGTGCTAATGCTCAATACATGCAGCCATCAAGAGATGGAAAAAGACCGGGTATTTTTTATGAAGTAATTCTTGATCCGGCTCAATACAATTATTTCTCAATGGAAGATTTATTTCTACACGAAGCTATTCCGGGGCATCACTACCAGGTAGCTATTCAACAGGAAGCCGATATTCCGGAATTCAGAAAAATATATTGGACAAGTGCTTTTGGAGAAGGATGGGCCTTGTATGCAGAAAGTTTGGGCAATGAATTAGGAATGTACACCGACCCCTATCAATACCTGGGCAGACTAAATGGTGAAATTGAACGGGCTGTTCGGTTAGTTGTTGATGCAGGCATCCACTACAAAGGATGGAGCCGTGAAAAAGCCATAGCCTATGTTTTGGAGAACCAACCCGTATCATCTGTTGAAGCGGAACAACGAATAGAACGCTATATGGTAACAGCAGGACAGGCAGTAAGCTATAAAGTAGGTGAGTTAAAAATTATTGAACTGCGTGAAAGAGCAAAGAAGAAATTGGGAAACAGGTTTGACATTAAAGAGTTTCATGATGAAGTGTTGAAAGATGGCTGTTTACCGCTGATTATTTTGGAAACAAAAATTAATAAGTGGATAGAAAGTAAAGCAGTTAAAAATTAATAAAACAATACTCAATCGACTCTTCAAAATGAAAAATAAAAAAACAACCCTCGCATTTATCTCATTGCTCACTGTGTTTTCATTCCAGCTATTCGTTCCTTTCGATTTGACAGCACAGGATAATACTGTGGATTTTTCGTCTGCATTGACAGTTGTAAATTCTTTAGACAGCACACAAAGAGCAAAAGCGGTTTTTCCTTTTGATGATATGTCCAGATACGATTGGAACTATCTTCCTCCCAGTTTAATTCCAAGAAAAGGTGTTTGTTTAAAAGACCTGAATAGCATTCAAAAGCGTACTATTTATGCCTTGCTTAAAAGTTTTTTAAGTGATAAGGGTTTTTTAAGAACACAGGACATCATGAATAATGAGTATTATTTGAAAGAGTTAGAGCCTGACATGATACATCGGATACCTGAAAATCATTTCATATCATTTTATGGTACGCCAGCAAAAGACAGTGTTTGGGGATGGAAATTTAGCGGACATCATATTGCTCTTAATTTTACAATCGTAAATAATCAATTAGCATTAACGCCCATCTTTTTTGGCGTTTATCCTGCTGAAATAAAAGAAGGAAAAAATAAAGGAAGGCGAATCATAAAAGACGAAGAAGATATTGGCTTTGAATTAATTAACATGCTTACCAGTGAACAAAAAGCTAAAGCAATTTTTCAATCAAAAGCATTTAGCGACATAGTAACTACAAACGCTATTCAAGTTGGACCGCTTACGCCAGTCGGAATAGTAGCCAAAGATTTGACAACTCAACAAAAAAATATTTTAAACAAATTAATTGTTAGTCATCTTTCTTCAATGCCAACTAAAATTGCAGAGATGAGAATGAAGCGAATTGTATCAGAAGATTTTAATCAAATAAGATTTGGTTGGGCGGGAAGTTTACTAAAGGGAGTTCCACATTATTACAGAATACAAGGGAAGACTTTTTTAATTGAGTTTGATAATACTACTCACAATGCCAATCATATACACATCGTTTGGCGTGATTTCAATGGTGACTTTGGGGTTGACCTTTTGAATGAGCATTATAAAAAAAGCAAGCATCATCATAAATAGTTGACCAGCTTTGTAAAGTCCGGGCCTTGGTTCGTGTTTTCACGAATCGAAATGAAAACAAAAATGGTTCGTGAGGACACAAACCAAAGCAGAGAGAGATGCTATTCGTTGGTGAAGAACATCAACAAAGGCAAAGTAATCATAAAAGGATATTCAATGAATCGTAAAAGCTTTCTAAAAACTTCCACTATTGCTACCGCAGGTATATTGCTGCCAATTGGTGTAGTTGCATCTGGTCAAAAAACAAAGAAGAAAGTAATTGTCCTTGGTGCAGGCCTTGCTGGTTTAACCGCAGCATGGGAGCTCGTACAAGCCGGTCATGAGGTGATCGTGATTGAAGCAAGAAATCGGTCTGGTGGTCGTGTACTAACACTTCGGGAAGGTTTTACTTCAGGATTAACTGCTGAGGCAGGTGCAATGAGTTTCAACGATAATTATTTTAACCTTTTTCGGTACGTCAAGCTTTTTAATATTCCATACGAATCACTGAAGTCCCCTGCTATTCGGAGTCCGGGTGGAAATACTGTTTATCATTTGCGTGGCAAACGAATTGTTCCGGATAACGGGAAAATAAATTGGCCATATGAACTCAAACCGGAAGAACGGGAGGGCAGTATCACCAACAGGTACATCCAGCCCTTACTGGATGGTATGCATGATGCTACTATTTCGAATTCACTGTATGACTGGGCCCGTTCAATTGACAACAAGACATTGCTTCAGCTTGTTGCAGAAAACGGTGCGTCTGCCGGTGCTCAGGAAATTATTCGTGTAACTACCTGGTATTGTGATCGCCAAGGCCGGGCCTCTGCTGCCTGGAATCTGTTACCAGTATTACAGAGTATCAGAAGTAAAGATGTGTACAGCTTCCCCGGCGGAGTAGATAGCTTATCAACAGCATTTACAATTAGATTGGGAGAACGAATTCGTTTTGATACTGAAGTGCTGAGTATAAAAAATGTCCCTAATAGTGTTGAAGTAATTATTAATATAGCTGGTAAGCAGGAAAGCATTAGTGGAGATCGGATCGTTTGCACAATTCCTTTTTCGGTGTTGCAAAACATCGATATCACGCCTTCGTTTTCAGCCTTCAAAAAAGAGATCATAGCCGGACTCTATTACACACCAACAACCCGTGTTTTTCTTGAAGTAAAGAAAAGATTTTGGGAAAGCAATGGAGAGAATGGTTCAGCTATGACTGATCTCCCCATCGGGCAAGTACAAAAACATCCTATGATCAAAACAGGGAGAGAGGGAGAAAGAGCTATTCTTGAAGGCCATGCCCGTGGGCAAGATGCATTGCAGCTTGACAAGATGTCGAATGACGACAGATTAAAATTTACACTTGCACAAATGAATAAAGTCCACCCGAATGTTTCCAATTACTTTGAGGGCGGAATTTCAAAGAGCTGGCAGCTTGACCCTTATTCGCTTGGAGCACATTCGTTATTTCTTCCTGGCCAAATTACTTCATGGCTTCCGGAAATCATTCGGCCCGAAGGCCGTATACATTTTGCCGGAGAGCATAGTTCCATATACTCAGGAAGTATGGAAGGTGCGATTGAATCAGGTGCCCGTGCAGCAAAGGAGATTAACGAAATATAGTAAAACGCTTTCCGCCACTGTGGTTTTATTTTGCGAACCATGGTTTTAAAAAAAATGGTTCGTGAAGACACGAACCAAGGCAGAGGAACTTAAACACACAGTATAAACAATCATTCATTATGAAACTTATGCTAGTGTTCCAATAAAATAAATTACAAATTATGCAACGCAGAAATTTCATTAAACAATCCTCACTCACCGTTATTGGTCTCGGTGTGTTTGGGTCACTACATTCAAACAATAGAAAAGCAGGAACAGGCTTAACCGTAAACGGCAAACGTATTGAAAGCCGCATTTTTGAATTGGCAAAATTTGGTGTTGATGAAAAAGGCCGTGGTTACCGTGTAGCTTATACCAAAGGCGATATTGAAGGGCGTGCATGGTTTATGGAACTGATGAAAAAAGCAGGACTCAACCCAACGATTGATGCTGCAGGAAATATCATTGGTAAACGCAAAGGAAAAAATGCATTACTCAAACCAATTGCCTTTGGTTCGCACATTGATATGGTGCCCGATGGTGGTAATTATGATGGTACACTCGGCTCCATCAGCGCATTGGAAGTAATTGAGATACTCAATGAAAACAATGTTGTTACAGAACATCCTTTAGAAGTGATCATTTTTGCCAATGAAGAAGGCGGTACCATCGGCAGTATGGCAATGGTTGGTCATTTAACTCCTGATGGATTAAAACAAAAAAGCCAAAGTGGATTAACACAGGCAGAAGGCATCAAAGCTCTTGGCGGTATTCCTGATAACATTCAATCAGTGAAGCGTAATAAAGGAGATATCCATGCATGGATTGAATTGCATATTGAGCAAGGTGGCATTTTAGAAAAAGAAAAATTACAGATCGGTGTAGTGGAAGGTATTGTGGGTATTGTGCATTGGGAAGTAACCGTAGAAGGTTTCGCCAATCATGCAGGTGCCACACCCATGAATCTTCGGCAGGATGCGTTGCTGGCTGCATCAAAATTTATTATTGCAGTAAACGAAGTGGTGAACAGTGTACAAGGAACACAGGTAGGTACTGTTGGCAAAATTGCCATACAACCCGGTGCTTACAATGTGATTCCCGGTAAAGTAGTGTTGGGTTTAGAGATCCGTGATTTAAATGCTACGAAAATTGAAATGCTGTTTCGTGAAATGGAAAAACGTGCAGTAACTATTGCAAAAGATTCTAAAACAAAAATCAGTTTTGAACGGCAGGCCAATGAATCCAAACCTGCATTGACCGATAAAAAATTACAGCAGATCATCCATACATCAGCAAAAGCATTGGGCTTTACAACAAAGTTTATGCAAAGCGGTGCAGGTCATGATTCACAGGAAATAGCAGAGATAGCACCCGCTGCCATGATCTTTATTCCGAGTGTTGGCGGCATCAGTCATTCACCCAAAGAATTTTCAACTGCAACGGATATGGCCAATGGGGCGAATGTGTTGTTGCAAACGATATTGACTGTAGATAAAAAATAATAAACTATGCAGGAAGAAGAGAAAAAAGAACAATCACCGCCAACAGATGATGAACAACAACAGGAACAGTTGAACAATCCTTCAACTGATAAAACCAGTGCACCTGCTGCAGAAACAACTCCCGAAGCTGAGCAACCACAAACTATAAACTACAAACCAGAAACGGAAGATATGGAAGTACATCATCATTCACACGAAAGTCATAGAAAGAAAAACTGGAAAGCCTATTTCTGGGAATTTTTAATGTTATTCCTCGCTGTGTTCTGTGGTTTTTTGGCAGAGTATCAGCTGGAGCATGTAATAGAAAACAGCAGGGAAAAACAATTCATTAAATCTTACATAGAGGATCTGAAAACAGATACGGCTTCCATCAACCGAAATCTTGTTTACCAAATATCAAGAAAAGAACAGTTGGATTCCATGATGAAATTTTTAGAAACACAAACGATCAAAGGCAATGAGAGTGAATTTTATTATTTGGGAAGAGTTCTTATACGAACCAGACGTTTTCAACCGAGTGACAGAACCATTACCCAGTTAAAAAATTCAGGAGCATTACGGCTTATCCGGAATGAACAGGCAGCGGACAGCATCATCAGTTATCAGAAACTGGTTGAAACAATTCTTGGCAATATAGCAGATGAACGGGATGAGCGAAGAGATGTCGATCCTTTAATGTCACTCATATTCGATCCCTATGTTTTTGATAAAATGCTGGACGATAACAACATCATCCATAAACCTGCGGGTAATCCGCCGCTGCGTTCGTATGATGCCTCGTTGCACATGGATTTAGCTTATCGTATTCATCAATTAAAAGGGAGTAATAGAATTCTTGATACAAGGCTCACATTATTACGTGAAAAGGCGTCACGTATCATTGTCTTTTTACAAAAAGAATATCATCTTGAATAAAACATTACACATGAAACCAACCATAACTATTCTACTTGCCGCTCTCCTCTTTATTGCCTGCAACTCCAACAAATACCAACGCCCTGCAGAAACATTTTATATGCCTGCTGAGTGGGAACAACATGATGCGGTATGGCTGGGTTGGGAAAAAGACAGTCTGCGTGGTTATTATCCTGCAGTAGCAAACATCATTAAAGCGCTGGCGCAAAATGTTACAGTTAAGATTGCGTTTAATAACGATACGCTTCTGCAAAAAGCAAAAGCTTATCTCGCATCACAGGGAGTTGACAGCAGCATGTACAGAACCTACATCATGCCGGGTGAGCGTTACTGGATCAGAGATCATGGTGCTGCGTTTTTAGTAAATGGCAAGGGAGAATTAGGTGTGGCTGATTTTGCATGGAGCGCTTATGGCTATCCCGGGTTTTTAGAAATAAAGTATAGTGGCAATAAAGACAGCGTAAATCATTACCTGAATCTTCGCAAAGAATTTCGAATGAAAACAGGAACAATTGACAGTCAGATGGCGGTTGCTGAAGGTGCCCGCATTTTAAAAACAAATGTAATACATGAAGGTGGCGCCATTGAAGTAAACGGAGAAGGTACATTGATCCTTTGTGAAGCAACTGTATTTCAACGCAATCCTGATTTAAAAAAAGAATACATTGAAACAGAAATGAAAAGGGTGCTTGGCGTAAGCAATATCATTTGGGTTAAAAAAGGATTAGCTGATGATCCACAGAACTTTTTTCGTCGTATAGTTCCCGGCTATTATGGTGGGGGTACCGGTGGACATACAGATGAGTTTGTGCGTTTTGCCAATGCTACTACCATCATGCTTGCATGGGTTGATGAAAATGAAAAAGATCTTAACCCTGTTAACCAACTGAATTATGAACGCATGACTGAGAATTATAACATTCTTAAAAATGCGAAAGACAAGGATGGAAATTCCTTCACCATTATTAAAGTACCGTTGCCCGATCTCATTACAAAAAAAATAAAAGCAAGAGAAAAAATCGATTCGGGTGAAGTAACGTTTGATATTGATATGAAAAGTTTTGTTCCCTCTGAAGCACCAAAAATTGGAGACAGTATTTTGCGTGTACCAGCAGGAAGTTATATGAATTATTTAGTCACAAATGGAACCTTATTGTTGCCCACTTACACATCCTTTGGTTCCTCCAAACAAAAAGAAGAACAGGTGCGAAAGATTTTTGAACAGCAGTTTCCCGGAAGAAAAATCGTTTTCATTGATGCAATTATGCAAAACTGGAGCGGCGGGGGTATTCATTGCAGTACACAACAGCAGCCGAAGAAAAAACTGTAACCGTAGAATGCGGCATATTCCCTTTTCTAACAAGTTGTTGGACAAATCCGGAATTTGATTCCGGATTTGTCCAAAATAAGTTTACTTCTTTCAATTCCATATTTCACCTTTTATGCTAAAAATGGAATTCAATTCCATATTTTACATATTTTTACAAAAATGGAATTACAATGGTCACCCGTTTAATACTGTCTGAAGCAAAACAAGCCCTCACACAATTCAGGGCTTTGTGTATTACAGGCCCACGGCAAAGTGGCAAAACTACCCTGAGTAAATTCCTGTTTAAAGATAGGCCGTATGTAAACTTTGAAAACCCATCCATTCAGCATGAGGCGGAATTAAACCCAGAGGTGTTTTTAAAAAAATATAAAGCCGGGGCTGTGTTTGATGAAGTGCAACGGGTGCCACATATATTTCGTTATCTGCAGCAAATATTAGACAGCAATACTAAACGGGGGCAGTTCATTCTCACCGGCTCCAACAATTTTTTATTACAGGAGCAGGTATCACAATCACTGGCTGGCCGGGCAGGTTACCTATCGTTATTACCTTTTAGCTATGCCGAATTGGTAAACGCAAAGCTGGCAGCAAAGGATGTAAACAAACATATACTCACAGGTGGTTACCCCGAAATATGGAATGAAAAATTATTACCCGGTACATGGCTGAACAGTTATGTACAAACGTATGTGCAAAGAGATGTGAGGCTGTTACGAAACATAACGAACCTTGCTGCCTTCAACAGATTCATTTATTTATGTGCCAATTATACCGGGCAAATCCTTAACCGGGATGAACTGGCAAAACAAACCGGTGTTGATACCAAAACTATTTTAGCATGGCTGGGCTTATTAGAAAACAGTTATATCATTTACCTGCTGCAACCTTGGTATAATAATATGAACAAGCGGATTGTAAAAAGCCCCAAGCTTTATTTTTATGATACGGGGTTGCTTTGTCATTTGCTGGGGCTAAAAAGTAGTACTGCTTTACAAAAACATTCAGCTTACGGAAGCATTTTTGAAAACTGGATAATTACAGAAATAAGAAAAAATAATTTTAATAGAGGGTTAAATGAAGGCATGTATTATTTCAGGGATAGTGTTGGCAACGAAGTTGATTTGATTACTGAACGGGATGCAGAGCCGATGGCAATAGAAATAAAAGCAGGAACTAAAGCTGATAACAATATGCTCCGTGGATTAAAGTATTGGCAAAAATTACAGCCTAAATGTAATTGCATTTTACTTAATGGTGGCAGCAATTATGTTAACATAACTGAAACAATGAATGTGCTCCCATGGACCGAAGTAACAAACCTTTGACAGGTTTAGCGAAAAAATTGAACAACCAATAAACTGAATTATGAAAAAACTAATACTCCTCTTTTGTTTTGTTGCCAGTATGCAAACTGCATTTGCACAAAATTCGAATTCAAGAAATAGTTTATACCAAATATTGAAACAGGTGCAAACTCGTGGAGAAGAATAAAAAGATACGGCTGACTGCGGCAAAGAAAACAATTGAAGAATTGGGAAAACAACAAGATCATCCTTTACTTTATACTCACTTCAACTATTTATCATGGAAACAAACAAATCTTTTGCATAAAACAGAACTTCTTCATGATAGAAGAAAAATATTCACCTGAAGAATATCTTCAATTCATTTCAAAAGCAAATTTATTCCTGAAAAATTCAGTATTTTTAAGATCAGCTCAAAAACATCCTTCTTACCAATTACAGAAATGAGCAAAGAACAATCAAATAAACTATTAGCATTTCTGCAGCCATTTGATGCAGACAAAAAAGAATTAGTTCTTTGGCTGCGAAACTTTGTCTGGGATTTATATCCGAAGTCAAATGAATTGATTTACGACAACTATAATGCTGTTGCAGTTGGCTGGTCGCCAACCGACCGGGTAGGTCATGTTTTTTGCTCTATTGCAATAGGACGTACAAGTAAGAATATTCATTTCGGTTTTTATTGGGGCAGTCAACTTTCTGATACAGACAAGATTCTTCTTGGTAAAGGAAATCAATACCGTTATATACTGGTGACAGATAAAAAGAGCTTTCCAAAAACTTACATTACAAAACTGGTAAAAGAAGCTTTTGCGATCTCCCTTGCAAAAGTGAAAGACAAACTGCAGATCCTTCACGGGCAAACCATTGTGAAATCTATTTCAGAAAAGAAACGGGAGTTAAAAAGCAAACAACCACCAAAGCCAATTAAAAAGAAATAGTTTTCTTCACTTTTTATTGAATTAACCTGATCCGAATCAGCCTTTTCCTGATACTGATCAAATGCAGCTTAAAAAGCAGCCATTACTTTTGTACCATTAACAACTCATCTGTAAAACGAAATGAAGAAAGTACTCATCACAGGTGCAACAGGCAATACAGGTACAGAAGTGATTCATGCATTAAGCAGGATCAATCATGAACTGGACCTTTATGCAGGTGTGAGAAATGCAGAAAAAGACAAGCAAAAATTTGCCGGTCACAATATTAAATGTATCCCTTTTGATTTTATAGATATCAATACCTATAAACCAGCCCTGTTAAATTGCGATCTTCTTTTTTTACTGAGACCGCCACAACTTTCAGATGTAAAAAAATATTTTAAGCCGCTTATTGATGCTGCAAAGGAGTGCGGCATACAGCATATTGTTTTTTTATCAGTACAAGGCGCACAAAACAGCAATATTATTCCGCACCATAAAATTGAGAAGCTGATTATTGAAAGTAAAATCTCTTATACGTTTCTGCGACCGGCATACTTCATGCAGAATTTCACAACCACTCTGCGGAATGATCTTCTGCAGAAAAAAAGAATATTCTTGCCGGCCGGCAAAGCAAAATTCACCATTATTGATGTTCGGGATGTCGGTGAAGCAGCCGCTATAATATTAAGCAATCATACAAAACACATTAACCAGGCATATGATCTCACCAATCATGAACAACTCTGCTTTCAGGAAATGGCAGAGAAGATCAGCAAGGGCACAGGAAATTATATCAGCTACATTTCTCCGAATTTGCTGCGTTTCTTTTTCACCAAAAGAAAAGAGCAGACGCCTGTAATGATGATTCTGGTGATGATTATGCTTCATTATTTTCCAAGGTTTCAAAAAACACCTCCGGTATCAAACCGGACAGAAAAACTTACTGGCAAATCTTCTGTAACATTTGACCAGTTTGTACAGGATTATAAAGAGTTCCTGGGCTGAAGAACAAACCCTGCATGATTTCCTGAACAGAAGCAAGCGTATTTTCCCTCTTCCCCACCCGCACTATTTGTTCTAATTTAGCTGCAAATCCAAAACCCGTGAAACGAGTTATTTCTCACATACTCCTCTTTCTGCCTTTTTCTATTGCTGCAGCTCAACCGTTAGCCGATACCGTTGGTAAGCTGGTTGAACAAAAAGACAAAGTAATTACCACTAACACCATCGTTAAAATTGAAAACCTTGGCTTTCGTGTAAATTCTGAATTAGCAGAACTGCGACCAACCATTTCGGCTGATGGTAACCTGTTGTTTTTTATCTGTCAGGGTCATCCTGATAATTCACATGCCTATGAAGTAAATAATTCGCAGGACATCTGGTACTCTGTAAGAGATACCTTAACAGGTAAATGGACAGACGCTGTTCATCTGGGTGCACCTTTCAACACAGCTAATTACAATGCTGTTTACTGGATATCTCCCGATAAAAACAGGATACTGTTACGTAATGCATTTGTTGACGGTGATTACTATGGCAATGGTGTAAGTATGAGTATTATGAAACCTGATGGACGATGGAGCAAACCGCAGATGCTGAAGATCAAAAACTATTTGAAGTATGATCGTGGTTTTCAATCTGGCGCTGCTATGTCGGGTGATGGACAGGCATTGCTGCTGTACATGAGTGAAGAATCAAAAAGCTATATCAATAAAATTTATGTATGCTTTCCGGAAGCTGATGGTACCTGGACTGAACCGAAAAGCATTGGAAAGAAAATCAATCTTCCCGGTTATAATCAAATCACTCCCTACTTAGCTTCTGATGGTGCAACACTTTATTTCAGCAGCAACAGACCGGGTGGTTTGGGCGATCAGGATATCTGGATGACAAAACGTTTGGATAAAACATGGTTGAAATGGAGTGATCCTGTGAACCTGGGTGAACCCATCAACTCAGCAGATTTTGATGCTTTCTTTACACTGGATGCAGGTGGTGAATATGCCTACCTCACCAGCAGTTATAATTCATTGGGGCAAAGTGATATTGTTCGTGTTAAATTATTAGAGATTGAAAAGCCTGATCCTGTTTTGATTGTTAGTGGTAATGTGTACAATGCAAAAACAAAGCAGCCGCTTAGTGCAAATCTTATTTATGAAACCCTGCCCGATGGTGTACTTGCCGGCCAAGGTTTATCAAGCCCGGGTGATGGTGCGTTTCAGATTGTATTACCTTATGATAAAAATTATCTCATCCGTGCAACTGCCGATCATTTCTTTGCACAATCAGAAAACCTGAATCTTGATTCATTGATCAGGGCAGGCAATAAAGTCATTCATAAAGATCTCTATCTCGTTCCAATTGAAATTGGCCAGATTGTGCGGTTGAATAATGTATTTTTTGATTTTGATAAATGGGATCTTCGTCCTGAATCATTTATTGAATTGGGGAGAGTGGTTACGCTGCTAAAGGAAAATCCTTCCATTGAAATTGAATTGAGTGCACATACCGACAGCCGTGGTTCAGATGAATACAATATTAAACTCAGCGATAACCGTGCACGTTCGGCAGTGGAATATATTATTGCACAAGGCATCCCGGCAAACAGAATTATTCATCATGGCTATGGTGAAACCAAACCTGTTGCTACCAATGATACTGATGAAGGAAGACAATTGAACAGAAGAGTAGAGTTTAAAATATTAAAGAATTAATATCTATTCATTTTACCTGATGATCAGCCGATCAACAATGAAGCATAAAAAAACCGGAACAGTTTGTTCCGGTTTTTTTATATCAGGATTGAAAGAGGTTCACTTCGCAGGTACAGTTTCAACCATCTGAACAACCGCTTTAGACAGGAGTTTTTGAATTAACATCAGTTTCCTGTGAAAAAGAGGTAAATAAGCAGTAGATTAGAATTAAATCATTTTTTATGAACACACTTGCCATGAAATTGATTTTCATCTGCACACTTTTTTTCATCTCCTATTCCGGCGAAGCACAAAAAGGAACGATTGCTTTAAGCGGTAACCTGTCAAAAACTGCTGATGTACTAAATGTAAAAATGGGCACACAATGGTTTGGAAAAATATGGAAATTCAAATTTGGTGAGTACGAAGTAGTGTCAAGCAAGCTTAGCTGGACAACAAACAGCAGCAAAGCATCGCTTTTTAACCGTAAAATAGAAAGCAGCACTACTGAAAAATTTTCGTTTCTGTTAACCAACCAGGCATCCGACACTGCCAGGGTAAATGCAGCACGTAAAATAAAAGTAAACGGGTTGCGTGAAATTGAAATCCTTCCAAATTTTTCTATTGGCAGTAATGAACTGCTTTCTGAATCAGGAAACTTCACCGCATTTATCAACATCAATGAAGATACAGCCAACACCTGGGCTTTATTCATGAATGTTTTCAGGGTTAATGCAGACGATAAATTTTACGATGCATTTCTTACCAATGGCGACCGGAAAATTCTCATCGTTCCGGTTACTTCCAACGACAGCCGTTCTATTCCTTCCCTTGGTTATGAGTTTAAAGAAGAAGGGGAACCGCTTTGTGCAGTTCAATATTATGGTGGCGGGGCTTTGGGTGCAAATAAAAATATCATCTGGCTAAGCAAGCATCTTGACCAAAACATGAAACTGATCCTTGCTGCTGCTATGACGGCATTGCTACAGATAAAAGTGACCTCACCGGGGCCTGGCTTATAAATTAATTCTGAATGCTTCGTTAAGCTGAATGAATTTGTTAATCTTCGCTTTTCCAGTTCTCATTGCATCAACTTTTCAAATATCTTTAGCCATATAAATCAACGATCGTATGAAATCTGTTCCATTTCTTTTTTCTTTCCTTGTTTTATCAGTTCTGTCGTATGCACAAAACTTTACAGAGGTAGAGCAGCTCATGCTCAATAACCAGAAATTATTAGGTGATGATCAGGTATTGCTGATTTACAAAGACGGAAAGATCGCCTACCAGAAAACCTTGGGCGATTTCCGTCCAAATATACAGGCACCCATTGGTGAAAGCAGTCAATGGCTGACAGCAGCATTGGTGATGATATTGGTGGATGAAGGAAAACTGAACCTGGATGACAATGTAGGCAAGTACTTACCCATCTTCCCTAAATGGATGAAAGGTTATATTACTATCCGGAATTGTTTGAGTCATACATCAGGAATTGAAGCCGATAAATCAGGTGCAGGTAAACTCTTACAGAAAAAAACTTTTTCAACTTTGGAAGAAGAAGTGAATTACTATGCTGAGAAAAGAGATATTGCCAACAATCCCGGGGCCTGGTTTCAATACAATCAAATGGGACCGAATATTGTTGGCCGGGTACTGGAAGTAATCACCAAAAAGAAATTCGACCGGTTAATCCAGGAGAAACTCTTACGTCCGCTTACTATGCGTTTTACAAGCTTCAGTAATTATACTTCTGCAATGAGCCCGGCTGATGGTGCCAAATCAACAGCAACAGAATACATGAACTTTTTATCTATGCTGCTCAACAAAGGAAAGTTCAATGGCAAACAAATCATCAGTGAAGCTTCTGTTGCAGAAATGATGAAACTCCAAACAGGATCGGCTTTAAATAAATACACACCTCCTTTCATGACCGGCTTCAATTACGGATTAGGAACATGGTTAGAAACAAAAAACGGAACAGTGGTGAATTGTGTTTCTCAAAACAGTCCATTTGTCTGGATTGATTACTGCCGTGGCTATGCCTGTATCATTCTGTCGAAAAAAGAACGGGATGTGCAGAAAAGAGAATTGTATAATCAGTTCAGAGCAGCAGTTGACAACCAATTTATTTGTAAATGATAAAGCTTCTTTCTGCTTTGCGAATACGATAAAACATTTATCATGTACGAACACAAAAAACAACCGCTTGCATCAAAAGAAATCTATTACAAACGTGTAGCCTGGAGTATTTTTCTTGCAACTGTTATTTTAATCATTTGCCTGCTTATTGGTATTGTTGGTTATCATTACAGCGATAACATTCTATGGCTGGATGCATTGCACAATGCATCCATGATTTTAAGCGGTATGGGACCAGTGGTAACAATCACTTCAGATGCAGGGAAATGGTTTTCTTCTTTTTATGCCTTATTCAGCGGAGTAGTTTTTATTACTAATATCGGGTTGATCCTGGCTCCTGCATTGCATCGTTTAATTCACAGCCTGCATGTAGAAGATAAAAATTAGATTAATAGTTCAGCAATACTTTCAGCCTGCCCCACAGTTCATCATCAAAGCTTGATAAAGCAAACAATGACAACCCGGATGCATCTCCCATCCTGATCACAACTATATTCTGCGAAGGCACTACATAAATCTTCTGATCATTTTTTCCGAGTGCTGCATACATGTCTGCAGGTGCATTAGGCGCAATACTTCCGTTGAACGTAAGCTGTGTACCAGGTAACATATTACTTGCCTTACCGTTAAGCCATGTAAGATATCCGTATGAAAGATTTAAATTCTGTGAAGTATTGGTCATCTGTGAAATATAATTCTGATCACCTAAGACGGTTGTTCCATTCCAGGTTCCTTTGTTGAGCATCAGTAACCCAAACTTCGCCATATTACGTGGAGTGCTGTAATGTATTTTTCCATTGCCCCCAACACCTGGTAACCACACTCCTGTCATGCCGATTTTGTTGTACACTTTTTCCTGTGTGTAAGTGTTGTAAGATTTCCCGGAAGCTCTTTCAACAATATCAATCACTTTATAATAAGCTGCATTATTGTAACTCCATCTTGTACCCGGCGCTGCTTTGTAAGTGAAACAGGCAGGATCGGTACAATCGCTTCCGCTCTGATCATCTTCCACTCCTGTTGTCATGCTGAGATGATGTTTCACTGTAATTGCATTTTCCTGTGTAAGCGTTAATGATGACCAGCCAGTTCCGAGATATTGATTGGAAGAATTATTGATATTCACTATTCCATCCTGCTGTGCAATACCAGCCAAATAAGCACTGAGCGTTTTCCCTGCAGAAGCCCAATACCATGGACTGTCAACCGTGAATGTGCCAAAGTACTTCTCCACAGCTATACGTCCATTTTTCAAAATGATAAAGCCCTTTGTGTTTTTTGAGGCGAGATAAGTGTACAGATCATTTAACGTGGATGTTTTCCAGCTGTACAATGCCGGATCAACTGTTTCCCATGTTGTACTTCCGGTTGGCGGAAAATACATACTTGTTGGGGCCGTTGGTGTATTATCAGCCGGCGGGTTCTTTTTGCAGGATTGCAGTAAGAGGATCACAAACAATACGGTAAAAATTAAGCGAATGGGTTTCATGAATTGGTTTTTGTGGATCATAGGACAATTGTTTTCATAAACGGTTTAACGGGCTTAATATTATATTTTTACAGTTCACTGATTTCCTTTTCTGCTGAACAATATTGCCCGACATACTACCATTATTAAACAAACTGCTGCAGAGCTTGGCTTCTCCTATTGCGGTATTGCCAAAGCAGAAAAACTTAATGATGATGCCCGCAGACTTGAAACGTGGCTGACTAAGAGAATGAATGGCACCATGCAATACATGGAAAACTATTTTGATTTACGGGTTGATCCAACGAAATTGGTTCCCGGCGCAAAGAGTGTGATTACCCTGATGCTGAATTATTATCCCACAGTAAAACAACACGATGACGCACCAAAAATTTCAAAGTATGCATATGGTGAAGACTATCATGAAGTGATCCGTAACAAACTGCATGAACTCATGGCATTAATCAAAACCAGTATAGGCGATATTAATGGGAGAGGATTTGTTGACAGTGCCCCGGTACTTGAACGAGCATGGGCTCAACGAAGTGGTTTAGGATGGATTGGAAAGAACGGAAACCTGATTACTAAACAAAGTGGTTCCTTCTTTTTTATTGCAACATTGATTTGCGACTTAGAATTAGAAGCTGATTCGCCATTTGCAAAAGATTATTGCGGCAGTTGCACAAGATGTATTGATGAATGCCCGACAGATGCCATTCTTCCTGATAAAATCATTGATGGCAGTAAATGTATTTCTTATTTCACTATTGAATTGAAAGATGCATTGATTGATGAAACCATGAAAGGCAAATTCAGCAACTGGATGTTTGGCTGCGATGTGTGCCAGGATGTTTGTCCATGGAACCGCTTCAGCAAAGCAACAACAGAAACAAACTTTACTCCCATTCCTGAAATTTTAAACCTGTCAACTAAAGAATGGGAAGAAATGAGCGAAGAAGCGTTTAAACAAATCTTTAAACATTCACCGTTGAAGCGTACAAAATTTGCAGGCATTAAACGTAACCTGAAATTTATCAGTGAAAAATAAAAGAGGCATACCTCTCTGTTAAAACTTGTATCCGATTCTGAACAGGATGCGGTTCATTGTATATTCAAGTGATCGTTTCGTCATAACAGAAGTTGTTCCGTTCCAGACCGATTCATCATAAATTTCAGTGATTGTTTTTGTACTGTAGCCAAGTGCCGTAAAAAATCCCCGGTGTTTACTGTTAAACAATGTATATCCAAAACCAAGATCGGTATAGATTCCATTTTTGAATACACCGGGTGAAGGATTCCATCCTCCCCACCAACCACCACTATTACGAAGATTCTTTTGGTTTGCAGTTGGCCAGGCAATATCTGTTCCTGCATTGGCGTAAATGAATAACTGCCTGTTTCCTTTCCCAAAATATTTTTTTACATCTGCAAATACCGGAACCGTTCTGTATTTGTAATAATCAAATCCTGAACCTGCACCTATAAACCATCCTTTCAATTCATATCCTGCTGATAGCAAAACCTGTCCGTTTACATGATTATCGCCATTGAGTAAAGCTGTTTCTGCTGAAACCGATAATGCTCCTTTTGATTTTATTTGTTGAGCCTGCACGGTGAAAATAATCAGCATACTGGTTACACCGAAAATAAATCCTTTCATGTGTTCTTTTTTATTTTGTTGTTTGCCACAGGTTATTCGCCATAAAAATTATTTTATGATCGAAATCTTGCCAACAACTGCTGCATTAGCAGGATTGGTGTAGTTAATAAAATACAGTCCGTCTTTTGCAACAGTAATCGCTAATCCACCTAATGCAATCACATCATACGTTTCTATTCCACTGATTTGCTTTATCTGTACAAGACTGTTTACATTGGCAGCATCAAAAATCTTCAATCCATCCTTGCCGTCACAAATCAATAATAAATTGCCATCTTTTGAAAGTCCGGCAGGCTCTTTCAATGAATAAGATTTGATGAGTGAAGGTGATGTGAGGTTATTAATATCAAGCACATCCAGCTGATTCAGAAAACCTGCACAGGCACTGTTGCTTCGAAGTGTAACAAATGCATTGTGATCATCAGCAATAACCGGATCGCAAACCCTTGCATGAGTAAACTGTCCAAGCTTGGTTGGGTTATCAGGATTGGATGCATTATAAATAAACATTCCTGTTTGTGAACCGATGAATAATTTATCCTTATAAGGAAAAACAGTTTCAATATTTCCCTGGCTGAACAAAACAGTTTTTACATAAGCAGGTACAGCAGCATTGGATGTATTAAATACTTTCAAATCATTCCAGCTAACCGTATATAATCGCTCTCCCATTAAGGCAAACCTTGCCATAGAACCACCAATGCCATTTGTTACTGGTGAATTATTCGATTGTGTTCCGCTCATATTTGCAAATACCATTATATCCCTGCGAGTATTGAAGACAGGCATGTCGTCCATTCTGCGTTTTACAACGGTATCAACACGTACCCAGCTGGTAATTATTTTTGATGTATCAGCATAAAAGCCGTTGGAATAAATTCTGTGAGGAAACACTCCTTCAATAAATTGTTTCACCACCACATTTTGCGGATCGCTGATATCAATCGTTACAAGATCCGTATAGCAATCAGCATAAAGATAATTTCCTCTTACTGCCAGGTCAACACAACCGGGTATGTTTACAAAGGCAATATTTCTTGGTGCAGAAGGATTGCTGAAATCAATGATATGTACACCTTTACCCAGCTCGCTTAAAAAAGCATAATTTCCTCTCACAAATAATTTGCCGGGGTTGTTTACAGAAATTGCCGGACCGCTTTTAGCTTCAGCTTTTACTTCAGCTTTGGTTTTATACACCGGTTTGAAATAAGTGTAGTTTTCTGTAACGGTATCTTTTGTACAACTGGCCATCCATGTAATTGCGAGGAAGAAGAAAAAGGATTGAACATACTTTTTGTGTTGCATAAACAGTGTTTGAATAAATAACAGTTAATCTGCAACAGACGTTGCATCCGTTCATTTATTTTTATTCAACCGCCATAATAATTGAATTCCTGTAAAAGAAAGATGCTGATTGAGATCCAGTGATTTTTTCCATTGACCGGACAACCCATACTGGTACTGTAACCCCAGTTGCAATGGGTAATTCATTTTTTTCATCAGGCCGAAAGAAACTCCTGTACGCAATTGCAATTGCGAACGGCTGAACAAAGAACGGTCGTAATAATAAGTTTTTGTTGCACTATAGTAATATTGTGCATTGGAGCCGATGAGGTAACTGTAAGCCACTCCGGCATTGAAAAGGATGGGGCGTTTATCAGCTTTGTTCAATTGTAAATGGTACAAAAGGGGTATCTCAATAAAATGATACCTGTCTTTATAAGTTGTACTGTATCCAACTCTTGCATAACTGCTAACGACGCTTGTTCCAAGACTGTTATTAAATTGCGCATCTGCATAAACAATGCTGCCTGTTTTATGTGATGAAGAGTAATAAGAGTATCCAAGACCGATTGATAAAGCAGAGCGTTTAGCAATTGATTTTTTTAATTGAGTAGCTGCAGTAAACCCAGCTCCTTTTTTCACTTTCGCAGAATCTGTTGGAGCAGTGTATCCACTGCCAACAGAACCAGGAGAAGAATAAACTCTGTTACTTTTATTTAAATCTTCTGAGAACTGGCTCATGTCTGCAATACCGCCTCTTAAAATAAAACTAATTTCAAATTTTTTCTTTATACTTATTGGAGGTCTTTTTGCAATCTCCGGTTGTTTCATTGGAGTATTTGCTGAACTATCTGTTATAAGAAGTTGCTCACCTATAACAGGTTTCTCTGTTTCGACAGGCTTTTCTGTAATAATTGGTTTTTCTGTATTACTTTCTTTTTCCTGCTTTACTTCCACTACTTCAGGTTCCTTTTTTTCTTCAGGCAAAGGAGTATTCACTTCCATTTTACTAATAGTAAGCGGATTCTTTGTTTCGGTAACAACGGGCTTTTCTTCCTTTACAATCAGTTGATCTTTCTGTTTATCTGCAACCCTGCTATTTTCTTTTACTACTGTGTGATCAACAATCTCTGCCTTCTTTTTAGCTTTAACAATAATTGCTGTCTCTTGTTCTTCAGGTGTTATTTTTTCAATTGCAGGCTCAGTTTCCTTTTCCTCACGAATCCGTTTGGCTTCCGTAACAGGTACGCTTATTGTGTTCGGATTATTTTTTACCGGTAAAATTGATTCGGCTTTTTGTTCTTTTACGATTACTGATGCTTTATCATTTCCTCTTTCTGTTGAATAAATAAACCATGCACCTGTTCCTGTACACAAAACAATTGCAGGAAGCCACCAGAAGAAAAACCTTCTGCGGCGCTTCCGTTCACGAATCTGTACTTCCACTTTTTGCCACACAGCATCAGAAGGAGCAAATTTTAATTCCTCCAACTTATGCTCCACTCTTTTTTCGAATTCGTTATTGTGCATAATTATTGGTTTTAGGTTGTACAGATTCAAAATTCTTCATCCAGGTAATCAGTAATGATCTTGCCCGGAGGTATTGCGAACGGGAGGTTGTATCTTTTATGCCCAGCATCTGTCCTATTTCAACATGTGAAAACCCTTCCACCGCATGCAGGTTAAAAATAGTTTGATAACCGGTTGGTAATTGCCTGATTAATGCAGCAATTTCTTTTACCGCCAGGTTCATAGCAGGGTTATCTTCCGACACAGGATGCATTCCTTCTTCATGAAAAACAAGTTCGGTTTGGTAATTCCGGGAACGCTTCAAATAATTTAATGCTGTATTCACTACAATCTTCCTGATCCATCCGCCCAGCTGTCCTTCTTCTTTATACTGATGTAAATGTGTAAACACTTTTACAAAGGATTCCTGCAATACATCTTCCGCATCAGCCATCGACTTGGTATAGCGGTAACAAACACCAAGCATCGTATCTGCAAATGCATCATACAATTGTTTTTGCGCCTTTGGTTTGCCCCGCAAACAGTCTTTTATTAATTGCCGCTGATCGATCATTCAGTTAATTGCTTAGTTGACAAGCAGAAATAAGAAAGCGTTGCTTGAAGAGAAATAAAATGAGTTATCGCCGATAATCCAATTACTCATCAATTTAAATATGAAAACAAGCATAAATAGTGATTTTTACATATCAATACATAAAGTACTTAGAACTTTACCTCTTTTCCAACAGCCTCTAAATTTCTAATTTTATTTTTGATAACAATCTATTTCTTAACTAAAAACTTCAGTATGAAACGCATTTCTATTCTTGTAGTAATCTTTTGCCTTTTAACTATTACAACACATGCACAACAATGCTGGTGTTCTTTTTTGTTAGACTTCAATACAACGGTACAAAGCAACGGTTCAATAAGAATCTCATGGAGAACCGATACAGAAAGCTCTTTGGCTAAAGATTTTGTCATTCAAAGATCGTTTAATGCCAGTAGCTTTTCAGATATCGGCTATGTGTCCGCAAATCCTGGAGCTCTTTCACAGAATTATTCGTTTATTGACCCTTATTTATGTAATCCGAGCGGCACAAATGTATATTAACGCTTAAAAAGTATAAATATAAACGGCGTTACCAGATTTTCCAATATCTTAAACAGAACAGAAAGCTGCCCAAGTGCTTGTTCAGCAAATCCGAATCAATGCCGTTGCAATCTAAATACATTAGTCGGACCGAACCCAGGAATAATTTGTGCAGGAGGGTCGATTACATATGAAGTAATAAATGCCTCAGGGCCAGTAACATGGACGGTATCAAACCAAAGTATGGTTAATATTTACCAACCTTCATCAACAAAAATCATTTTGTATCATAATGGAAATGATGGCGGAGTTACACTAACAGCTTCAATTGCCGGTTGCACAGCATTTACAAGAGACATATCATTAGGTGCACCACAACCAAATGGCATCAGCAGAACTGAAAATGTCTGTATAGGAAGTACTGAATATGAATATACTCTAACAGCTCTGCCCGCTGTACCTGCTACAAACTATTTGTGGACAATTACTGTAACTGCAAACGGCTCTACTTATACCAATACTTATACATCAACCAGCAATTACTTTTTTGGGTATGAACCGGGTATCTCAAATTCTGCAGTAATTGATGTAAAAGTTAAAACACAAAACTCCTGTGGAACAAGTGCCGATCAGTCATTCCCATATTCATTTTCTCCTACAATTTGTTTTTCAGGTTTTAGGATAAAGATTTCACCTAATCCACCTGTAAGCAACCAAATTAACATAGAAATTACAGATGATATAGTAAACAATGATTCACAAGTTAAAAAAGCTGAAAAGCAATCTTTGGCATTTGCATCAATCTATAGTTTGGAGAATAAAATACTTATAAAGAAAATTAAATTCGATTCATTCCAGTCAAGATTAAATATTAATACAAGCGATTTAAAGCCAGGAAAATATATTTTACAGATAAATAAAAACGGAGTAATGAAATCAACGGTTTTTATTATTCAGTAACTAGTTAAATATATACTCAAAAAACAATAATCTAAAAAATTAAGCGATAAAAAAGTGAGTGACAAAAAAGCCCGGCAAAAGCCGGGCCTTACTCATGATTGAACCACTTAAAGCTGAGTTATAAAGCCGGATCAGCCGGTGTGTTTGTGTTATTTGTTCTTTCAGTTAAAGGATAGGGATAGAAAGTACGGTTACGTTCAGCATTTGCATTAATAGGTGCAGGCGGTGCTATAGGTGCAATCCTGGCAAATCTTCTACTGTCTTCTAATTCCATTCCTGATAAAAACAATTCTAATCTTCTTTGCTTGTAAATATCATTTAATAAATCAACAGTAGTTAAAGCACCTGTATAAGGAGGTTGATTAGCACCTATACCATAAGCATCTGTTGTTTTAGTTCTTACTAAATCCAATGCAGTTTTACTTGCCGGAAACGAACCGGAACGTGCATTATTTTCTGCTATAATTAAATTCATTTCACCAGGCAGGTAAACTGGTATGGAAGAAATATTGGTTGCACCAAATCCATTCATTAATAAATTACCGCCTACTCTTCTTAAATAAAATCCAACTCTTGGGTCGGAAGAAGCAGGTACTGGAGCTAATCCATTTTTCAAACCAAGAGAAGAATCTACTGCTGCAAAAACATTCCCGCCCAAAGCCAACTCACCAAAAGAGTTTGTAGTTAATGTAGAAAATCTGAATTCAGATTTAATAGATTGACTGGCAGCTTGTGCATATGTGACCGCTTTGGTACCACTTGCCGCAAGATAAGTTCCGGTAGCCATGCTATGCATATTGTAATAACGGGCTAAAAGTGCCTTAACAGTATTTTTTATGTCAATACCAGCAGGAATTTTTGATAAAAACTTAGCGCTTGGATTTGTAGTTGCCAAATCAGCATCCACACTTTCTAATACCTGTACAATTTTTAACAATACCTCTTCTCTATTACTAAATGAAGCATTCGATTCGGTTGCCAAAGGTATCTTTTCATAAAACTGACATAGAGCCCCCATATTAAGTGCATAAAAAATACTGGCATATGCTTTTAAGCCTACTCTATCACCGGGATCAGTTGCAGTAGCCAGATTATCAAGAATGATCTGGCATTCATTTTTACCCAATAAACACTGGCTCCATAATGAGGCCACAATAGAATTATTAGGTGTAACTGCAGCCCTTCCTCCTTCTAAATCTGTTTCTGCCACATTACCAGTATTGGTGGTACGCAATGCAAATACACCATATCCGCCTGCTACAGGTAAATTATAAACGGGGCTTTGACGTCCAATACTATAACGTCTTTGTAAACCAGCCGCCAGGTTCATCAATGCATCTACACTTTTTGTTACACTGCCGGTAGATGCTGAACTCGGATTAACATATTCCTTATTGCAGGAAGAGTTAATACCTGCTATGCCCGATAAAAAGACGAGGGCAACTAAATAATTTTTATTCAATATTTTTTTCATGTTAATGATTTTAAAAAGTTGCTCTTAATGTTGCCTGGATAGTTCTTGGGATTGGTACATTCCCAAAATCAATACCTCTCAATACTGAGCTGTTACCACCTGCATTTGTTTCAGGATCGAAGCCATCATATTTATCAAAACTGATCAGGTTTCTTCCTGTAAGAGTTAAAGAAGCAGACTTGATGAATTTTGCAAAAGAAGGAATTTGATACGATAAACTTACTTCTCGTAGCTTAATAAAAGATCCACTTTCAATTCTATATTCTTCAGTTGTGTATAAAGAGAAGATATAACCTCTTGGTAACTCGCCTTTCATTTCTTTTTCTGCTAAATCACCTATACCAACACCTTGCCTTGTTCTTCTGTCTGCATTAAATACTTCCTGTCCTAAAGCACCATCAAACAAGACATTAAAACTTAACTTTTTGTATTCAAGACCTGATCCAAAACTTACTAACCAATCAGGATGAGGGCTGCCAAGGATTTTTAACGCTTGTGCTGTTCCGTTTAATGCAGGGATTAATCTACCATTGGCATCCTTTGCTATTTCTCCTTTTCCATCTCTGTTAAAATAGCCACCATAAAATGCACCAGCAGGTGCACCAGCCTGTATAATAAATGAATTTGCACCCAATGCATTTGATAAGAATATTGGAGCTACCTGTGTTGATGCAGTTACTAAATTTTTATTTCGTGCAAGGGAGCCAAATACTGTCCAGCTAAGGTTTTTATTAGTAACTGGTGTTGCATTAACACTGAGTTCCCATCCTTTATTTGTCATATTACCTACGTTCTCATACCTGGAAGTTCCGCCAGATGATGGAGCCAGTGTACGTAATACTAAGAGGGAGTTATCAATGATTCTTTTATCGTATACATTAAAAACAACTCCAATCCTGTTTTTCAGGAACGATAAGTCCAAACCAAATTCGAATTCACTTGATCTTTCCGGCTGTACTTTATCATTACCCAACGCTGTATTTAAGTTATATCCTGTAGATGAGTTAATTACTCCTGCAGAAAAAGCTGTAAACCTGCTGTAAGGGCCAATACCTGTCAGGTTGCCCGCTATTCCCCAAGATGATCTGATCCTTGCCGAGCTTACTATCTTATTGATTTTACTTTTTTGCCAAAAACCAAAATCACTTAGATTAACTGCAGCACTTACTTTCGGATAAAAGAATGTTCTTGAATCTTTTGGAAATACTGTACTTCCATCAATTCTGCCCGCCGCAGTTATGAAAACTAAATCATTATATCCAAATGTTTCCTGTACAAATCCACCAAACGTTTGCAACTTATCCTCTCCAAATCTTGGAGCACTTACAATAGCAGCGCCACTTACTGTTGTAATACCATTTAACAGATCCTCTCCTTCAGTTAATAATGAGGTTCCGGTTTGATACTGATGATTAAAGCCTACCGTTGTAAGTGAAGTGAATTTTTTAAGGCTTGCAGTGTATGATGCGTTGATATCATTGTTAATTTGCTGTGTATTAATAAACGCATTTGCCGCATAGCCAAGCGGCTTATTACCTGCCGCTACAGTACTGCTAATTCCATAAGCATATCGTTGTATATAGCTGTTGCCCTCTTGTGAAATATTATCAATACCCAAAATATAATCAATAGATAAATTGGCCGTTGGCTTAATTTTTACTTGAAAATCACCAATTACCCTGTTTACCTTATTGGTAAATTTCATTTCGTCAATAGCACTTCTTGGATTGATACGCACCCAATCAACACCACCTAAATTACCACTGGCATCTCTTTTATTAATATCAAACACATTGTTTGTAATATTCATTGAATTGATGGGGCTGGTAAACACATTACCATTTGGTTTTTCATTGGCAAAACTGTTTGTATAGGATAAGCCACCTAAGATTGTCAGGTACTTGGATACTGCTTGTTCAATCCTTGTTTTAAAATTATACCGTCTGAAATCTGTATTTCTGATAATACCTTCGTTCTTAAAATATCCACCAGAAAAATAATATTTCGTCTTTTCTGTACCGCCTGATAAGGCCAGGTAGTTATCGGCGCCCATTCCTGTTGTAAAAATATCATCCTGGTAATCGTAGCGTGTTACATCTACAAGATCTGTCGCAAATGTTCTTACAATTCCATCATTGGGTCTTGTATAGGCAGGGGCAATAGCACCTGTATATCCTTGTGCTGCGCTTGGTGCGTTACTAATGATTCCTAATGCATAAGGCTGGCCATTATTCGCAAAATTTTTAACTCCAAACATTTTGCCATACTTACTGATATAAACACGCTTTCTTAATGAATTAGAAATTAAGCTTGTGCTAAAATCGATCTTCATTTGGCCTGCCTTACCCTTTTTTGTAGTAATCATTACAACACCGTTGCTTGCCCTGCTTCCATAAATTGCAGAAGCTGCCGCACCGGGTATAACGTCTATTTTTTCAATATCATTTGGATTAATGTCTGCGAGGCGATTGGTACCAATTGCCGCTTCTCTTCCTGCATCAGCATATAAACCGGTAACGTTTGTACTGGAATTACTTACTACAACTCCATCAATTACATATAAAGGCTCTGCTGAACCTGAGATAGTACTTGTTCCTCTCATACGGATAGAAATACCACCAGCCGGGTCACCACTGGTTTGTGTAATTTGTGCACCAGGTATTTTGCCTTGCAAAGCAGAAGTAATGTTTCCACTACCTGTGTTCTGTAATTGTTTGCTGCTTACTGTGTTTACAGTGTTTCCCAACTGTTTTCTTTTGGATGAAAGTGTAGAACCAATTACCACTACCTCATCAAGTCCTAAAGGATCATTACTAAGTTGTGCATTAACTGTAACCACAGCATTATCTGTGATTGTAATAGTTTGTTCACTACTTTTTGAACCAACGATGCTAAAAACAATAATTTGCTTCCCGGTTTTTAAATTAGCAGTTAACAGATACATACCATCTGCATCGGTAACTGTACCTGCATTATCATTTTTAATTGTTACAGAAACTCCACCAATTCCATTACCCTTGGAATCTGTAACCTTTCCGCTTATTTTAACCTGCGCCTCTGAAACAAAAGCAAACAGGTTTGCCAACAGAAAAAGGCAAAGCCATTTTTGTTTAATTAATTTTTCTGAAATGTAACTTTTCATTTTGCAGTTTTTATAGTTGAGAAATCAAATTGCCTCTTATAAAATTTCAATCCCTATTTTTTTATAGGGTTGAAATATTTTTTCTTTCGGTGGTTTTTCTGTAATCAGTATATCAAGGTCAGCTGCTTTACATACCTGTATATTCAGGCAACTGTTTATTTTCTCTGCAATGGACAAAGCCACTACTTTGTTGGCAGATTCAATCATGGCTTTTTTAACTTGTACCACATCCCAATCATTATCAGTCAGTCCATGTTCAATATCCAGTGCGTTGATGCCGAGAAAACATAAATCAACTTTAAATTGCCTGATCTTTAAAATAGCTTCGGCACCAATGGTGATCTGTGAACTTTTTGAAAGTTTATCGCCGATAAAAATCACTTCAATGTTTGGATGATGAATATATTCCAGCGCAGCAGGTAAGCTGCCGGTTATAAATGTAGCATGCAGATTCTCCGGCAATGCCTTTGCCAGTTCAATAATGGTTGTACCGCCGCTGCTTAATACAAACATGCCATCCTTAATGAGTGCTGCTGCTTTTTGCGCAATGGTTTTCTTTGCATCAATAGAATAAACCTGGGTAGAATTTATGGAACTGCTGAAGGATTTGGATAATGCACCGCCATGCACTTTGATGATCTTTCCTTTATCGGAAAGCTCCTGCAAATCTCTTCGGATCGTATCTTCGGATACGTTTATCTGCTCGCTTAAATCGGAGGATAAAACTCTGTTGTGCAGATTTACCTGATGGACAATAAAAGCTTGTCTTTCTTGCTTAAGCATTGCTTGGTTTGGCTACTGTTTCGTCTTATAATGACAGTTGAAAAATACAAAAGTTCTGTAAACCTGCAAAAAAATGCAGTATTTTTATTATTAACATGCAAAAACCTGCATTAAACGGTCGTATTAAAGCATTTCATAACTCCACTATATGAACAGAAATCTTTCTTCGCTTTTCAATGTTGCTCACAAAAAAGAGCGAACCATTATTGGATTAATGAGTGGTACTTCTGTCGACGGACTGGATATTGCCCTTTGCAAAATCAGTGGTGATGGACATGCTACCAAAGTTGAAGTAACTGCGTTTGAAACAATCTCCTATCATGCTGATTTTAAATCAGAGATCAAATCAGTGTTTTCAAAAAAGACAGTTGATTTTGAAAAACTATGTCTGCTCAATCCGTGGATTGCGTTGCAGCAGGCAGAAATGATCAATACATTTTTAAAAAAAAGAAACCTCGTTAAAGAAGAAATTGATCTCATTGCCAGTCACGGTCAAACAGTATATCATGCACCAAAAGCATTGCATCAGCAGGAGAAATTCGGCAACGCAACATTACAGATTGGTGATGGTGATCATTTAGCCGTTGCAACAGGTATTATCACTATCAGTGATTTCAGACAGAAACATATTGCCGCAGGTGGTGAAGGGGCTCCTCTTGCAGTATATGGCGACTATCTTATTTTTTCTAAGAAAGATGAAGACCGCATCATGCTCAATATGGGAGGAATTGCCAACTATACTTATCTACCCGGTTCATTAGATGCCAATAAAATTTTCAGTACCGATACTGGGCCGGGCAATACAATGATGGATGCACTGATGCAGCAACACTACCCTGCAAAATATTTTGATGAGGATGGATTGATTGCAAGACAGGGGATGGTTAATGAAGCTTTATTACATGCTTTGAAAGATCATCCATTCTTTCAACAATCATTTCCTAAAACAACAGGACCTGAATTATTTAACCTGCAGTACCTGCAGCAGGCAAACGAAAAAGCAGCTGTGCATGAACTGAATGTTTTTGATACAATGGCAACACTCAATTTATTTTCTGCACAAACAATTGCCGAAGCAATTAAAAAAACAATGCCTCAAGGAAGTATTTATCATCTATATGCAAGTGGTGGCGGCATGCATAACCCTGTGCTGATGCAGTATATCAAAGAATTGTTACCCGGTGTTGCTGTTCATTTAACAACTGAACTCGGTGTTCATCCCGATGCAAAAGAAGCGTTGCTGTTTGCCGTACTGGCCAATGAATGTATTGCAGGTGGAAATATACAATTCAGTAATGAACTGCAGGGTATTCCATCAGTAACAATGGGGAAGATCAGTTTTCCGTGGTGAGAATTGTTAAGAGTCGGTAACTGTTTTTTCTTCTGTATACGTTTTCAATTGCTCTAACCCTTTATCAAACGCAGGGCCGATAATATGATCCATAAAAATTCCGTAGAAGCGTTCCCATGGATACCACTTTAATTTATATTCCATAAACCACTGCACTTCAGTATCCTGTTTTGCTGCACCGCTTGAACGCATACGGAAACCACCTTCTGCATCATTCATATCTTTTAACTGATATAAAGTGGTAATCATATCAGGTTTGATTTGCTGAAAAGTAATCGTACCGGCACTTTTATAAATCAATCCCTTCCATTTCAAAAAAGATCCCGGTTGGTTTGTAACCGGTGAAAGCTGAACAAGAGCACCACTATCGGATGTGATCCATGGCAGCCATTTGTTCCAGTCCTTAACATCACTTAATTCATGATATACTTTAGCACTGTCTGCATTGATGATAATTCCTCTTGATATTTTAACAGAAGATGGAATAAATAATCCGATGATGGTAATAACGGCAAACAATCCAACTAAAACAAACAAAAACATTTTTACTAAACGCATGTTGAAATGAAAAATTAAGAATGAAAAATGGAAAATGAGAAAGTTCAATACATCGTACTTAGTACATCAAACATCGCACATAAATTTACTCCCATTTAAATACTTTAATTGCTACAATATATACTCCTATTCCCCATAAGCCAAGTATGCCCAGTTGCTTTCCGCAATCAATTAAATGACTTCCTTCAAACGCAACATTACGCATAGCATCGTTTAGATGTGTTAAGGGCAATACATTGCAGATAGGTTGTAACCATTTAGGAAATGTATCAATCGGAAAAAAAGTTCCGGCTAATAAAAATTGCGGCATGGTTACAAGGTTGGCAAAAGGCGGAATGGTACTTTCACTTTTTGCCAAACCACTTACTATAAATCCGAGGCCCATGAAAATAATGAGACCAATTAAACTCAGTACCAGTAATTCTAAGAATGTAACAACTCCATGTACCAGTGTAAACTTAAACAGAAAATGCCCAATCAATAAAATTACTACAGCAGTAATCAGCTGAAACAATACACGGCTGATTCCTTCACCAAATAAAATATAACTGCGCTTGATAGGCGTTGCAAAGAAACGTTTCAGTACAAGGGTTTGCCGCAGGTTAAAAAATAAAAATGCAACGCCAAATACACCAGCACTTAACAGTGAAAAACCTAACTGCCCCGGCAAAATAAAATCAATGGTACGATAGATACGGCCCGGCAGTGGTGGCGGCAAATCAATGCTTGCATAAGTTGGTGCATTGGGTGCAGCCCTGCGGTCAATATTTACAATCACATCTTTTAATGTTGCCTGAAGAATGGCTATTCTGTCAACACTTGCAGTAGAAGTTTGAATCGTAATCTTGTATAAAGGCAGCTGCCCTGTATTGGTGGGTTGTATATCAAGAATAGCGGTGATTCTTCCTTTGGCCAAATCACTTTTCAACTCAGCATCACTCTTTTCAGAAATTCGGATGGTTTTATATTTCATGAGCAATTGATACACTGCATTATTCCCTGTTGTATCAGTGGTTGGAGTAAAGCCAATGCGTACAGTGGGGCTTCCTCCACCAATAAAACCAAATACGAGGATAAAGATCAGTGGGAAACCAAAACTGAAAACAACCGCACTCGGGCTTCGAAAAATTGCCCGCAGGCTTGCTCTTGAAATTGCCAGCATTGCTTTCCACTGGCTGTATGGTTGATTCATGCCGCAAAGCTATTTGTTTAAAGGCTTGCTTGAAAAAACTTTTTAGTCACCTATTTTTACAGCATGCCAATTCACAAAGCAACTATTTTACTGGGTAGTAATATGGGAAAACGGAAACAATTTCTCAGCAAAGCCATCAAACAGATTACAGAACTATGCGGCAATGTAGTGAAGGAATCATCCATCTACGAAACAGCCGCATGGGGTAATACCAAACAGGCAACTTTTCTCAACCAGGTTATCATCATTGACACAAAAAGACTACCCGATGATTTGATGAAATGCCTATTGGATATTGAAACAGGACTGGGAAGAACCCGCACAGAAAAGTATGGCCCACGCACTATTGATCTGGATATTTTATTTTTTGATGAACTGATTTATCATTCATCAACAGTTACACTTCCCCACCCTGCCCTGCAGGACAGACGCTTTGTGCTGATACCATTAGCCGAATTATCTCCACGAAAAATTCATCCTGTTTACCGGAAAACAATCTCCCGTTTATTAAAAGAATGTGCCGATAACCTGGAAGTAAAGAAAGTTTGACAGCTATTTTTCCACAAACTGTACAACTTCATTTTTGTATTTCGCAGCAAGGCTTAATTTGCCGACCGAATGAATCATCACTTCATCACCATAGAAGGAAATATTGGAGCCGGAAAAACAACATTGGCACATTTGCTCAGCAAACATTTTAATGCCCGGTTAATCCTGGAAGCATTTGCTGACAATCCTTTTCTGCCCAAGTTTTATGAAAACCCGCAGCAGTTTGCTTTTCCACTGGAACTGTTTTTCATGGCTGAACGTTACAAACAATTGAAGGATCTGTTACATACACAGGATCTGTTCAACTCTATAACTATTTCAGATTATTTATTCACTAAGTGTTTATTGTTTGCCAAAGTGAATTTGCCGATAGATGAATTTCGCCTTTATCAAAACCTGTTTGATATCCTCCATCATCAATTGGTACAACCTGATCTGCTGATTTATCTGCATGCACCTGTAAATAAGCTTCAGCAGAATATTAAAAAAAGAAATCGCATTTATGAGCAGCAGATTGGTGACGATTATCTGTTCAGCATTCAGGAAACATATACACAATACATTAAACAGCACAATGTAAAAACCCTGTTTGTAGATGTGAGCAATGCGGATTTTCTGGGAAATGAAAAACATCTGCAAACAATTATTGATGCACTGGAGAAAGACTATGAAGATGGTCAGTATTACCTCAGTTTACCGTAAAGAAAGACGTTAGCCGATAGTTGTTAGCCATTAGTCAAAAACGGTGAGCAGTAAAGTTTTCTTACCTCTTATCTCTTACTTCTCCCTTCAACAGATAGTTCTTAGATTTGCTCAGTGACCAATCAATCAGTAACAGATCCTTTTGTTTCCATTCGCATAACTGAGTTCAGAAATTTTGCCATTGCAAGGTTCCTATTCATTATGGGCTTACGCATGATGGGTACACTTGTTGGCTGGTGGATGTATGAACTCACCAACGATCCACTTGCATTAGGTTTAATTGGTTTGTCGGAAGTAATTCCTGCTGTATCCATGGCTTTGTATGCAGGTCATATCGTTGATCAGAGCGACCGGAGAAATATGATCATTCGTGCAGTACTTTCTTATGGCATTTGTGTTTCCCTGCTTCTGTTTATTTCTACTGCTTTCTTTACGCACCAGTTTGGAAAATCAACAGTTATCTACCTTGTTTACATTGTCATTTTTATAACAGGAATTATCCGTGCTTTCAGCGGGCCATCATTTGGAGCTATCATTTCACAACTTGTTCCAAGAACAAACCTTGCCAATGCCGTTACCTGGAGCCAGGGTACCTGGTTAACAGCATCTGTTACCGGTCATTCAATTGCCGGGTTTTTAATCGCCGGCTTCGGCATAACCGGAACATTAACAGCTATCATATTACTGATTGCAATGGCTCTGCTGATTTTCAATACGATTGATCATAAACCTGCACCGCCACAGGCAGAAAAGAAAACATGGGAAAGTGTAAAAGAAGGGCTCCGTTTTGTATATAAAACTAAAGAAGTGCTGGGTGCACTGGTTCTTGATCTTTTTGCTGTGTTGTTTGGTGGAGCAGTGGCTATGGTTCCGGTTTTTGCAAAAGATATTTTAAACGTTGGACCAATTGGTTTCGGCTGGCTGAATGCTGCTGCCGATTTTGGTGCCATCATTATTGTTATCTTACTCACAGTGTTCCCACTAAAAAAACAACAGGGTAAAATTTTATTATTTGCTGTGGCAGGTTTTGGAATGACGATTATTATTTTTGGTTTATCGAAATTATTCTGGTTGTCATTTGCAGCTTTGTTCATAGGTGGTGTACTCGATGGAATCAGTATTGTTGTACGTGGCACAATCCTGCAGTTGAAAACTCCTGATGAATTAAGAGGAAGGGTATTGAGTGTAAACAGCATGTTCATCAACTCCAGCAATGAACTGGGTCAGTTTGAAAGTGGTATAGCTGCAAAGCTGATGGGAGTAGTTCCCTCCGTTGTTTTTGGCGGATGCATGACCATTGCTGTTGTTATTGCAACATGGTTTAAAGCGCCAAAACTAAAAAAACTTGAATACGAATAACAGGAAGACAAAGTTCTTTTGATCATCCTTTCTGTCAGTATCTTTTAAATTGTTTTGTTTGATTTAAACAAAACTTTTCTCAACTTGTATTGCATTCCAATCAATCTTGAGTTAAAACTTAATTATTTTTATATGAACCGTAAATCATTTCTTCAATCAACTGCGCTTACAATGGGTGCTTTAGCTTTTCAGAAAACGGTATTAGCTGAATTCTTTCAGCAACCTGCCTGGAAAATAAAAATGCTTACAGATGATATCGGCATCTTTACCGAACGTGGAGGCACCATTCTGTTTTACCTGAGTAAAGAAGGGATTGTTGTTGTTGATTCACAGTTTCCCGACCAGAGCAATCATTTAATTGAAGAATTGAAAAAGAAAACGGAGCAACCATTTAAACTGCTCATCAATACACATCATCATGGCGATCACAGCGGTGGAAATATTGCCTACAAAGGAATGGTTGAACATGTGCTGGCACATGAAAATTCAAAGATCAACCAGGAACGTTCTGCAAAAAACGCAAAGACAGAAGATAAACAGCTTTATCCCGATCAAACCTTTGGTACAACCTGGAGTCAGAAAATAGGCAAAGAAAAAATCACTCTACATTATTTTGGTGCAGGACATACGAATGGAGATGCATTTATTCACCTTGAACATGCCAACATTGTACATATGGGCGATCTGTTGTTCAACCGCCGTCATCCATTTGTTGACCGAAGTGCAGGAGCCAATATGAAAAGCTGGATGAATGTGCTGGAAACTGCACAAAAGAAGTTCAGCAAAAAAACACAATTTGTTTACGGCCATTCTGGTGAAGGATATGATATTACCGGAACAACAGATGACCTTAAAGCATTCGGCGATTATATTGGAGGCATGTTAGAGTTTACCGAAAAGGAAATCAAAGCAGGAAAAACAAAAGAGGAATTTATTAAAACAACAGTACTTCCGTTTGAAACCCAATGGAAAGGTGATGGTTTGCAAAGGCCATTAACTGCTGCATATGAAGAGTTAGCTTCTAAATAAGAAGGTTGTTGATATGCATTTTCTATTGACCCCAGCGATAAGTCTTTACATCAATGCCTGCCAGATCCAATACACGGTCTACAACAGTTGATGCAACTTCTTCTATTGTTGTTGGCTTGCTGTAAAAGGATGGTGTAGCCGGGCAAATGATTCCTCCTGCCAGCGTTACTGTTTCCATGTTTCGAATATGAATGAGGTTGTAAGGCGTATCTCTCACCACACAAATCAGTTTTCTTCTTTCTTTCAAAATCACATCGGCTGCTCTTGTAATCAGATCATTTGAAATACCGGTTGCAATACGCCCCAATGTTCCCATTGAACAGGGAATAATGATCATGGTATTGTATTGCCCTGAACCGGATGCAAAGGGGGCAGAAAAATCAGTTGTAGAATACATTTTAAAAGGAATTTGCTGATAGTCCTCATTTCCCAGCTCGGTTTTCCATACCTCTTTGGCATTCTCAGTCATAATCACTGCAACATCGGTCCATTGCTGTTTTACCGCCAAAAGCTTTTCCAGCAAGAGTTTTGCATAAATTGAACCACTGGCACCGGTAATAGAAATCACAATTTTATGCACGGTAAAACGTTTTAAATTTGTACAAGTAACAAAAATACTATGCAAAAGGTTCCCTTTTTATCCGTTATCCTGTTTCTTCTGATTGCTCTATCTTCTTTTCAGCACAATGCCCCAAAAGAGAAATTAAACTGGATTACGCTTCAGGAAGCTGAAGAAAAGCTGAAATCAGAGTCAAGACCCATTTTGGTTGATCTGTATACTGATTGGTGTGGCTGGTGTAAAGTGATGGATAAAAAAACTTATACCAACCAACAATTAATCAAATATCTCAATGAAAAATTTTATGTGGTAAAGCTGAATGCAGAAAGCAAAGCCGAGATCATCTGGAAGGGAAAGACCTATCGTTTTAATCCCTCCTACAAAACACATGAAATAGCATTGGCTTTTACTAAAGGCGAACTGGCCTACCCTACAACCGTTATTATACCCACCACCGATGATAATGAACCCCAGGCAATAGCCGGCATGCTTGAAGTAAAAGATATGGAAATGATTACCAAATACTTTGCTGAGAACAACTATGGAAAAGTATCTTTTGATGCTTATGCAAAAAAATTCAGACCAAGCTGGAGATAATAATATTTCCCCATCATCTGATATTTGCGAAAAATAATTTATTTTGCCAGCGATGATAAGGTTTAATGGTTAATGGTAACTGATTAGCACCTCTTCCTTTACCGGAAGAGGTTTTTTTATGCCCGAATAATTTTATTTCGCCCTCCGGAATGGGCTTTTGAGTTGATTTAACCAGCTGGTATGCAACTTTCCAAAACCAATTACAGTCTTAGGTATGATGATAAGGTTTAATGGTTAATGGTAACTTATTAGCCATACTCCGTCTTTCCAGGCGGAGTTTAATAGTACAAAACATACTTCCTGATAAATAAAAGAGAGGCTCAAAATGAGCCTCTCTTTTATTATACTGTTTTATATTATTACTTACCTGCCACTACTGAACTGGCAAAAATCATGTACATGGGCCCGTTAGGCCGGTAACGTGCAGGCATATGTCCATTCTTATCTTTTGGTATTGATATGATTGTTTTGTTTCCCAGTACAGCTACCTTATAAAAATGGTATTTCATCATTGTTGTGCGGCTGTTCAAACGCTCATCTAAAGTATTTACAGCATCAGGCCAGGTATTCTCTTTTGAATAGCGTGTGATTTCATCAATCAGCGCCTTATTATTCAGCTGACGTCCCAGTTCTTCCTTTTCAGAACTGCTGAAATTATAAGTAGAATACATTTCACCCAGGTCGGTAATCATAACCTCCTTAATTTTTTTACCGTCAAAGAAAAAACCTTTGTTACAGGAACTGAACCCAATCAGCACTGCAACAAACAGAAGGTATTTAAGATTGTACTTCATATAAAACTGTTTTATTTATTTTTCGGATCAAGAAAGATTAAGAAGCCTAATGAAAGAGTACCTCCATGATTAGTACCCCTGTATTTATAGTTTGTTTTTATTAACTCACTTGAATTGTTTGTATACTGCCTGTTTTCTTCATAAGTATATTTATATGATGTAAGAACAAAAGAGTACCCAACCCCAATATCCAGGCCGATATTTTTATTGATCATTTTTGTTAATCCTAACCCCACACCGGAATTAAAATTAAAAATGCCATTTTTCTTTCCATTTCCTTTAGTTGTATAGCTTTGAAAGTTTGCATTTAGTTTTTCAGTTCCTGATCCAAAAGCTGCGCCCAGTGCTACTTGTCCATAAGGCATAAATCCAGAAGCTCCAAAATAATATCTTCCAAACCCACCAACACCTGAAGTAAATGTATTCGTCTTGTTTGTAAGATAATTGCCTTCAGTATACTTTCCGTTGCTCAGATTGATATTAATACTTCCACCAATTAATACTTTTTCATTAATAAACCATCCCATTGTAGGGTTTAATGAGATATTAAGATTGTCGTTACCGGAACTACCTGTGGGTCCGCCATTGGTAGGCTCATATGATGAACTTAAAGAAGAAAAACCAATACTGGAGACATTAAATCCAACGGTTCTGGTACCTTTTGTAAACTGCCCGTAAGCCGAACCTGCAAAGAAAAGAGTAAAGACGAACAACAACTTTTTCATACTTCTGTTTTGTGATTATCTGCTGAAAGTAGAAATTAATTCCTGCATAGGAAACTTTTTTATCCTGCCTTTTGCTCCAACAGCTTTTCCAGTACAAAATATGTAATGGGACAAAAGGTGGTATTCTTTAGTGTAAGCTGCGGCCGTTTCAGAATTACATCTTCATCTGTATATGGAAACCGTTCACAATCGGATGGACGTACATCATAAATTCCACAGTAATTATCAGCTCCCAAAAACGGGCAAGGCTTCGACTTTACCACATAATCACCTTCTTCATCCAGGCGCAGGTAGGTTTCTATGAACTCTCCTTCCTTCATTCGCAGATGTTTGCTGATGCGTTTGATATCTGGTGTTTTAAACCTTGGTGAGTAATTCTTGCAGCAATTGGCACATTGCAGGCAATCAATTTTTTCAAAAGCTTCTTCGTTCAGATCGGGCAACTGCCGCAGCACTTTATTCTTATTCGCCCTTTTCAGAAACTGACTGTACTGTTTCTTATGCTCAGCAGCTTTTTTCTCCCAGTTGATCATTAAATCTTCGGCCATACTGCAAAGAACGTTAATTGTTCAACACAGAGATACTGAGTTGAGGAGTTACACAGAATTTTGAAGTCTTCTGATTTTAAATACCCTCTGTGTTACTCTTTTCCTCCAAAACTCTGTGTTGAAAGAAAAAATCAATTTCACAGACTTTCCCCAACTGCTAACAGCTGTTTATTTGCATTGATTCTGCCCGTAACTTTGGCCAACTTTTTTGATTGATTGAACTTGATTTAAAGTAAAAATAACATGACTCTTTTTGAAGCACAACAGAATGAATTTTCCAAACGTCATATCGGCAGCATTGGCGCAGAACAACAGCTATTGAAAACAATTGGTGTACAGAACATGGAAGAACTGATCAGCAAAACAGTTCCTGCATCCATCCGCAACCCCAACAAACTCAATGTACCCGATGCCATCAGTGAAGCAGATTTACTGAAACTGCTTAAAGAAATCTCTTTAAATAACAAACTGAATAAGAATTATCTCGGTCAGGGTTATTATGATACTATTACCCCAAGTGTAATTTTGCGGAATGTTTTTGAAAACCCGGGCTGGTACACGCAATACACTCCTTACCAGGCTGAAATTTCTCAAGGACGTTTGGAAAGTTTACTCAACTTTCAAACCATGGTGTCTGACTTAACCGGCTTACCTATTGCCAACGCATCATTATTGGATGAAGCAACTGCAGCAGCAGAAGCTATGAACATGCTGTTTCATCATGTTAACAAAACGGATGTTATTAATGCACCAAAGTTTTTTGTAGATGAAGAAGTTTTCCCCCAAACAAAAGATGTATTGATTACACGTGGTACACCGTTGGGCATTCAATTGGTTTTTGGTGATTATAAAACAGCAGCCATCGATAATACATATTTTGGTGCATTGGTTCAATACCCCAACAATATCGGTTCGGTTGAGGATTACCGCTCATTTATTCAGAAAGTACAGGGAGCTGGTGGTTTTGTAGCCATGGCAACAGACTTACTCGCATTAACCCTGTTAACTCCTCCCGGTGAATTGGGTGCTGATGTTGCTTTTGGTTCTGCACAACGTTTTGGTGTTCCGCTCGGTTATGGCGGACCGCATGCTGCTTTTTTTACAACGAAAGATGAATTCAAACGATCCATCCCCGGACGTATCATTGGTGTAAGTATTGATGCGCAAAACAACCGTGCATTACGAATGGCTTTGCAAACAAGGGAGCAACACATCAAACGTGAAAAAGCAACGTCTAATATTTGCACTGCACAGGCATTGTTAGCAAACATGGCTGCTATGTATGCGGTGTATCACGGACCGGAAGGATTAAAAGCAATTGCATCACGTGTTGCCTTATTAGCACAAACAGCTGCCGATGCTATCAAAGAAAAAGGATTTGAACTGGTAAGTGATGCCTTCTTTGATACTATTGCTGTGAAAGTAAAAGATATTACTTCCATTAAAACAAAAGCAGAGCGCCAGGAAATCAATCTCCGTTATATCAGTAATGAACTCATTGGCATTTCACTCGATGAAACAACCAATGTGGAAGACCTGTTTGATCTGATTAATTGTTTTGTGAATGATGTTGACCCGGTTGATTTTGTAATTCCTGAAAATGCATCCTTACAGCATATACCTTCTGAATTAACAAGAATAAGTACATTTTTAACGCATCCCAATTTCAATACACATCACAGCGAAAGCCAGATGATGCGTTACATGAAACAACTGGAGAATAAAGATCTGTCGTTAAATACTTCGATGATTTCATTGGGCAGCTGTACCATGAAACTGAATGCAGCTACGCAAATGATGCCATTGAGCTGGGCACACTGGAGCAGGATTCATCCCTTTACTCCTGCCAATCAAACAGCAGGTTATCAGCAAATCATTGATGAATTATCAGCCTATCTTTCTGAGATCACCGGCTTTGATGCCTGCAGCCTGCAACCGAATAGTGGAGCACAGGGTGAATATGCAGGATTATTATCTATCCGCAGTTATCACCTGGCTAACGGCGATGCACACCGTAATATCATTCTTATTCCCGTTTCTGCACATGGAACAAATCCGGCAAGTGCTGTAATGGCAGGAATGAAAGTGGTGGTGGTAAAAGCCTTGGAGAATGGATACATTGATGTGGCCGACTTTAAAGCAAAAGCTGAACAGCATAGCGCCAATCTTGCCGGAACAATGATTACTTATCCAAGCACCTTCGGCATTTTTGAAGAGACTGTAAAAGACATTTGTGCAATTGTTCATGAGCATGGCGGACAGGTGTACATGGATGGTGCCAACATGAATGCACAGGTTGGATTAACATCACCCGGATTAATTGGAGCCGATGTTTGTCATTTGAATCTGCATAAAACATTTGCCATTCCACACGGAGGTGGCGGCCCCGGCATGGGACCAATTTGTGTGAAAGCGCATTTAGCGAAACATTTACCCGGGCATACAATCCTGAGCGAAGTCGAAGGATCAGGTACAGGCACCGAGCGTAGTCGAGGTGCCGTTAGTGCAGCTCCTTATGGCTCTGCTTCCATCCTGCTGATCAGCTACGCTTATATCCGTTTGCTGGGTGCTGATGGTTTGAAGAAAGCAACAGAGTATGCTATTCTCAATGCCAACTATATGAAGGCAAGACTGGAAAAAGATTTTGATATTCTGTATACAGGCGCTAACGGAACATGTGCACATGAATTTATTGTAGAGCTTCGTCCGTTTAAACAAACTGCTGGTATTGAAGCAGAAGATGTCGCCAAGCGTTTGATGGATTATGGCTTTCACGCTCCTACCATGAGCTTCCCTGTTGCAGGAACCATCATGATAGAACCAACAGAAAGCGAAGACAAAGCTGAACTGGATCGTTTCTGCGATGCCTTACTGAACATACGCCAAGAGATAAGAGATATTGAAGAAGGCAAGAGTGATAAAGCAGACAATGCTTTAAAGAATGCG